>JAYQBP010000024.1:15528-19505 GCA_038137385.1 Opitutales bacterium | reverse complement strand
AAAAATTGGAGAGATGGCAGAGTGGTCGAATGCGCTGGTTTGCTAAACCGGTGAGGAGCTAATCGTTCCTCCACGGGTTCGAATCCCGTTCTCTCCGCCATTCACCTTTTATAATAATATGTTGAGGTTTCTTTTTACCAGTTTATTTGCCTTTTTAATTTTTGGATGGGTTGGTTGTAATCGAACGATAGTTAATCAGAATCCAAGAACTTCTAATTCAATATCGCTCGGTCCAACCAACCAAGCATTAAGTAAATTTAACCTAGAGCATTTACTACTTGGAAAAAATAGATTTGAAGTAGAACGGTTTATGGGTCCAGCTGATGGACAATCATTGATCGAAGATGGAGATTATCTTTATGATTACAGGAGAGCTGTTTTGGAAGATAATACTGGCCAAGTCTATGACTGGAGCTTAATCACTTTCAAATTTGATCAAGGTATTGTCGCCTCTATTGATATTATATTCGATCAAAAACCTGACCAGTTGCTGGAAGACGATGCGGACGAGCAATTATAAGCGGTTATTTCATCAAAACTCTTTATTAATCTCCCGGTAAACGAACGATAGAAATACCATTCATATTCGGGTTGGTTTCAAGAGTCTTACCGTTTTTGTCCTTTATTGTTAGCTGATTGCCAGATGAGCAGGTAATCGTGAGTGCACCTTTGTGAGATATCGATTTTGAATCTCCTGCTTTCATTTTAATCCAATCTAATTCAGTACCTTTGGGATCTTGGACAAGGACCCACAGGTTGTTTTTGGCCTCAAGAGTATACCTAATAGTGTTGTTTGATTTTTGAAGATGGGAGGTTCTTCGGTTGGAAAAGTTGTTGGTTGATCGGTATGGACGCAATTCACCTACCCTAGGATTGTTCGGCGGCGGTAGTGATATGGCTGGGTTGAAAGTTATATTACTTGGCGGGTCGCTCTGTGGAGGTATGTAGGGAGGAGCAGGTGAGGTCAGATTGGGTTGTCCACCATAAACCTGAGCTGTTTGATATCGTTCCTGAGGCACGGAGAAGCTGGCGTAAGGAGGTGGGGCATCCGGAACCGAAACTGCTGATTTACTCCTACAACCCGAAGCAAATCCAATGCAAATTAAGCAGGGAAGTAAGAATGATAAAATATCTCCTTTTAGAATCAAACGAATCACATCTTATATTCGTAACACGCTTGTTTCTTTGTTCAATCGAAAACGCTGAAGTATTAAACTTAAAAAAATAACAGGAAAGATCTTATCTAAAATAATAGGGCCATAATTTAGTTAAAAAGTTAAAAAAAAGTTGCAAAGAGTAATTTGTAATGATTGAACTTTTTTTGAGTAAATTTACTCACTTACACTTCCTCGGTTTGGGCAAAGCCGAGGGAGTTTTTTTTTGGCAATCTAAATTTAAGAAATTTGTTTGATGAAATCCTGAACAAGCTGGTATTAAAACATTATGTTATTCATTCGTAATTCGCTTGGTTGCTTTGTTTTAATCTTAATCTTCTCAAGTTTGTTTGGTGAGAATAAAGTTTTACAACGACCCCCTTCTTTACCGGTCAATATTCCTCCACCACCTAACTTCAGTAGTTCGAATTCTAAAAATGGCAGGTTTGTTTTAACCAGTGCAGAATATTACTCTCAAGATGCCAAACCTTATCTTTATAAAAGACTGATCAAGATCGACTCCTCAACTGGAGAGGCTTGGGTATTACAATCCTTGACTACATCTAGGGGCGAGAAAAGGAAATGGGTTCCGCTGGAAAACTGATTCATCCATTCCTCTTGATTAAAATACACAAAAAAGAGGGTATTTAGGAAGACTTAGAAGAGTTGATTTGATCAAACCTAGTCTCAAGACCGGATATTCGATTCGATAATTTTTGGTTTTTGAGAGTGAAGTATCCCACTAAAATCAGGATTCCAATTAAGATCACAAAAATTTGGCCTACGGGTGCCTCGCCCCATCTCTCATTCCATGCCAAGTAGAAAGAACTGCTACCCAAAAAGAGGAAAGAAAGAGTCGCTCCTAAATTCAACATCGAACCACTGATCCCGGTGGGGCACTTTCTACCAAGTAATTCTTTACTATTTAGCATCAGGATAAAGGATAATAGGGCATAGGGCAATATGGCTAAGCTTAGAAAATAGGTAGGATCAGCTATCCATGTATCTTGATCTGCCCATACAAACGGTCCTACTGAAGCGAGAGCGAGCACTAAAGACCCAGATTGAAATGGGGCTCCTTTATGAGGCTTGTTGAGAACTTCACAAACCAAGTGACCATTTAAAATCATCAGAATTAATATAGTGGAGAAAACAATAATTAAGACCGCAAATCCGATGAGATATTTTGCTGAAGAATCAATTTTTTCTAAAATTTTAATCCAATCGAAAAGTCCCGTTGATATAACAGAACGGGCCAGTAAATGCTCTGCTGGATCGAGGGATTCAATTTGAGTTTCTTGTTGAAAAGGTGGAAGAGCGTGGAAAGTTTCTTCACCCATTTCCTCACATACCCTCTTGGCTAATAGGTCATGAATCGGTCCATGTGATAAATCGTCTTTCGAAATCACTGATGCCTGATGAGTAGATAAGGCATCATCGATTACTTTTTGATGTGCGATGGTAGAGAGTAGAGTAAGACAGGACGAACAGAGTACAAAAGGAATGAAGAGTCCCCAAAAGAAGTTAAACTTGGCAAAACCACTGTGTTCCCTTTTCCAGCCTCGTCCCAATAATATAAGGGGAAGAGCAAATAAGAGGTTGACTCCAAGGGTTGAAGAAAAAGTGATCAATGTGAGTTCTCTTTGTTTTGAGAGTAATTTTTCTTCCCAGAAGGATTTAAATTCTCCTGCTTGATCGAGTATAGAATGAAAGGACGAAGGTACTTCTGAAAAGTGACTCGTTTGCGGTAATAAACCAAGTGCAATATCTCCAGCAGATATTTTGGATTTGGGTAAAACAAGCACGACAGAAACTAAAATTAACCCAACCAATGACCACAGCATAAACCTTAAGAGCCATTGAATAAGTTTCGATCTGAAGCCAGACTTCTCATACCAAATAGAAAGAAAAATCGCTAGACAAAGCATACTCAAAGCGACAGCAATCTTACCCATTTTGTTGTCTAGAAAAGGAAGTAAAATAGAACCAGTAACATCAGCCCCAAAGCGAAATTGAGGCATACACCAGGCAAAGTTGGTGATCATCGCAGAGCATGCAAGCCACCATCCTAGGGAGGGATTCCACTCGTTTTTTAAAAGTGAAAACAAGCTTTGTTGGGTATTTAAAGCAATGTGACTGACAGCCCAAAGAGAAAACATTCCTAGGAGCATGGCCCAAGCCTGTACCCATAAACCCTCTGTGCCCAATCGTTGCCCAAGCCCTAATGATCCAATCAAAGAACCCGCACTTAGTGCCGCAAGCGTTAACCAAATTCCTGGACCACTAACTTTGGCATAAGCGGAAAGCTTGGTAAACATTCCCGCGGAATTGGCACTTTCTAGTAACTTAGATTCTTTTAAAGATTCTGACACACAGGGACTTTTTGAAGTTTAATTGAAATGGAATACAAAAAGTAATTACTTTACTTTAAGAACCCCGCGCATCATGGCGAAATGGCCAGGGAAGGTACACACATACTGGTATTCTCCTTTTTGGGATGGAGCTTTAAATGAGATGACATCAGTTTCTCCAGGACCCAGTAATTTGGAGTGAGCAATGACTTCGCCGAGCAGGGATTTGGGAAGGGCGTTGGTGGCACTACCGCCTGAGGCTAAAACTTTTTGTCCAAAAGCAAGAGCATCGGTGTCCTTTTGTAATAGGACCCAATTATGTCCCATGGCTATTTTGGGAATGGAACCGATATTCTTGAAGGTTAACTTGATTGGTTCATCAGGATTTACCTCAATTTCTCTCAAATCGAATTGCATCGCATCGTTACCCGTAATGACAATCTCCCTAGCCACTTCATTACCTTGGAGGATA
>JAYQBP010000024.1:6869-15486 GCA_038137385.1 Opitutales bacterium | reverse complement strand
CAAGGTGAAGATGATGAATTGAGCAAATATTCTCATGGCGTTAATTGGGTGCGGGGTTAGGAGATTGAGCAGTTGTTATACCTTGGTCATCGGTGCATAGCGGTAATAGACTTCTAGCATTAGAATAGTCATGGTCGTTCTGTATAAGTCGGTATCGCCATGGAAGTGATAACCATGCGGCCAGTGACCGTCTGACTCTTGTGCTTTCACGACAACTTGTTGAAAGTTTTTATTCCATTCCCTCCAATATTTACTACTTCCCGCTCCGGTCGATTGAAAGCAGGCTTGAGCATGATAGTACCATTCATAGACATCGACTTTTTTCCATTCTTCATGAAGGCGATTTTCGACAATCCAATCCAGCCCTTTTTTCGCCTCGGAAGAATTTGCATTTTTCCAAATTTGTAAGGATAAAACACCTGTACCAGTAAGAGATCCGTGGCCCGAACCGCCACCGTGTTTTTCGATCATATATTGAAACCGACCGACCGAGTCTTGGCATTTTTTGACATACTCTACAGCCTTATCCATCGCTTCATCAACTGAGATGTCTGTTATACCAGTGAGTGCAAAAGCCTTGAGTGCCTGAATACACCATCCTGAGACCGAAAGGTCGACATGAGCTCCCACACCAATCCCGTAACCATACGCCCAACCACCATTGGGGTTTTGTCCATCGATGACTAATTTAATGGCTCGTTTGGCAAATTCTTTAAGTTTAGGAATTTTGGTCATGGTGTAAGCTTCGCACAAAGCATAGCTTCTGATTGCGTGAGAATAGGCTGCCCTGCCACCTCCGCTGAGTCCGGTGAATTTTCCACTCTTGTCGTAACTACCCCATTTATCAGGAGGGGAGGATGTTAGAAAATCAATTCCTCTTTTGACAGTCTCACCAAATTCCGGCGAATCTTGTAATTCACAGTGTCCCAAAAAAGCAAGGATGGCCATTGCAGTCATGGCATCCCGATGCTCTGGGTAACCTCCATATTTTTCGCCTTTGGCATCTTTGTCTTGTTTGCCCCATCCACCATCGGAATCTTGTACCGATTTTAACCAATTCAGGCCTTTGACAATCGCATCTTCTGTCATGTCACGACCACCGCCCGACCGTAAACGCTCAACCCGCTTCTTAGGGTCACATCGTTGTTGCATCACTTTTGGAAGGCTCATTTTAATTCCTTTAAGAGCACTTTTCATCGACTCATTATTCATCGTAGCCTGAGTCATTTGAGGTGGGGCAGCTTCCACAACAGGGGCAAGATCTTTTACATCTAGTTCATTGAAGTCAGGAAGGGAAATTTCAGAGACTGTGGTTGTTTTGAATTCAGATTTTGAGGATGGGGTCGCTTTCTTTTGGCGTTGCATCAACTTTTGCATTTGTTTCTGGACTTGCTGTTGCTGCTGAGCTGCCGGTGGGCCAGCTTCCCCAAAGTCCGAGTCTCCTTCTTCACCAACATGAACAACAATAGTCCAAGCGAGCATAAATCCAATGATGCCGACAATAATTCCTAATGAAAGAAGCAAGCTGTTAAGCAATCGGTATTCCCTTAAATATTTTCCAAATGCACCTTCGGTTGGGGGCACCACTGAAACGGGAGCATCTTCTTCATCAGAATTGAAATCTGCTTCCTCTTCATATTCGGGCTCTTCGTAATTTTCAGTTTCTTCGTCCATAATGATTATAGGGTAGAAAGAATAATATATATACTCTTACCGATACAGAACCCACTAGGTCAAGCAAGCACAGAAGATTTAAAGTATCCGAAGGGTGGAGTATACTCATAAAAACTTGTTAATCCTTTGCCCGAACCAATTGACTCAGTTGGTCAATTATCATTTTCTTGGTTATGGGCTCTCATAAAATGAATACCTATATACTGTTTGTCGCCTTTAATGTAATTTTTTTGGTTTCATCTTTATTAGGAGATAATCAAGAGAATTACCCGGAAATTACCAAAGTAAACTCCGAGCTATTTGAATTTGGTCAAATTTTGATTAACAAAGAAAGACGTGAATTTTCCTTTCCTGCGATCTGTAACCAAACAAACGGATTAGTTGAATACGCACTAGTCCATGATGAAGGAAAAACTCACGAGTCCTTGATGCGCACTTCAGTTAGTCCCCGATTGATTCATGCATGCTTGCTTTTATTAAAGGAAAAGCCCCAAGCTCACTTCTTTTCCCAGTTGAAAAATTCTCCCATCCGTCCTGGTCAGATTCATTCGATCAAAATATTTGTTGAATGGAAGGAAGGGGGGGTGCCGCGAAAAGAGACGATCAATTCGATGGTCGTTTGCCAAACAGATGGAAGAGTGTTGAAGGAAAATACTTTTGTGTTTACGGGTTCAAAAGTAATGGAGGGATCTTACTTGGCGGAGATGGATGGTTCGATTGTGGCGATTTATCATGATGAACGTGCCACTCTTAATAGCAGGGATGATCAGAGTAAATTTGATGATGTTTGGATAGCCAATGAGTTATCCATGCCCGCCAAAGAAACACCCGTCACCATTCGCTTCCAATTGCCATCCAATAAGTAGTGTGTTTGGTTGGCTCATTTACTTATGAAAGTCTTTTCTAACCTTCTCCTCGTTGGATTGAACATCCTTGTTTGTAAATCTATTACCGCATCTCCGAACCTCTCTCTACAACTTGAGATAGAACGTTCACTGGATAAGGGCTTGAAATGGATCTATGGCGAACAAAATGAAACAGCCGGCCACTGGGGAAGTCCGCAATACCCAGCTCTTACTGCCCTTGTTCTTCGGGCAACCCTTGGGCATCCATCGGAAATGGAATCCAGTAAGTACGACAATCAGCTTTCTAAGGGCTACCAGTTTTTAAGATCTAAAGTACAAAGTGATGGAGGTATTTATGGCAAAGGTTTGGCCTCTTACAACACTTCGATCAGTTTGATGGCATTCTTACAACTCAATGCTCCGATGGACGAGGATATCATTCGTTCCGCTAGAAAGTTCTTGGTTAATCAACAATCAGACTTCGATGAGAAAGGAAAAACAGATAACCTATTTGATGGTGGCGTGGGTTATGGTTCGACTTGGGCACACTCCGATTTGTCCAATACCCATTTGGCGATGGAGGCTCTCTACTATGCCAAAAAATCAATGGACTCTAAGGAAGGTGATTCCGCCGACTTAGACTGGCAGGCGGCCATAGATTTTGTGTCAAAATGTCAAAATCTTGCAGAGACCAATCCACAGGATTGGGTTAGCTCACACCCGGAAGACAACGGTGGGTTCGTTTATTTTCCGGGAAATAGCATGGCGGGGGAGCGTTCCGACGAAAAAGGGGCGGTTTCCCTCCGGTCTTATGGAAGCATGAGCTATGCAGGATTGCTCAGTTTTATCTATGCTGAGATGGACGCTTCTGACCCCAGGATCCTTGCAGTCAAGGACTGGTTAAACAAGAATTATCAAGTCGAAGAGAACCCAGGTATGGGTAAGCAGGGACTTTTCTATTACTACCACACCATGGCTAAAGCCCTAACCTTGGCTGGCATAGATCAACTCAAAGGTAAGAACGGTATATCCAAAGATTGGAAAAGGGAACTTACATTAGCCCTGCTCGATTTACAAGACCATGCAGGATTTTGGGTCAATGAGTCTGGGCGTTGGTGGGAGAAAGATCCCATTCTTGTTTCTTGTTACGCCATGCTTGCTTTGGAGCGTATTTATTATGCCCTGTAGCTCGTGCAAAAAGTTTCTTGTTTCCTTAATGGTCATGGTCCCCTTTCTTGGGGGCGTTCCTAATCAATTCCCTGAATCTCCCAGCTTTACTCCTCTTTCGGAAGAGGGATTCTTTGCTGGTCTAAAGGCTGGAGACAGTCGGGCTGTTTGCTTAGATAAGCTCCAGTCTGCTGGGTTTTTAGCTTACACTGAATTGCAGTCCAATTTGATTAAATCTCCGGTCCGTTGGGACGGTCATGCTTATGAATTAACCTGTAAGTTTGAAGGAGATGCCCTTCGCCTTTGCTTGATTCAGGGAGAAGCTGGATGGCAGGAATTTTTTTATGAGGACATCGTTCAACCGCAATGGAGTTCTTTGCGTAACCGGGTCATTAAAAGTTATGGTTTACCTGACAAGCAAGCACCCTTTCCCTTACTCCACGAAGTACCGCTGAACGATCAGGGTGGATTGATTACAGACCGCTGGGATTTAGGCGACCGACTTATTTTGCTTTGTTTACATGCATACACAGAACAGGATTGCTGCACTCGTCAGGTTCTCGACTTTTCTTGCTGTACCTTGTTAATTCAGCCAAAATAAACGGCATAGCACATGAGTCTGCTGGAGACATTAATTACATACTAATTTCTTTTATGGGATTATTTTCGAAGTTCAAAAAAGGACTGAGTAAAGGATCATCACTTTTACAGGGTGCGATGATTCGGGTTTCGGGTAGGAAGACCTTATCCGAAGAAGATCTTTTTGATCTAGAGGAAGCCTTTTATTCCTGCGATTTTGGCCCTGATACCACGGAGGCTATTTTAGCTGAAATTCACTCTTTTTACCGCTCCAACAAAGATTTTCGCGGGGAAGATATTCGCTTGATTGCTCGTTCCGTTTTGACTGAAGTTTTGCGGGGTTCTGAAGGTAGGCTGGATGAAGTCTCCAATGGGAAGCCTGAGGTCATTTGTTTAATTGGAGTAAATGGTTCTGGTAAGACCACTACCAGTGCAAAACTGGGCCATCGTCTCACGCAAGACTGCAAGAGTGTTTTATTGGGTGCCTGTGACACTTTTAGGGCTGCTGCTACCGAGCAGTTAAAAGAATGGGCTCACCGTTTAAATTTGGATTTGGTATCAGGTCATCATGGTGCCGATTCGGCTGCGGTAGCTTTTGATGCCTACACTTCAGCCCTCTCCAAAGGTTGTGACTATTTGCTTTTGGATACTGCTGGCCGATTGCATGTAAAGGACCATCTAATGGATGAGTTATCCAAGCTTAAAAGAGTTCTTCAAAAAAGAGATGATGCAAGCCCTCACCATTCATGGTTAGTGATCGATGGTTCGACTGGAACGAATGGCGTCGCTCAGGCAAAAGTTTTTCACCAGAAGTTTGGTCTTACGGGTTTGGTAATCACCAAATTAGACGGGACAGCTAAAGGGGGAGCCTTGGTATCAATTTATCGGGAATTGAAGTTACCGGTTTATTTTTTGGGATTAGGGGAGCAGCCTGATGATTTGCAGCCTTTTTCGATTGATGCCTATTTAGACTCTTTACTTCCTGATCAGGCGGATAGCACAGCGGTCTTGCCTGCGAAACAAACCTAAGTTTGAAGATGAATAAACTCACCGTTGATTTAGGCGATCGAAGTTATCCGATCTATGTTGGGCGTAATCTTATTGGAGAAATTACTGGAACGATTTCTCATTTGATCTCACTGGGAAAGAAAGGGGCGGTCTTGGTGGATCAAGAATTCTTCCGGGCACAGCCTGAGTTTTCCAATCATTTATTTAACATCATTCCACAACTTGTAATACCGTCGGGTGAAGCAAGTAAATGTGTTGAACAATTAACCAAAGCCTGGAACTTCTTGGCTGATTCCAGCATAGACCGTAGTGGTTTTGTTGTTGCATTAGGAGGAGGTGTGGTGGGGGATTTAACTGGTTTTGTTTCCGCTAGTTACCTCCGAGGAATTTCTTTTTTTCAAGTGCCCACAACCTTACTTGCAATGGTGGATAGCTCCGTTGGCGGGAAGACCGGTATTAATCTTGATTCGGGGAAAAATTTAGTTGGATCCTTTCATCAACCGGATTGCGTATGGGCGGATCTCAATATCTTAGAGACCCTTCCATCCAGAGAGTTTTCTGCCGGAATGTCAGAAGTTATAAAATATGGAATGCTTGCAGACAAAAACCTTTTCTCATTTTTACATGGCAGGGAGACTCCGCTCTCTTCATCGAGCAAAGATTTAGCAGCCTTGATTGAACAATGTTGTGCGATAAAAGCCGAAATTGTACAAGCAGATGAAAAGGAATCCCATGAAAAACTAAAAGGAAGGGCGTTGCTAAATCTTGGACATACTTTTGGTCATGCGATTGAGAAAGTTGCTGGTTATGGAAGCTATCTCCATGGCGAAGCCGTTGCGGTAGGTTTAGTATGTGCCCTGCGTCTGTCTCAACTACTTGGCAAGTGCCAAAGTGTTCCTATTGAACATTTGCTTGAAATATTAAATTCCTACGATTTGCCATCTAGTCTTTTCGTCCCCCTCAGTAAGAAAGATCTTATTTCCGCTATGAGTTCCGACAAAAAAGTGAATCGTGGGGTTTTACGATTGGTTGTGATGGAAGAAATTGGCGATGCATTTTGCACTACTGCGGTTAGCGAGGAACAGATTGATCGGGTTTGGACCTCCGTGGGTGCTGTTTAGAAAATTTGTAGAGAAGTTGGTTAATCATGATCGAGCAGGACCTGGTCGAAGCCTACTTTGAAAGTAACGGGTTTTTAGTCAGACAACTCCCCTCGCCAATTAATGCCCCCAAGAATGGTTCCAAAAAAAGAAACGAAGCCCTTCCAGTAATCACGGTCATGAATCCAAAAGTTTTAGAGAATGATTCTTCACTGAATGTAAGGCTTTTTTCGGCTGATCTTAAAAAGATTCGATCGGCTCAAGTCGCCACTCTTGGCTGGGCAAATAGTACTTTTTCGGTGGCGTCGCTTTCTAGTGATGTGAGACTTATGAAATTTTTTAAAACAGAAATCGATAGCAACCGGATTATAGAAAGCTTTGCTTCTCATACTGAATGGCAATCCTTGGGGATTTCTGAATCACTTAAAATATTAGTTGTGCCTTCACTACCCCAAGGCATTGACCGCCTGCAAAAACTTATGCAAAATTTTCTTGATGCCGGGTTAAACGGTGTACTTACCTTGGGCTCTATTTTGGAAAATTTACTTAGACAGTCCAAGCCGTCCCTGCACTACGATGGGCACGAAGTCATGCAGACATTAAGATTGGTCAAAGCCTATGGTTTGTCCAAAGACCCGCAGTTACAAATTTTCCAAGAAGATTGAATGATAAATCTCATATGATTCCTCCTGAAGTTGATAAAACCGCTCGCATAGCCAGTGGTGTAAGTATTGGAAAAAATACGGTGATTGGTCCGTATGCGATTATCGAAGAGGGGGTAACCTTGGGAGTTGGTTGTAAAGTACTTGCCCACTCTATAGTTAAACAAAATGTCACCCTTGGTGATGGGGTCGAGGTAGGTCATTTTTCTGTTATTGGTGGAGACCCGCAATACCTAGGTTTTGATCGTTCAGTAGGTTCCAAAGTTTTAATCGGGGATAGAACCAGAATAGGGGAGGGGGTTACGATTCACCGTTCGATTGAAAAGGATGGGGTGACTGAAATCGGTGAAGATTGCTTCCTTATGGGAAATTCTCATGTTGCCCATGATTGTCTCATCAACAACCAGGTTGTTTTAGCCAACGGTGCCTTACTGGGTGGTCATGTTTCCATTGGGAGCGAAACTTTCATTGGGGGTGGGGCTGCGATCCATCAATTTGTACGAATTGGAAGTGGGGCGATGGTTGGAGGATTAGCTGAGGTATCATTAGATATTCCTCCTCAGGTTTTAGTATCTGGGCGTAATCAAATATCGGGATTAAATTTAGTTGGGCTCAAGAGAAGGAAAGTAACCAGAGAGGAACTGGCTGAACTTAAGGGGTGCTTTCGTAAAATTTCGACCTACACAAATTTAAAAAAAGGTGCCCAAGACATTTTGCATGGCATGGAGTGCCCTCAACATTCGATTGCTTTGGAATTTGTTGAGTTTTTTGATTCAGGTACAAGAGGTTTTGCTCGATTATTTAAAAAGCCATAGCATTCTTTAAGAATCGAATACCCCCAACCTGTAGAACTACAAATTTCAAATGTTAGCTGAGGAAAGTTATTTACAAGCCAATGAGAACTTGGTCCGACTGACTACAGATGCAGCTGAAAAAGTCGCCCAGCTAATTGAGCGTGAACAATCGGGAAACTATTTAAGAATAAGAATTACCGGAGGGGGGTGCAATGGACTGTCCTACAAAATGAAGTTTGTAGAGAGCGGAAAACCAAATGATCTATTTGTATTGAGCGAAGGGGCTCGAGTGTTGGTAGACTCGAAAACCGCACTTTATTTAAGGGGAACTACACTGGATTATTCCGATCAACTCGTAGCTGGAGGTTTTAAATTTTCCAACCCAAATGCCAAGGCCAGTTGCAGTTGTGGAGAGAGTTTTAATCTCTAATTATTTACGAATTAAATGTTGCAATCCTCTTAACTAGCTAAGATAGGTGTTGTTTGTTTAATTTTTCTCTATCCCTAATGTACAACCTCAGCTAACCGCATGGCTCCTGCACCACGTGGTAAAAATAACAAGCGGTTTAATAACCGCAATTACATCAGAAAAAACGACAAGATCCGGGCACGAGAAGTTCGAGTGATTGGATCAGATGGCGAAATGCTTGGAGTTATGCCTCCCGAAGAAGCTGTTAAAATCGCCAAAGCTGAAGGGCTCGACTTAGTGGAGGTAGCTGCCAATGCTCATCCCCCAGTGTGTAGAATTCTTGAGTTTGGTAAGTACAAATACGAACTTAGTAAGAACA
>JAYQBP010000024.1:0-6859 GCA_038137385.1 Opitutales bacterium | reverse complement strand
ATCAAAAAGAATAAAGAAAAGTCTGCCAAGCGTATCAAAGAGGCCAAATTTCGACCCCGTATCGAAGAGCATGACTACGTTACTAAATTACGCCGTTCGGAAAAATTCCTTCATCAGGGAAACAAACTAAAGGTTACCCTGATGTTTCGTGGTCGCGAGATGGAGCATGTTGATATTGGGATGGATGTCGTGAAACGTGCAATCGATGATTTATCGGGTGTCGGGCGACCGGATGATGAACCAAAACTCAACGGCCGCTTCATTATTGTTAATTTATCCCCCCTTCCTCAAAACCGCAGAGTTTTAAAATATAATAGTGCGGAAGAAGCCGAGTCTGATGTCGATGACGACGACGACTCCGAAGTCACTCCTGAAGAATTCGAAAAAGATTAATTCTTTTTCCCCTTAAACTATGGGGATACAATTCTATATTTTAGTAGCTCTTGGCGGTGGATTAGGGTCAGTATTTAGAGCTTTTTTGGGTCATTTTTTTAATCCTCATAGTTTTTTGTCCACATTAGCGGCAAATTTATGTGGAGCTTTTTTGATTGGTTTACTCACTCGATACGGAGCAAACCTTGGTTCGGGAGATTTATTTCGTGCTTTCTGGATTATTGGAATATGCGGAGGATTTACCACTTTTTCCACCTTTGGTATGGATATTTATAATTTAGGAATAAAAGAATCATGGACTTGGTTGGTGGCTTATATCTCCGCCAATTTTTTGGGTTCATTGATCTTGATCTGGTTAGGTTTTAAAACTGCAAACTTGGCAATTTCCTGAGAAAATATACTTCAGTAACTGAATGTTAATGGTAGGTTGATTCTTGCTCTACCCACTTAACTTTGAAAAATTAAATGTGTGTTCAAGTGGTGTAAAAAAATTGTATGGATTTTGATGCTGGTATCTTTTTGCCTGACGAGCGATGCGAGCAATCCCTTTTTGAGACCCGGAGCCAACCGACCACCCCCAAAAGTTGAACCAGTTCCGCCACCCCCAAAACCAGTGATCGACTCAAAAATTTCCAAAGAGGTAGAATTTAGAGGATATTTCATTCTTAATGGAGTTCCTAGATTTTGTATTTTCAATAAAAAGTCAAATTTTGGGGAGTGGATTATGTTATCGGAAAAAACGGTCGAAGAATTCGAAGCCTTATCTTTTAACATGGAGGAAGAAAAGTTAACTTTAGCATATAGCGGTCAAACCTTTGATTTAAATTTGATCGAATCAACCAGCTCAAAACCTTCACTCAATAAGGCGAACACCACGACAGGACCTCCACCCAAAAAACCCATTAACACAGCCTCAAGTCAACCTAAGATAATGCCACCCCGTCCTTCAACAGTTCCTGAATTTCCGACTTGGCTCGCCAGTCGCATGTCTACGAATCTAAAAAATACAACTTCCAATGGGTCCCCATTGCAGGGTTCCTCAAAATCAAATACAACGGCCCGTATCCCCCCTCCCTTTCCTTCTCTTACCACCAATAATAGGCTTTCAAGTCCGACAACTCCCAATCGTACGCCTCTTTCTAACGGTACATCCCAAGGGTCATCAATCAACGGAATACAGGGGGGGATAGACGAAACCAATATACCTGATTTGCAAGAAGATCTTCAATCCTCTGAAATTCAAGAAGCCTCACGCGTCGGCGATGATTTTGACTTAGATTCCTTGCCTCCACCACCACCTCCTCCAAATATTGTACCCCCTACGGGTCCCCCGAATATCATTCCATCGAAGGATGATTAAAAAACTGCTTGGGCAAATCTTATTCCTTTCCTTTCCTCTTTTTGCGATTGAAAAAGAAAGAAGGTTGGGGAAGTTAGAAGCGAATGATTGGACCAGTCATTACAAAATGGGATCCAATTCTGGAGAATTTCAGTCTTCCTCAGACTATCCAGACCTTGCCGTTGTCGGTGCCTTAAAATCTGTCTCAACTGGAGTACTCGGTACGGCCACTTTGGTTGCCCCGAATGTGGCGGTTACGGCGGCTCAGGTTGTCAAACATTCCGACTACGATCAAGTGGATGCGAATGCTTGGGAATGGATCTTAAATGAGGATCGCTCGAAGGCGAGTGATTCTGATATTTACCAAGTTCAATATATTGAAATCTTGGAAGATTGGACCGATCTTCAAACTTCAGATGACCCCTTGGGAGAAGGGGATTATTTAGGCGTTGATTTAGCCCTTATTCATCTGGATAAGGAGGTTGCAGGAATTTATCCCGCCTTACTGCCCCGTTCTCTAACGGATGATCCATTGGGTATGAGAAGTGTAATGGCTGGTTTTGGAGTCTTAGTGGAAGGATCATCAGGTAGTAAAAGCGACACTAATCTTAGGGCAGGGGGGGAGAATATGATCGATCGTTCAGTGCATTCCACTGAATCTCAGACAGGTTTGCTGGGTGGTGTGCTTGGGGCCGATTTTGATTCTCAGGATGGTGAAAATAATACTTTAGGTAAGGGGCAACTATTGGACCAATTAGGAGACGGAAATAGTAGCTCTAGTCCACTTTCTTTGGAAGCGAGTACCGCAGTGGGGGATAGTGGGGGGCCTGCCTTTGTACGAACTAGTAATGAGTGGCGCATACATGGGGTAGTTTCCTACGGAACAAATGAATCGAAGTATGGAGATGTTACCGTTTTTACCCGATTAGCCAGTCATCTAGACTGGATAAAAGCCAGACTCCCAAGCTGGCCAAGTTCCCGACTGATCGGATATGGAAAATGGAAGCAAAGCCCATGGTTTGGTACTTTTTTCCCTTATTCAAATAATTGGAATTACCATCTGCATTTAGGTTGGCTCTACATAAAAGAGACCGACACGAAAGAGGATGTATTTTGGGGATGGAATTCAGTTCTATCCAGTTGGTTATGGATTTATATGGATGCATACCCCTGGGTCTATGCCTTAGAAGAGACACAAAGATGGTTATACATAGATGAGAGTCAATCCTCTCCCCAAAAAATTAGGGCTTATGATGAAAGGAATGGCTGGGTCGATTATAGTGACCTGTAAAAAAAACTGTACAGAACACAAATTGTGAAACCATGAAATTAATTTTCAGTCTTTTCAAAAAACGGGAATTGTTATGGCAATTTTTAGTCCGAAATATCAAAGCTAGGCATCGTGGAAGTATACTCGGTGCATTTTGGTTGTTTGCCAACCCATTGCTCATGCTGAGCTTATATGTTTTTGCCTTTGGAGTCGTGTTTGGAGGCCGCTTTACAGATTCACCCGATGAATCGACCCTGGATTATGCCATCGGTGTCTTTATCGGACTTAATGTATTAAGTTTAATATCTGGAGTCATTGGATCCTCTCCTGGCGTCATTGTGTCCCAACCAAATTTTGTTAAGAAAGTAGTTTTTCCATTGGAAATACTTCCCACCGCCCAAGTGGGTGCTCTTGGCTATGATCTACTTATCGGAATGGCTCTTAGTCTCTGTGGGGTAACCTTGCTTGGTCCGGGGTTAAGTCTTTCTTGCCTCTACATTCCAATATTGGTTGGACCCGTATTTTTGATCGCACTGGGATTATCTTGGTTTTTTTCATCATTTGGGGTCTTTATTCGGGATTTAAGTCATTTAGGATCCTTTCTTGGATTAGCTTTGCTTTATGCAAGTGGAGTTTTTTATTCTGCAGAAAAAGCGAGGGAGACCGCTCCTCAGATATGGCAATTTTTACAATGGAACCCCCTCTTGCAAATGATAGATGGCTTAAGAAATGTTATTCTATGGGGAGGCGAACCCGATTGGTTTGCGGTGCTCTATACTTGGCTATTTGGAATCCTGTCCTTATTTCTGGGGGGTTGGTTTTTTAATCGACTACGACCTGCATTTGCCGATGTTTTGTAATTCCAAGAAAATAATGGGGTGGCGTCGTCAGAAAATTTATTCTTTGTCCAGATATAATTTTCGGGCAATCTGACTCCAAGAGTGTTGATTTGCCCAAGCCTTACCCTTTTCACTCATCTGCTTTCTTAAATCCGAATGATTGATGAGCGTTGCAATTTTTTGAGTAAGTTCACTAGGTTGGTGCGGATCAGCAAGCAATCCCGTCTCTCCATCAATTACCGCATCTTCTACCCCTCCTGTTTTGTGGGCAATAATTGGTAATCCATGGGCGGAGGCTTCAAGATAAACAAAGCCAAAGCCTTCGATACTTTTTTTCTGAGGGATAGAAGTCAGGGCAAATAAATCACTATTCTCATACTCGGTCCTTAGTTCCTCATCATTTAATTCTCCCGCAAAAATTATTTTGCAAACGGACTGAGAAGCTAAAGTTTTTAACTTTTTAAAATAAGGTGAATCGATCACTGGGCCGACAATTCGACAGACAAACTTTTCTTGGATCGAACGATCTAACCGGTTGATTGCCTCGATTAATTCCAACTGTCCCTTTCTTGGATGAATCCTTCCAACGGACAATAAAATTATAAGGCTTCCCGCAGAACGAGATAAGATTTTACTATCAATGTTGTGGCGAGGGATTACATTTCGGGCAGGTGCTCCAGCAATTTTCCTAATGCGGTCGGAGATTTCTGGGCATAAGAGCCTTAGGTTTTCTTCATTATGTTTGGATAATACATGAATTTTTTCCGAACGCCTTAACCATTTTTTGAACAGAAATTTTTCTGGGGCAAACCGGGTAAATCTCAAAAGTTCAGAACCATGAATGGTAATAATAAGAGCAGGTAGTTTTCGAAGCATCCATCCAAAACGAATAACTGCCCGAAGAGTGCCTGGGTCACCTATATGTAAATAACTCCCTGAGTTTATGTTTTTTTTAATGAATCGATACAATGACCAACTGCACCTCCAATCTTGAGAACCTCTTTGCGGCATTAAACGAATTTTGGATGAATCCTTGGCTTGGGAATTTTTTGGTGCCCAGATTTCTAGATCGATGGATAACTTTCTCGCGGCATGCGCCAGTTCATCACAATAAACTCCAGCCCCACCTCGCTGAGGCGGAAACTCATGGGTTACCAGAATGATTTTATCTTTTTTCAAAACTGCTCTTGATCATTTATAGGTTTTGCGTCGCCGGAAAGATCATTTTTTATCAAGATATCGATTGATGTCATCTCCAATAGCATTGATCACCGGAGGTTCCACTGGAATCGGACTGGCTCTTTCCGAATTACTTAAGCAGAAGGGCTATCATGTTTATTCGGTTTCGCGTAATCCGGACCGGGTTCCTGTCTCTGATTGCTTTACCCCCTTAAAACTGAATCTTCTGGAAATAGATAAAATATCAGACTTTGTAGAGTCATTTTGCACAGTACACGGAGTGCCTGATATATTAATAAATAATGCAGGGTGTGGTGCTTTTTTTGAGTGGGATCAATTCCCTATTCATGAGATTAACAGCCAGATTAACCTTTTGTTTACTGCCCCGGCAATCTTATGCCGTTATTTTGCCCCACGGATGTCCAAAGAACAAAAAGGAACGATTTTAAATCTATCCTCGTTGGCAACCCTCTACCCATTGCCTTTTATGCCTATGTATAATGCGGGAAAGTCCGCTCTTTCTTCTTTCACCCAATCGATGATGCTGGAGTACTCACACCACCCAAAATTTATTGATTTTCGCATGGGTGATGTTCGTACAGAATTCAATCAGGCTGCCTCGAAACAGGAAGAAATCAATCTTTCCGAAAATGCGACTCATGCATGGAAGCAAATCGAAAAACAGCTTAGCGAATCCATATCTCCCCAAGTGGCGGCTAATCAAATTTGGGGCAGTATTCTGAGGGGTAAATCCACCACCTGTCATGGAGGTACATTTTTTCACGCCTCTATGCTAGTCTGGTTTGCCAAAGTTTTGCCTAAAAATTGGTCCACAAAACTTATAAAATGGTGGTACCGAATGTTTAGTTAATCTTAAGTAATGGTTTTGACTAAATTTAATCTTTTAGACTACATTAAGAAAATGCATAGGTTCACTTTAAAGCATATTATCTTTTTGCTGTTATTCTGTTCAGTGTATCACTCGAATGCACAAAGCGATGAACTGGATGCTGTGTTTGCGGATCTTGTCTATGATCCTGACAAAAGTTATTCGAGTGGTTCTGCTGTAGTGATCAGCCTTGAAGATGGAGAAATCTACACATCTAACCAAGATGTCCCTGCCGCCGCTGATGGGAGCAATGGACCTAATGGGGCTAACGCTTCGACCTACTGGGGAGATTCCACCACCACCACCCAAACATTTGAGCAAAACAACCCAACCTTCCTGGATTCACTCCCTAACGATATAAATACAACCACATTATCCACGCAAGTGGCTGAGTTGACGAATCCAGACCAATCTAATTCATCATCATCATATACCTTCGCTCCAGGTTATCGTCGTGATGGCACGCCAATGGATTCCTCTATTCCGATTAATTTTGATGTGGATGGTTACTATGATCGCAACAATGATGTTAGAGATAACCTGCAAAACCAACCAAACGACGGAGTACTAGCTTATGATCACTACATAAATTTTGGTATCGATGAAGATCGTATGTTTGATAACAAATTTGTCCCTCTTGAGTACTTAAATATAAACACAGATCTGCGTGTTGTTTTTACAGATGATAACGGTGTCGTAGACTTGGTCGCTGCAGTCAATCATTGGTTTAACTACGGAATTAGTGAAGGTCGTATTGGACGATTCGCTATGCCAGACTGGTTTGATGCCCAACAATACATGGATAATCACAACGATGTCAGGGATGCACTAGACGATGATTCACCATTCGGCAAAGACACTGAGGCATGGTGGCATTTTTATCGGATTGGTGCTCCCCAAGAAAATCGTTCCTGGAATGACGAAGAGTTTACTCTAGATGCATATATTGC
>JAYQBP010000023.1:0-20053 GCA_038137385.1 Opitutales bacterium | reverse complement strand
TTTACGACCTCCCATCTAATATCTTTTTTCTCTGTAGATAAAACTTGTGAGTGGTTAGGGCCTTTCTTGAAGCCACGGGTGCTTGGGAGATAATCAATATGATTGTTACCCCTAAAATCCAAGTGAACAGGGAATAAAGTGTCGCCTCGTAAAAGTAGAAGCAAAGTACGCTAAGCAGGGCAGCCTGAATAAAACAAAGTATTCGCACCCCATAAACCAAAATCCTGCAGTTCGTTAAGTAGAGCATGGATCTACCGCAATCAACACAATGGGGGATTTCACTGATGTCGGAATAGGTGCCACCATCTAGATTGGCACGGGGGACAGTGGACCATTTCCTTTTATAGTCCGTATATTTGCAACATGAGGAACACCATGGCTCATCCTTCGTACTTAGGTTCGTAATCTCATCCACTATTTCGAAAGTATTGAAATGTTAAGCAATAGAGCGGAGTTGCACAGGTAGAAGTGTTAAATCAGTAATTAGACCGAATAAAGTTAAAAGTTTATCTTTATGGTTGTCTCCCTATTAATGCATGAGAATTTTAACAATTGATGAACCAGAGCTCGCCCAGGAATCAATCGGATGGATGCATGATCCTAAATTCGGTTCGTGGAATTGGTCCAATCACCCTGAGTCGATTAATGGAAAAATTTGGAGATGATCCGTGGGAAATATTGTCTGCATCTCCTCATCAATTATCCCAAGTAAAAGGAGTCGGAAAGCAGCTTATTCACTCCGTCAGTCAAGTAAGAGCCTCCGGTTGGCTGGAAAAAGAAAAGCAAAAACTTGAGAAAATAGGGGGTAACTTCCTTGATCTGTCGAAACTCCCCACCATTCTTCAGCAACTTCCTGATGCACCAATTGGTCTTTATTGCCTGGGACAAATACCTGATAGTCCATGCGTTTCGATTGTGGGCACGAGAGTGCCATCCAACTACGGAAAAAAGTTCGCTCGTAAAATAGCTTATGAGCTTGCTCAATCAGGATTTTGTATCGTCTCTGGAATGGCACGGGGAATCGATACCGAAGCACACTTGGGAGCACTGGAAGCAGGCGGGCGAACAATGGCATTTCTCGGAACTGGCATTGATGTAGTCTATCCGCCGGAAAACTTCGACCTTTATAAAAACATAGGAAAGAACGGAGCTGTCCTTTCTGAGTTCCCCTTAGGAAGAAGGGCAGACCGAAGAACATTCCCAATGAGGAACCGCTTGGTGGCAGGTTGTTCTCTTGCGGTTGTGGTCATTGAGTCAGCCCAGTCTGGGGGAAGTATGATCACCGCTAAATTTGCCGCAGAACAGGGAAGGACAGTTTTCGCACTTCCTGGAAGAGTGGATCTACCTGAGTCCCGAGGTTGCTTGGATTTAATCAGAGATGGAGCCACTCTGGTTCGGAATGCTTTAGACATTATAGAGGAATTAGCCCCCATGCTTGGATCGATGGATAAAAAACCACTTTCATCACAAACCACTAAACAACTAAATCCAACTTCTGAACTAGACAAGAATGAACGATTACTCATTGAGCTATTCAGGGGAGGAGATCGTCTAGGAATCGAGGACATTCAGCAATCTACAGCGATTGAAACGTCAAAAGTAGCACCAAGCCTTTCGATGCTAGAGATAAAAGGTCTCATCCTTAAATGTACTGACGGAAAGTATGAAATAAATACATAATTGTATTTTTCGTCGATTAAGTCATTTGTGAAGTTGCATTTTCCTATGTTGTCTTCTTGTATGGATAAAGTTTAGGAGAGCCCAAGGATGATGGGCTGAGATGTAGGTATCCACTCCCGCCTGCGACCCTTTGAACCTGATGCAGTTTACGCCGTAGGGAAAACTTTTCTTCGGTGCCAAATCGTATCTCAAACCCATGCTAAAATGATACAAAAAGTCGAAGATTCAAATTCCCCCAAGTCTTTATTTCCTAACTCCAGAAGGGTTTATTTAAAGGGATTGGCTCATGATATTTCGGTTCCTATGAGAGAGATCTCACTTTCTGAAACAAATTTACCAGATGGTTCAAAAGAGAAAAATGATTCGGTTCGGGTCTATGATACTTCAGGACCCTGGGGAGATAGTCAATTTCATGGAAATGTCGAACTTGGCCTTCCCAAGCTACGTCATTCTTGGATCGTTTCTAGAAAAGATGTAGAGGTAATTAATGGCAGGGACATAAAGCCTGCTGACAACGGCTTCCTGTCGGATCGGCATGACGAAAGAACGCGGGAGCGGTCCAAGGAACTGCCTGATTTTGACCGATCGGCCATCTCAGTCCTTCGGGCCAAAAAAAATACTCCGGTTACTCAATTACATTATGCTAGAGAGGGACTGATTACACCGGAGATGGAGTTTGTTGCAATCCGTGAAAACATGAAATTACAAGCTTTACGGGAAGATCTTCTCACATCCCCCAAAGAAAAAAGCAACTCCTTGAACCATCAACATCTAGGCCAGTCTTTTGGTGCGTCGATCCCACAAGAGATTACCCCAGAATTTGTGCGGGATGAGGTCGCCAGGGGACGGGCGATCATTCCTTCAAACATTAATCATCCCGAACTTGAGCCGATGGCAATTGGCCGAAACTTTTTGGTTAAAATCAACGCAAACATTGGCAACTCTGCGGTTGCTTCATCTATTGAAGAAGAGGTGGAGAAAATGCGTTGGGCAACCAAGTGGGGTGCGGATACTTTAATGGATCTCTCTACCGGCAAGAATATACATCGAACCCGTGAATGGATTCTCCGGAATTGCCCCGTACCTGTTGGTACAGTTCCGATTTATCAGGCATTAGAGAAAGTAGGAGGAAAGCCCGAAGAGTTAAACTGGAATATTTTTCGTGACACGCTCATTGAACAAGCAGAACAAGGGGTGGATTACTTTACAATTCATGCCGGTGTTCTGCTCCGTTATGTTCCAATGACTCGTAATCGAATGACTGGCATTGTTAGCCGGGGAGGTTCGATTATGGCAAAATGGTGCCTCGCTCACCATCAAGAAAACTTCCTCTATGAAAAATGGGATGAGATCTGCGATATTATGGCCTCCTATGATGTCTCCTTTTCAATCGGGGACGGTTTGCGACCCGGTTCGATTGCTGATGCCAATGATCAAGCCCAGTTTGCTGAGTTAAAAACCCAAGGTGAACTGACAACTCGAGCTTGGAATAAAGGGGTTCAAGTAATGAACGAGGGCCCTGGACATGTTCCTATGCACATGATTAAGGAAAATATGGACAAACAGCTGGACTGGTGCCATGAGGCCCCTTTCTACACTCTCGGGCCTTTAACGACAGATATCGCCCCGGGGTATGACCACATTACCAGTGGAATCGGGGCGGCCATGATCGGCTGGTATGGATGTGCCATGCTTTGTTATGTAACCCCCAAAGAGCATCTTGGTTTGCCTGATCGAGAAGATGTGCGGGAAGGAGTGATCACTTACAAGCTGGCAGCTCATGCCGCCGATTTGGCCAAAGGGCACCCAGGAGCTCAATACCGCGATAATGCACTCTCTAAAGCTAGGTTTGAGTTTCGCTGGGAAGATCAATTTAATCTTTCATTAGATCCTGAAAAAGCGAAGTTCTTCCACGACCAGACTCTCCCTCAGGATAATGCAAAGACGGCTCACTTTTGCTCTATGTGCGGTCCCCACTTTTGTTCCATGAAAATCACCGAAGATGTCCGGAGATATGCGGATGAAAATGGCTTAAGTGATGAGTCTGAAGCCATTGATATGGGAATGGCACAAAAAGCAAAAGAATTCATGGAATCAGGGGCTGAATTGTACACTGGAAAAGCCATACAGGAATGACCATTTTCTTAAATGATGAGCCCAAACAGTTCCCTGATGGAACGAACTTGGCGTCTTTACTCCTGGAAGTTCAACTACTGGATAAAAAGGGATGGGCTGTAGCGGTTAATCACTCAATTATTAGGCGGAATTGCTTTAATGAAACCGTCCTAAAAGAGGGAGACCGCATTTTGCTCATTCAAGCCACTCAAGGGGGATGAAAGAACAACCGCTAGCTATTCTTATATCGGGTGCATCAATAAAAGATGGTGAACCCTCAATCTTGGCGGAATTATTTTCGGTGGGCCTCGAAAAACTTCACTTGCGAAAACCAGACTGCAAACCCCAGGAGGTAGCTTTCCTTCTAAGTAAAATCCCAGAGGTTTATCATTCCAAAATAGTGATACATAGACATCATGAATTATTAAATGATTTCAACCTTGCGGGATACCATCATTTCTCCGGTGAAAAAATGGTTAACTGCAAAGGGACTAAAAGTCGTTCCCTTCACCGTCTTGATGAACTAAAAAACATCGAAGATTCCATGGACTACTGTTTTTTTGGACCTGTCTATGAGTCGATTTCAAAAAAAGGATATGTACCCAAGGTCTCTATGCCCGAACTGGGCGGTGTCCTTTACAATCTAAAAAAGACGAAATTAAAGAGACCCTTGATCTATGCCCTCGGTGGCGTGAGGCGAAGAAAAATTCCTGAGTTATTTAATTTAGGATTTGATGGCGTCACTTTACTTGGGTCCATTTGGGGGAAAAAAGACCCTGTCGCAGCCTTCGAAAAATATCGATTTATGGAAAGGAGTGTTTGGGCCAAAAAAGAAAGGGAAAAGGGCTTACTCGACCGACTCTTAGCCAAAAATGAAGACTGACTCGAAAATCACCGACACTTTGCTTTGTCTTACTAGAGACGACCCAAAGTTCCCCCACAGTAAGCAGGTCCAATCATTTATCTCAGCGGGTTCTTCTTTTATTCAATTCCGGAGCAAAACACTTCATCCCGATACGATTTTTCAAGAAGCCAAGATTTCGGCTGGTTTATCCAAAGAGAACCACTGCAAATTAATAATCAATGATTACTTGGATATTGCCAAGAAGGTCGGCGCAGACGGCGTTCATCTTGGGATGAATGATTCATCTGTGCATAGGGCAAGGGAGATCTTATCTCCCGATAAAATTGTCGGTAAGACCGTGCATTCCATTCCTGAAGCGAGGATAGCATTAAAAGAAAAACCTGATTATGTAGGATTAGGCCCTTACCGGGATTCGAAAACTAAAAAAAGTTTGTCTCCAACCTTATCGATACAAGACTTTCAAGAGATTGTGGAAATACTTCGCCCCATCCCTGTATATTTGATTGGTGGCTTAACCTTCGAAGATTTCCCCCTAATCGAAAGGATGGGTATCCAGGGAATCGCTCTATGCTCCGCTTTATGCGGACCATTTCCCATGCAACAATCCTTAAAGGAAATTATCGAAAGGAGTAAGGGGATTGAACCCAGCTTAATCAATTTTTAGTTATGGAGAACGACATTTTAGAAATTGGAGGACAGAACTTTCGTTCCCGTTTGTTTATCGGTACAGGAAAGTTCTCTTCTGGCCAAATCTTAGAAGAAACAATCAGGAACTGCGGAACTGAACTGGTCACCGTAGCAATGAAAAGAGCCAACCCCAATGGCTTAGATGATTCGATTCTTAATTACATCACGAAAAGTAATGTTAAAATCTTACCCAATACTTCCGGGGTCAGGGATAGTAAAGAGGCGATCTTCGTTGCACAAATGGCGAGAGAGGCATTGGGGACCAATTGGTTGAAATTGGAAATTCATCCGGACCCAAAGTATTTAATGCCAGACCCAGTAGAAACTCTCCTTGCAACGAAAGAATTAGCTAAGGAGGGTTTTATCGTTTTGCCTTACTGCCATGCTGATCCTGTTCTTTGCAAAAAGCTTGAAGATGCCGGTGCATCAGCGGTTATGCCCCTTGGCTCTCCTATAGGGACAAATCGTGGATTAGATAGCCGGGAGTTTTTGAAAATTATTATCGAACAATCGAACTTACCAGTAATCATTGATGCGGGAATAGGAGCCCCGTCTCACGCATCTGAGGCCTTGGAGATTGGGGCGTCCGCCGTATTGGTTAACACCGCCCTGGCTGTGGCCAAGGATCCTCCTGCAATGGGCACAGCCTTCCGGAAATCCGTTGAAGCAGGCAGAACCGCATATTTATCTGGTCTTGGCGACCCCCATTTATTTGCCCGCGCAACATCTCCGCTCACATCCTTCCTTTCATAGCTGCGCACTTATATGGCCGTGAATCGAAATTTTTCTGATTTCCTCAAAACCCTATCCTGGGATGAATACTCGAAGTCAGTACATGGGATTACTCGCTCCCAAGTTGAATGTGCTTTAAACCGGGAGGGCAGGGGTGGCCTGAGGGATCTAATTGCCTTACTTTCTCCGATTTCAGGAAATGAGTACCTAGAAGAATTAGCCCAACTCAGTTATCAGATCACCCGCCGCAGATTTGGAAAGGCAATTCGTTTATTTGCCCCCTTATATTTATCCAATGAGTGTAACAATATATGTGACTACTGCGGATTTAGCATGCACAACAAGATTCCTAGGAAAACCTTGTCCGATGCAGAGATCCTCAGGGACGCAGGTATTCTCAAAAAAGATGGGTTTAATCACCTTCTTTTGGTCACCGGTGAATCCAGCAAAAAAGTTGGACTCAATTACCTTACCCACGCATTGGATCTTCTCAGGCCCCATTTCGCCAACCTTTCCATTGAGGTTCAACCGCTTGCTTCAAAGGCTTACAGCACCTTAATTGACCACGGGATGCACGCCGTAATGGTTTATCAGGAGACCTATTCTCCTGAGAGTTATGCGAAGCACCACTTGAAAGGAAAAAAATCTAATTTCGAGTGGAGACTGGACACCGCTGACCGTCTTGGTGAAGCTGGGGTTAACAAAATTGGTTTAGGTTGCTTGTTTGGACTTACAGAAGACTGGCGAACCGATGCTCTTTTTGCAGGTATTCATTTGGATTATTTAGAAAAAAAATACTGGAAAACCAGTTACTCGATGTCGTTCCCGAGAATACGACCGTACGAAGGAGAAAATATCGTTGCAGTCGACCTCAAAGACCGTGACCTCGTACAATTGATTTGTGCGTTTCGCATTTTCAATCACGAACTTGAGATTACCCTATCAACCAGAGAAAGTCAGGATTTGAGGGAGAATCTGCTCTCTATTGGAATATCCAATATGAGTGCCGGTTCCAAAACGAACCCTGGGGGGTACTCTAGCAGTCGAGAATCTTTGGAGCAGTTTTCTGTTTCAGACGATCGATCCCCATCTGAAGTTTGTGCCATGCTCAAAATGAAGGGATTTGACCCTGTCTGGAAAGATTGGGACATTTCTTACGATCAGACCCAAAAAAGATCAAGCGAGTCTTTAATTCTGGCTGGACACAAATAGGAAATTTTAAATCGAGAGTCCTAAATTTATATCTTCCCAATGGAAAAAGATGAAATCGACCAATACCAAAGGCATTTTTGCTTAGATGGATTTGGTCAAGAAAACCAATTAAAATTAAAGAATTCATCGGTTTTAGTCATTGGGGCAGGGGGACTTGGTTGCCCAGTACTCCAGTACCTTGCTGCGGCTGGAGTCGGCCGGATCGGCATAGTGGATCATGATAATATCCACATAACGAACCTCCACAGACAGGTTCTTTTCTCTCATGATGATATTGGAAAAAATAAAGCTCAAATTGCCGCTGAAAAATTATCGAGACTCAATCCCTTTATTTTACTGGAAACTCATCCGGTCGAGCTAACCAATCTAAATTGCGATTCCTTGTTTAAATCCTATGATGTAATCATTGACGGAACGGATAACTTTTCCAGTCGTTATTTAATCAATGATGCTTGTGTCCTTTTTAAAAAGCCGCTTGTACATGGATCAATCCATCGTTTTGAAGGCATGGTAAGCGTATTTAACTTCAATGATGGGCCTACTTTTCGCTGTTTGTTTCCAGATCAACCTGACCCAGAAAGTATTCCGACATGTGCCGAAGCTGGAGTATTGGGAGTTTTACCTGGTATTATCGGATCTATGCAAGGACTGGAAACCATTAAAATAATTACAGGCATTGGCACTCCGTTATCTGGAGAAGTCCTGCTTTATGATGCCCTCAATCAAAGCATGCAAAAGGTCAAACTCAGCCCGGATCCTGCCAATAAAAACATCAAAGTTTTACCCGATACTACAAGATCATGCTCATTGCTTCCTTCGAATGCCCAAAAGCCTGGCCGAATTCAAGAGATTTCAGAAGAAGAGCTCCAAGGCATGATGTTGCGATTTAAAGATTTACAAATTCTTGATGTCCGAGAGCACTGGGAGAGAGAACTGATGAGCATTCAGCCATCCATACATCTTCCCTTAGGTGAAATTTCTTCCACGGGAAATGGATTATCACAACTCGAGGTTAACCCAAAAAAGAAACTGGTCATTTACTGCAAAGCCGGAGTCAGAAGCAGAGTGGCTTGTCAGTCCTTACAAGAGTTTGGATTTCTGAAACTCTACAACTTATCCAATGGGATCGATGGTTGGGCTTTTAGATTCCCTGATCAAACCACTCAGGCAGATTGACCAAGGAGATTGGCGTTATTGGCGGAACCGACTCCTCTCAAGGTGCCGGCCTTGGAGCCGATCAAAAAACAATTAACGACCATGGTTGCAATCATCACTCAGTGATGAGCGCCATTACTTTTCAAAACTCAATTCCCTCTCGAATTCACCCTATTCCAGTAATCGCCTTAAAACATCAACTCAAATGCCTTTCTAAAATTCCTTTAGATGCTATTAAAATTGGCATGTTACCCGAAGAAGAATCGATCTTTGAATTAGTGGATTTTTTAAAAAACAGCCAATGTTCAAAAATAATTCTAGATCCAGTTAGGTCATCGTCATCTGGAACCGAATTATTGCCAGCCAAAGCCTGGGAAAGCCTAATTACTCATTTAGTTCCTTACTCCCATCTGATTACACCCAACCTTATTGAGGCAAAATTATTGCTCGGAATTGATCTTTCCGCAAAGACTCAACCGATTGAACTGGCCAGAGCCTGCCTCGAGCTTGGATCTAATTCGGTACTACTGAAAGGAGGACACATGGACGACCCTTCATACAGCACAGACATATGGGTCACCCATAATAAAGGTCCTCAATTTTTCCAATACCGAAGGATTCCCGGTGGAACACAAGTTAGGGGTACAGGATGCCGCCTCGCTTCAGCCATTTCTTGCGAGTGGGCCTTGAGTGGCAATTTGGAGCGAAGCATCGAGCATGCTGGAAAGTACCTTCAAAGGTACATTCAAGTTAATCTCTAACGCCCCAGAGCCTGCCGAATTAATTCTTCTGTCGAGCAATTACCTCCAAGAGATTCCGCCGCTCTTCGTACCGCCAAATCAGCATCCGTAGCTTTATAACCAAGAGTCAAGAGGGCAGAAACGGCATCACCATATGCACTTAAATCCTGCCCCCCTTGATTGGCTTGCTCGGAAAATGCTGAAGGACTGACTTCTTTAACGGATTGCGAAAGGGTGGAACCTTTAGGCATGACTTTATCCTTGAGCTCAACCACAATTCGCTCAGCTGTTTTCTTTCCTAATCCTTGAGCCTTCGAAAGTATCCCGACATCTCCTTGAGCAATTGCATTTTTAAGAGTAGGCAGTGAAAGGGACCCCAGTAAATTGAGGGCAATCTTCGGACCAATCCCAGAAACTTTATCCACAATCATACGAAAGAAATCCCTGGATTCACGGTCAATAAAGCCATAAAGAGTCTGGGAGTCCTCACGATAAGTAGCCTGAATGTGTAAACGCACCTCAGAATCCAATGCCGGCAGGCGTTCTGATGTGGTTAGAGGAACATGTACTTCATAACCAATTCCTCCAGTTTGGATAACAGCAAGAGTTAACTGGCATTCGATTAATTTACCCTCAATAAATGCGATCATGATTAAAATTAAACAAGCCCCAGGACATCCTGCATAGAAAAGAGACCTGGAGATTTACCAACGACCCATTTTGCAGCTTTCAACGCACCAGCGGCAAAAACTTTTCGATCGGTTGCCCGGTGTGTAAGCTCAATCCTTTCGCCGATTCCAGCAAATAGCACAGTGTGATCTCCCACAACATCCCCGCCCCTTAGTGCATGGGATCCAATTTCCCGAGCAGGTCGTTCGCCTACCATACCGTTTCTTCCATGGGCCACATCGTGATCGTTCAGGCTCCTCGATTTTTTAAGGATTTCTAGTAGGCGTTCTGCCGTGCCACTTGGGGCATCTTTCTTTAATTTGTGATGCATTTCGATCACTTCTGGATCAAAGTCGGAATTCAGATCAAGCACTCGAGCTGCTTGCTGGGTTAGATAAAATAATAAGTTCACTCCTGTCGAAAAGTTCCCAGCTCGAACAATGGGAATTTCAGAGGCCAAGCTTTCGATTTCGGCCTTTTCAGATCCGTCATGACCAGTCGTCCCAATCACCATCGGCTTTCCTGAAGAAGCACACATTCTTGCTAAGGGAAGGGTGGCTTCCCGAAGCGAAAAATCGACAACTACATCACACTCATTAATGCCCGAGGCAGGGTCATCTCCTAGATCCACTGGACACGATATTTCGCAGTCATAGTTAGAGCAAATACTAGAAATTGCCTGCCCCATACGGCCACTAGCGCCGCTAAGTAATATTTTAAGACTCACTTGGAACTTTCTCGAGGAGATTTAGGTTCGACGCAATTTCTTTAAGAAGTGCGAGATTGGAAGGTGAGGGTGCAGTAAGAGGCAGACGAACCTCGGCCGATTCAATCATTCCGGCAATCTGCATTAAAACCTTTACCGGTACCGGATTGGGCTCACAAAACAAATCAGTAAATAATCTGTAATGTGCCAAGTGGAGACTACGGGCACTCTTGAAATCGTCACAAAGTGCAAGATTCACCATTTCATTGACCTGTGCAGGGATTAAGTTCGAGGCTACGCTAACCACACCCTTGGCTCCACACGCCATGAAAGGGAGTGTCAGACCATCATCACCCGACAAAACGACGAAATGATCATCTATACTGCATAAGGTTTCAGATACCTTTGATGACCGCCCTCCGGCTTCTTTAAGGGCACAAACATGGGGGTATTTATCCCTCAGTCGGCAAACGGTCTCGGTCGAGATCTCAATTCCGCAGCGAGATGGAATCGAGTATAGAACAATAGGTTTCTCAGTAATCTCAGCAAGAACGCTAAAATGAGCATACAAACCGGCCTGACTGGGTTTGTTGTAGTAAGGAGCAACCAGTAAGAAGCCATCAGCTCCTGCCTTGTCTGCAGCCTTGGTCAGGTCAACCGCTTCCTTTGTTGAGTTGGCACCCGTTCCTGCAATAACCCCAATCTTTCCATCAGCCGCATCAATTGATGTCTTGATAACCTGCAGATGCTCGCTTGCCGAGAGGGTGGGGGACTCTCCCGTTGTCCCACAGGGAACCACACTATTCACTCCAGCTTGAGTCTGCAGATCAATTAAGCGTTCTAGATCTGTATATGCAACTGACCCATTAAACATTGGGGTTACCAATGCAGTGTGCACACCATGAAGTCGATTCTTGTCCATTTTTTAGTTTTGTGAAATAAAGAAGTTAACACTTAAGCGTTCTTCTTCGACTTTTGTCGAGATAAACACATAGTGGTCAACTTTTAAATGGTGGAAACTCACAGGATTCGCAATTTTTGTATCATCGCTCATGTCGATCATGGTAAAACAACTTTATCCGATCGCCTCCTTGAACGTACCCAAACCGTTCAACAAAGAGAAATGAAAGATCAATTACTCGACTCCATGGACCTGGAAAGAGAACGTGGCATCACAATAAAATGCCACCCAGTTACGATGAAATACCTGGCACAGGACGGTCACCAGTATTTATTTAATCTGATTGATACACCCGGGCATGTTGACTTTGCCTACGAAGTTTCTAGGAGTCTGGCGGCGTGTGAGGGTGCTTTGCTGTTAATTGATGCATCCCAGGGAGTGGAGGCACAAACCCTAGCAAATGCTCAACTTGCTGATGCACAAGGTCTGACGATTATTCCCGTAATCAATAAAGTGGACTTACCCAGTGCGGACATCTCTCGGGTATCCAACCAAATTGAGGACATTCTTGCGATTCCCGCAGAAGAGGCCATCCATGCCAGCGGAAAGTCGGGTATTGGGGTGGATGATATTTTAGAAGCGGTTGTGCATCGACTCCCACAACCAAGGTGGGGAAACTACTCCAATTCCAGAGCCCTGATCTTTGACAGTCAGTATGACCCTTATCGTGGCGTCATTTGCTATATCCGTGTATTCTCAGGTTCTTTTGCTCTTAATGCTGGACTCATGTTGATGAGTGATCAGAGAAAAACCCAGATTAAGGAACTGGGCACCTTCGTCCCAGCACCTTCCCCTAAACCGACCCTTAATGAAGGAGAAGTGGGATATATTGTGACTTGGATTCGGGATGTGGCGGAGATCAAAATTGGTGACACCCTGACCCTTGCCGATTCACCTGCAAAGGAAATGCTTCCGGGGTATAAGGAAGTGAGACCGATGGTTTTTAGTGGTTTATATCCACTGGACACTTCGGACTATGAAAAGCTTAAACGAAGTGTCGGTAAACTTAGGCTAAATGATGCATCCTTTAGTTTTCAGGCAGAAACTTCAGTGGCTCTCGGATTTGGTTTTCGATGTGGCTTCCTTGGTTTATTACACATGGAGATCATTCAAGAAAGACTCCGACGAGAATACGAACTCGATCTAATTTCGACCTATCCAAGTGTAATTTACCGGGTCACGCTTACCACTGGAGAAACGATTGAAGTGGACAACCCTCTTGATCTGCCTGATCCGTCGGAAATTGATAAGATTGAAGAACCAACAATCATTGCCAGGATCCACGCACCTAACCAGTCGATCGGCGATCTGCTTGCCTTGGTTACCGAAAAAAGAGGAACATGTAATAACACAGAAACCATAGATGAAACCAGGGTTATGTTAACATGCCATTTACCACTTAATGAAATATTAGTTGATTTCAATGATCGCCTCAAGAGTGTTACCCATGGATACGGATCAATGGATTACGATATGGATGTATATTCCGAGTCCTCCTTGGTCAGGATGGAAATTTTAGTTAACAACGAAGCAGTGGATGCTTTTTCCACAATTGTTCATCGGGAAAAAGCGGAAGCACGGGGCAGGGCACTTTGTGCTAAGTTAAAAGAGATACTACCCCGGCAACTATTCAAAATTGCTTTACAGGCTTCCATCGGGGGCAAAGTCATTGCCCGGGAAACCATAAGTGCGATGAGAAAAGACGTTACTGCAAAATGTTACGGCGGTGACATATCTAGAAAGCGAAAACTTTTGGACAAACAAAAGGAGGGTAAAAAGAGGATGAAACAAATCGGCAGCGTCCATATCCCCCAAGAAGCATTTGTTCAAATCCTTAAAAGCTCTAATTAATCTTTGTTAAATTCGTCTACACGATGAACGACTCAAATAAAGACAGAAAAGCCAATCGAAGAGAGAGAAAAGGTGCGAAAGAACTCCTGCGTATTGGGCAAAAAGTATGGTTTTACAGAAAAGACAAGCTCCCACCCATTGAGGCAAGGGCCTTGAAAATTGCCCTCGAGGGTGTAACCATTGCTTTGGGGGATAAAAAGGTTCGTTCCGGTGAACTTGAAAATAAGGCACGTAGCCTCGATGATTCATTGAGGAATTCAGGGGGGCATTATTACCATAAGAGAAATTGGGTAGAGAATGTGGAGATGCTCCTAGTTGCTGCCATCGTAATTTTGGGAATTAGAAGTTTTTTTGTTCAACCTTTCATTATCCCGACCAACTCAATGTATCCATCTTTTTACGGGATGACCCCTCATATTTATGAGGATAACTCCACACCTAATTTACTTAAAAGATCAATCGATAAAATCTTGCTTGGAGCATCTCATTTCAAAATGGAAGCTGAATCCAGTGGAACCTTATATCTAGTCCTGCAACAGGGTTCCAGTCATCGATATGAACAGAGCAGTTTCCCTAACGGACTTTTTTTTATTTTCCCCAAAATGGTCAGGAACTACACTTTTGAAATTGGGGGGAAACAACACGACCTAAAAGTACCGGCAGAGTTTGATCTGGATGAACTTCTGGCCAAGAAATTTGCCGGTATAGATAACCTACGAGATCTACCTCTTGTGGTGCCCCAAGATGCTTCTTTATCTGAAGGTAGACTTAAACTCTCTGAAAAGAAGGTATTCCGGGGCGAAACCCCATTGGCATTTGATATTTTACTTGGGGATGCATTGTTTGTCGATCGTATGAGTTATAATTTTATCACACCCCAAGTGGGCGACCCCATCGTTTTTCGAACCGCCGGAATTGACCAGTTTAATGCACAAATTGGAACCCGTACTCTCACCCAAATTGGCGAAGATAAATACTACATTAAAAGATTAGTTGGAGAACCCGGAGACACCCTAGAAATACGTATCCCGGACGAAATATTTACCAACGGAACCGATGTCAGAAAAGGGGTCCCTGGAATTCTTTACCGAAACGATAAGCCCCTGCAAGTGACTGAAGCCTTTATCGAAAACAACAAGCAAACTCATTCCTTTGCGTCTTCAAACCCTGATATCCTCAATCATTTCCCAGGTTATCGAGCAGGCGGTTTGCTTGAAAACCGGACCCCAATCAAAGTTCCCAGCAGGAATGACTCCATTAACTCCACAGGAAAAAATGGTTTTTTTGCTATGGGTGATAATTCAACAGATAGTTTAGATGGACGATCCTGGGGATTTGTGCCTGAGGATGAATTGGTTGGTCGAGCACTTTTTATTTACTACCCATTTACCCAAAGATGGGGCTTAAGTAACTAGTTCGCACAATATGCATTATGTCCAATTAAGGAAAATCGAACTGTGAGGCTTCCTGAATGGTTAAAGGATAGATCGGCAGGTGTGCTGCTCCATCCGACTTCTTTGCCTGGTGGTCATGGAATTGGATGCTTGGGTAAAGAGGCTTACCAGTGGGTTGATTTTCTTGCAGATGCTGGTTTTTCGTACTGGCAAATGTGCCCTGTTGGACCGACGGGTTACGGTGATTCCCCTTATCAAGTATTTGCATCATCAGCGGGGAACCCTTACCTAGTCGACTGGGAACCCCTGTTGGCTTTAGGTTATATAATACCCGATGAACTTCCTGCATCTACCCAGCATGAGAATCAAGTTAGGTATGGAGATTTGTATAAGTCCTATTATCCGGCAATGCGGATTGCCTTTAGACGTTTCAATCAAGACCCACAACCCCTCATTCAACGATACGGTGACTTCTTAGACTTTATAACAGAAGCAAAAGATTGGTTAGAGCCATATTGTCAATTTCAGGCATTGAAATCTAAAAATGAGTTGAAAGCATGGTGGTTATGGCCCGAAGAGGATAAAAGCGGTGATAGCCTCGATCGAACCGAGATTAAAGAAGAAATTATTTTTCAATCTTTTATCCAATTTATATTTAGATCTCAGTGGAATGAACTGCATCAGTATGCCCAATCGAAGAAGATTTCTCTGATTGGTGATCTGCCCATTTATGTTGCTCCTGACTCTGCAGATGCCTGGCAAAATAAAAACCTTTTTCAAATAAGTCATCGGGATGAATTTACAAATTTAGCTGGTGTGCCCCCAGATTATTTTAATGAGAAAGGTCAGTTATGGGGAAACCCTCTCTATAATTGGTCTGAGAATAAAAAAGAGAATTATCGTTGGTGGATTCAACGCATCAAAGATCAACTTGAGCTTTTTGAAGTTATCCGAATCGATCATTTTCGAGCCTTTCATGATTACTGGAGCATACCCCAAGATTCCACCGATGCTATTTCGGGCAAATGGGAAAAAGGCCCTGGACTTGATTTTTGGTCCAAAGTTTCCAAAGCCTTTCCCTCCCTCCCCTTTCTTGCTGAAGATCTTGGCGATATCTCCAAAGGCGTTCGCAAACTAAGGAATGATGTGGGCTTGCCAGGTATGGCCGTCTTACAATTTGCTTTTGATGGAAACCCTAAAAACCTCTACCTTCCCCACAACTTAAAGCAGGACATGGTCCTATACACCGGCACTCATGACAATGACACCAGTCTCGGTTGGTATCAATCCAGTAGCGAATCGGCCCAGTCGTTCTTCCGGAGTTACCTCGGGGTGGATGGTTCGACTCCCGGGTGGGACATGCTTCGCCATGCTTACCGAAGTGTTTCGCAACTCGTCATTATACCCGCACAAGACCTTCTCTCACTAGGTGGTGATGCCCGCTTTAATACACCAGGTGAAGCCTCGGGAAACTGGAACTGGCGGATGTCGCATGCTCAATTTGAGGTACTTAGAAAACATTCCACTAACTACTTAAAAGATCAGGCAAATCTTGCCGGAAGGCATTCCAACGCTTAATTTCAGCCTTAATGCCAATTCCATTAGTCCGATCAAGGAATGAATAACATATCCAGTTTATTCCCATACCTGCTTTATTTGAAGCCTCACTGGAAAGCTTTTTGCGGGGCTCTTTTTTTTGGTGCTATTTATGGCCTATCTAGCGGCTTTGGTCTGCCTTTTATGACCGATCAGATTTTCCCCAAAATTTTTCCATCTGAACAAGGCAATCCAATTAATTTATCAAACCTGGAAATATTCTATTATGTTTCTTGGTTTCCGTTAGTTTTTTTAATTCGTGGAATAAGTAGTTTTTGCAACGCATACCTAATCAATTATTGTGGCATGAGAGTTCTGGAAAAAATACGTATCGAAGTATTTGCCAAAATTCAAAGACTCCCCCTTTCCTTTTTTCAAGCATTCAAATCAGGCGATATCCTTTCTCGCACAACCTCAGATACGGCCCAACTACAGGCAGCGGTTCTTAGTGTCAGTAATGACTTGATTCGCCAACCGATCACTTTCTTAGGTGCGGTAACAGCCCTCATAGTCATGGCTGTCCAGAGAGAGGGGATGGCCTTTGTGTTGTTTTGTTTAGTTGCCATCCCTTTGTGCGTCTTTCCTATTCGGCGGGTGGGTATACTTTTAATGAGGAAAGCACTTAGCCTTCAGCAACAAGTGGGAGACCTCACCTCGGTTTTAACTGAAAACCTTTCCGGCCCAACAGAAATTCGCTCCCTAAATTTACAAGATAGAGAAATTGCTCGTTTTTCTCAACAATCCAACAAGTTCTTAAACGCGAGAATGAAGGTGGTTAAGTATTCCCATATCCTCACCCCTTTGATTGAAATCATCACGGCTACGGGTATTTCTGTAGCCATTTTTCAAGCCGCTCGGACTTCGATACATCTGGATGCAGTTATCCCGGTTATCGTTGCTCTTTATATGTCCTATGAGCCGGTAAAAAAACTTGGATCCATTCACAATAAAGTAAAAGAAGCCCTTGCGTCCCTTAAAAGAATAAGGGAAGTCCTCGATGCTCAAGAAAGCATTCATGATCCCTCCTGCCCAATCCCTCTCACAAAAGTTCAGGGAGAACTATCTTTTAATCATGTCAGCTTCCGTTATGGCGACAGAGGTCAAAAAAATGAAAATAAACCTAAGGCAGCATTAACTTCTATTAACTTGAGCATTCAACCAGGAGAGATCGTCGCTCTTGTTGGTCCAAGTGGTGCTGGCAAGTCTACTTTTGCCAGTCTCGTCAATCGTCTTCATGATCCAAGTGATGGAGAAATTCTCTTAGATAATATTAATCTAAAGAATCTTCGAACCCAGGATTTAAGGGAAGCGGTTGCGTATGTTCCACAAAAGCCATTTCTTTTTGATGAGTCTATTCTTGAAAATATTTCATTAGGTAAATCCATGTACACTCGTGGAAGCGTTGAAGAAGCCCTTAGGAATGCCAACGCCTGGGATTTTGTTCAGAATATGCCATTGGGGAGCGCGCAGAAAATTGGTGAAAAAGGAAGCCGTCTCTCGGGTGGCCAACTCCAAAGACTTGCTTTGGCAAGGGCGTTTTACCGAAACTCCCCTATCCTTCTGCTTGATGAAGCTACCTCTGCCCTCGACACAGAAAGTGAGGAGAGAGTACACCAAGCAATGAAAAAACTCACAGCTGGTAAAACCACGATTATGATTGCCCATCGATTTAGCTCCATACGACTGGCCACAAGAATACTTGTATTAGATCAAGGTAAAATTGTTTCGCAAGGCTCTCATGAAGACTTGTACTGCAAATGCTCACTCTACAAAACTCTTTACGATAATCAGTCTGATCAACCCTGACCGGAAGGTTTTCCGAATCAATTGAGTTCTACCCACCGAACCAAATTCGAATAATCTGCAAGCCATCGCTTGGCACACCTGATGGGAATGATTTCGTTGGCTTCAGGGATGTTGGGATGACTGCCCGGAGAAAAGTGAGTAAATTCACGCAAAACCAACTCACAAAAAACAATTCTTCCCAGAGAGAAAGTGTGTCAGCAAATAAGAGGCGACCAGCTTGAAGAGTGAGCATAAGTGTTATCAAGGGCCCACCCAAAAGAATTAAACTATGAAGGAACCGTCCTTGTGTTTTAAAAACAGTATAGCCGGAACGAACATTTCGGGGAGAGAACCCGAGGAAAAACCGATCCAATAACCGAAAACTTAAGAGAAGTGAGGTGGCATTTGACTCCCCCACCCTAACCACCACTTTACTCTTCGTTAAAATCATTGCAATGAAGGCATGACCTAACTCGTGAAAAAGGGTACTGAATGGCTGGAGAATCCAAATTTGAAGTAAAATGACCAATAGGTAAGGTATGCCCTCTTGGCTAAAATAATTTACATTAGCTAATAAAAACATCGTCTCGATGTAGAAAAGGATTGATGGAGATTACCTGATGATGCAAGTTTTTGTGGGTTGAACCCAAAATCATGTTTCGTTTTTTTAAGGCCGCCTTTTCAAGGAAAAAGCTTGAGGTACGAGTTCCTCATTCTCGAGGCTTACCTATTACCGATATGAATCAATATGGCGAACAAGCTGAATCCCGCCAATGGATTGGTGTAGATTTAGACGGAACTCTCGCACAAGCCGAGGCTTGGCAAGGCTTTGAGCATATTGGAAAGCCTGTTCCCAATATGGTTAAAAGGGTAAATATTTGGATTGAAATGGGATATCGGGTCAAGATTGTGACGGCACGGGCCGAGCAACCGGATTTGGCCATCCCACCTATACTGGACTGGCTAGAGAAAAATGGCCTTCCTCAACTCGAGGTTACCAATGCCAAAGACATGGATATGATCGAACTATGGGATGACCGCTGTGTTCAGGTGATCCCTAATACAGGTAATCCAGTAGGACCCAACCCTGACCCTTACCGAGCCAGATAAATTAAAGGGGGCTTGTTACCTGCTATAGAATGACTTGGTGGGGAAAAATCGTAGGATCTGGGCTAGGTCTATTCGCCGGTCCTATGGGTGCTATGATTGGTGGATATATAGGCCATCGTTTTGACGAAAACACTGCACCCGCTCTAGACGAGAAAAAAGCAAAACTCTTGTATTATGGCTATTTCTTTTCTTGTGCTGCAAAAGTCTCAAAAGCCGATGGGCATATATCAGCAAAAGAAATCGCTACGGTTGAAACTCTTATAAAAAAGATGAATCTATCATCCGTCCATGAACAATTTGCTAAGGATATTTTTAGAAAAAGCGGACAGAGTACCCGATCGATTTCCGAAGATTACTCAGATTGCGCGAAATTGATTCGCTATAACCAAACCATAGCTCACTCCTTTATGAGGGGGTTATTTGATATTGCAACATGCGAGCTCAAACAACCCAACAAGACTCAACTCAAATTTTTATTGTCCGGGCAAGATAGCTTTAGAATGCCTAAGGGCACTATTCGATCATGGTACAAAACCCCCAACACAAAACTAAGCCCTCAGGAACATGAGGATGATCTCAGCGATTGTTATCAAATACTCGGGGCATTAAAAGGAGTATCTTACTCCGAACTTAAAAATTGCTACAGGGAGAAAATTAGATCGATTCACCCTGATAAACTTGAAAATAAGAACTTACCTGAGGATTTGATTGTATTTGCAAAAGAACAAACCATTCGGATAAACCTAGCCTTTGAGAAAATAAAAAAGAACCGTGGATTTAAGTGACGATCATTCC
>JAYQBP010000022.1:7045-20964 GCA_038137385.1 Opitutales bacterium | reverse complement strand
GAATTAAGCTCATCTAGGCAGGCAGCATCGACCAGTACAACATCGTACTCCATCCAGAAATCAGCATCCTCAGGATAACCATTCGTTGGAATATTTTCACCCCGTACATGAAAAGTTTCAGGACCCAGACGAATGAGGGAACTCAATTGGAAACGATCATGGGCGAGTGAACGTTTGAGAAAGGGATAAAGCTGGTTGATTTGATTGGAAATATACAAAGCAGAGAAAATTTCCGGTGGACGAACCTCAATAATCTGGGCATCCACATCATCGGATGGATCGAAGTCTCCATTGGGAGGATCGATGGCCACCCGAAAAGTGTAAAATCCTCCGACTTCAGGGGTGACTGGAGGAAAAGAAATGGTTTGGTTGGTATCAGCAGCCAAGGTAATTGACAGGCTATCGATCTCTTTCTCATCCATATACAAACGGGCAGTCGTTTTTACTTTGTGATGAAATTCATTTTTTACTTGAGCTCGAAAGGTTATTTCTTCTTTGGCCAAGGCGTAATCTGGCAAATCGAGAAAGGAAATAGAAAGGTTCCCAAATTCACTTGATTCACCCACGCCAACCACATGAATGGGCAGTCCAATTTCTCGAAATTTTTCTCCAACTTGGAGGGGAGATTTTCCGGAGTTGTTCCGGCCATCAGAAAAAAGAACCACAGCGGAGGGTGGACTCACATCTTTTTGCTCTAGAATATGGATTAGGGCATCCCCAATTAGGGTAGATGCTCCACTCTCTGGCTTTGTCCAACTTGAAGATCTCACAGGAAATATCTCATCTCCACTGAAGCCAAGCCTTTCCACAGATCGATACCTAGATCTGGACTGATTGATCCAGGAGTCTTTCCGGCCAAGGTCGAAAAAGGGACGAACTTGTTCAATTCTAGAGTTATCGTTCCCGGGATCCTTACGGTTCATACTACCTGAAAAATCAATCAGTGAGACAACCCGGGCCGACCTTGGGTCCGCATCAAAATGGTCCACAAATGGCCGGGCAACAAGAAGCAGTAGGAGCAAAGCACAAACGCCCCGCAAAACGGTAAGTTTCCAAGCTTCCGAAGGGATGGTTGAACGGAATAATTTACGGGTATGCAAAACCAAAAAAAATAAGTACAGAATACTGCCAAGAACAAGCCAGCTAACTGGATAAGGCCATTCTAACCCGTAGTTTTCCATCCCTTTTACTCGCCTTCCGCAATGCGGCGGAAATACTCCTCGACCTGATTACGATAACGGGTCGGGGCACGGGTATTTTGATGATTCCTAAGTAAGTTTTCTTGGACAGCCTGTTGCCAAAAAAACTGCTCAATTAACTGGGATGCTTGCTGGACGGCCCCCGCCGACAAAGATCTTCCATTTTTAATATCTTCGGAAATTGCAGACTCTTCAAACATGCGGGTAAGATTAAAGAGACGCTCATCGGATTCTGCATGGGGAAGGTTACCCAAGACTTGGGCGGCCTCTTCGTTTGCCTGCCTGAACTGTTCCTCGCTCATGCCCTGGCCTTGTTCATTCATTTTGTTAAGATGCTTGGCAGCTTCAATCAGTCCGGCACTATCCCCGTAACGCAATTGATCCTCCAGTTTTTGTAAACCTTTTTGCAAGTCACCGAGTTCCTGCTCCACATTCCCCTGTTCTTTCTGTGCCTGAGAAAAGGCATCATAAAGCAGGGAGTTCGAAGCTCGCTTTCCTGATTTTTCAAGGTTTCCTCCACGAGCATCACGGGACATTTTTTGTAATTCATCCAAAGCCCTTTCCTCGAATCCGTTAAGGGCGGGAGCAAGAGCCTCCATCTTCTCGAGTAATTCATCGATTCTTCGGTTTAAACCTTCCTGTTCCTGACGCAACTCTCCCCCATCTCCTCGACCTGCCATGTTAGTTTTGCTTTTCAGTTCGCCTTGATTCTCACCCAATTCGTTGGCCTCCTGAGTAAGCTGATCCACCCTATCTGCGGCAACTTGAGACATTTCCTGCTCCACCTGGGAAATAGCATTCTTCAGGGCCTCTGAGGCCAGATCTCCATGCGGTTGGGCCGCCCTCGGTTGATCCATCCTGAGATCTCCAGCTCCGTCTTTCATTTCTCTTTTGGCCTGATCCATTTGATCTACATCCCCAAGCTTTCCAGAGCGCTGATACCTTAGTTCTCTCAAATTATTAAGATCGTGCCGAATTTCATCCTGCTCTCTGGCAAGTTCTTGATTCGAATTACCTTTCTGACCACTCGCAGAGGCTTGGCCCATTTTTTCGTTGAGGGAGTCTTGACGACTCTGAAGATCCTGCAATTTTTCTAAATCACTTTGAAGCTGTTGCATAATATCCGAGTCGCCGGGACTGGGTTCTGACTCAGATTCCTGGATTGCAAGACGTAAAAATTCAATCGCACGAGAAGTATTTCCTACGACATCTGATAAAATATTTTCAGGAAGGCTTTGGTTTAGATCATCTAGGCTTTTTAAAGCACTCAGGGCATCGGTAATTTTATTGTAAGCCTTTTGGTCGTACCCCTGAAGGTCATCAGGATCAGCAATGGATGAATCCATTATATTTTCTAAACCTCTTATCAATTCACCAGCGGATATGGGATCACGAATGGCCCAAAGAAAAGAATGAGCAAAAAGAATGAAAGAAAGTGTGATTACTTTATGATTCATGCCTTAATCGTCTGCACCGGAGTTGGGCTGTGTAGATAATTGCAATTTCTTTTGAAAAGCTTCGAGGCTTTTTAAAAGCTCTTTTCTATTAAGAGGGTTGGGTTTCATCTGGCCCGGAGCCTCTGGGGGTTTATTTTGGGAAATAAGCCCCCATATTTGCACAAGTTTTCGATCCGTCCGCAGAGCCGCCTTGAATGCTTGAGGCACATCACCATCGCCCGAGGAAATTTCGACTTGTTCAATATCATAAATGGATTCCAAAAAAAGTTCACCCGTGTCTAATCCTCCATCGATGGGAAAGCTTTTTCCATGATCATCGTAAACGATGGTCATAAGATTCTTTAGACTCAATGCATCCGCACAAATTTGAATGGTTTGCTCGGTCTTCTCTATGCCTTCAAGTGACATGGTATTTTTGAGTTTTCTAATGATTTCTCGGTTAAGGTTGATAAATTTCCGAATGGGGATTTCCCACATCTCCTGACCCATTGCATCCGATGGAGGTGCGGATTCCTCCTTTTTTGCCGAGTGCCCAATCTCGATAAAATAAATATCAGACTCGGAGATTTGATTGCCGGGTTCGCGGGTATCCCCGGCAAAGGCCATGTAAGTAACCACATCCACATCGGCCAAGGGAAATTCACTGAGGTCCAAGATTCCGGTAACCGCCTTTTCTTTGGCTATTGGATCGACAAATAAATCCAGCTCTTTTTCCACATCATTGTGGTAGACCCATAGTCCTATTTCGGCGACTCCATGATCATCCGTAGCGAAAACCTCGATTAATTGAGGGTCCGCATCAAAAGGCAATTGGAGATCTTTCCCTGGCTCTTTAATCTCAATGAGGGGCGGTTGGTCAGGGATCGGAGAAATCACCACCTCATCAGACAGGATTTCCGGGCGGTCAGGATGATCCAGATCCGTGAGGCCTATTTTAGCCGAAAATTCATGCTCCAGTTGCCCTTGCCATGAAAATGTGATACGCCCAGTCTTCTCGAGTGTGACATTGTTTTCAACACCAAGTAATCGGGTGGAAATATTTTTCGGGAAATCCTTCACCCGGACATCCAATCGCACAGTACTGTTTTCTGGGGCCTTAATGTAACCGAGTTCATTATGAAGGATAGGTGGCATTTTTAAATAGGCCGGAGGGGTGATCTCCCAATGAACAAATTCAATTTCCGGTGGATCATAGGGTTCAATCTGAAACCAATCACTTTGCAGAGAGGCGGTGACCACACGATAACGAAAAGATTGATCCAAACCAGGAATCACCCATTCCAACCAAGCCGATTTTTGCTTGGATAGCATCTTAAGCGTTGTGGTTTGATTGCCATCCATCCATTCGACCCATGCATCCTGACTCTCGCGGTAATCACGAAGGATCTCAGCATGAATCGATACATCCGTCCCTCTCCTGTACTCAGCATCCCCTAAGTTCCAATGTATTTCAGGTGCTCCACTAAGGCTGGTACGAACCTCTAGTCCGGGTTGCTCTCCGAAGAAAGCACGGGCCTTAACCAGAGGGTTGCGGTTAAAATTCCATACCGAAAGAGCAATTCCAATGAAAAAACCCATTATCAAATATTTTCTCAGCGAAGCAGTAGGTCGGAGCACAGAAGTCCAGTCCAGAGAGGCCGCCTGGCGGCTTAACTCACGCAAGACCCTTTTTTCCATAAATTTGGGGCCTTGACCCTTTTGTTCAATTTCGACGGCTGAATTCAATAAATCCTTCAATTCAGGATGTGCTAACTCCACTTTCTGAGCCAATTCTCTGGAGGTTGGCCGGTTCAGCCAGACATAACCAAGAAATAGAAGGCTGCAACCGCCCACCACGATTCCAGTGGTAAGGATCCAGGTACCGGCATCGGTTTCCTGAATGGGGGAGTAGGCATCATAAAGATCGAGCAGAATGAGTAGACCAGACCAGGCAAGAAAACCGGCAAGAAGGGAACCAATCGATTGGGCAAGCAGGAGGGGTCTAGATTCCCTCCGTAACTTTTTGGCAAAATCAGGCAAGGGGCACCTCCTGCGATCGAGAGAGAACCGAACGGGGCGAGGAAAGAATCATCTCCAAGCAAAAAAGCCCAGCGACCAACAAAGCAAACCACAACCAAAGGGAAGTTCGATCAGAAGCGTCAGATAATAGATCGTTCGTTACTTTGGAATCATAGGACTGAGCATGTCCAAGCAAGGCATCAGCAAGCTCGGCCCGAGCCATGACTTCAGGAATGGACTCAGCAAATGGATAAACCACCTCGAACCGTCTTCCATCCACCTGAAAAAGGCCTGCCTGAGACCCCCGAAAAGATACATGCGAAGATTCCCAGGATTCTCCAGACTCAATCCGGAGGGATCCTCCCTCAAGGTCTTCGGGTGGATTGAGTGAGCATAGTTCAACCAGCAAAGGAAGAAATGATTTTCGCATGGGCAAATCAGTCCATTTGGGAAGAATACGGAATGCGGAAAAACAAAGTTTTCCTCCATTGGGGTATGGGCGAATCACAAATAAGGGCCTACCCGATCGGTCATGCAGTGGAACCTGAAGGTTTTCTGGGAAAGGGGTCGAGCAAAACTGAAAAATCTGGGTTAAATAAAGATCGCGAGCCGCAACTCCAAAAAACACTTCACTTAGTGGGCTTTTTTCTGGCACTAGGTCGAATCGGAAAGGATCAATTCCTGGTTTAATTTTTTCAAAAGACTCAAAAGTTAAATCAAGTAAACCGGTATCCTTCAGTGATTGATTTAACTGAATGTGGGATAATGAACTTGGAGTGATTAAAACCGTTCCTCCTTTCTCCAAGTAGTGCTCAAGTGGGTCAGCTAGGTTTTCATCCTTAAACCACCCTGATAGTCCTGGGATGACTAGAAAATCTGGTCCTAATAAATCGGTACCATTCCTAAGTTTATTTGCCGATTTCTGATCGAGTTCCCAGCGGTCCCAATCCCCCTGCCCCATACTCTCTATGGCAGTTTTTAAATACTTTTGCTCCAAGGTGTCGTCCTGATCACTATGCGATTGCGACCAGAAACCAAATGTTCGGGGAGGTGGGGGTAAAAGCCACAGAGACTGGTTGTCGTCCAGGGGATAGGAGTCTCCCCCCTCAATCCTGACTAAAGCCTGAGAAAAATCTTCAGCAGGTAAATGGAATTGAACCTGAGCGGACCCGAGGGGAGGAAGGGAAACCTCCACAACCTCCCGGACCTGTCCACCAGCTAATAAGGAAACCTGTACCTCGGAAAGATTTGAGTCCCAGTTTTTGATCAGAGACCAGACTCGGATTTTCCCGGAACCTGCTGGGGCGACTTTTGTCTCAATCACCCCACGGTTACCGGTTCGGTGGGACCAGAGACCTGAGCTATGTCCTAAAGGAATTAGTTCCAAATCGATATCATGACTGGCCAGCGTACCTGAGACCTCCTGCCAGGATGATTTTTGAAAATCGCTGAATAAGATGACCTTGCGTGACCTAGAACCCTCAGAGAATAACTCGATTACCCGGTCAATCATTGCCTGAATACCATAGGAATAGGGCTGAAGTTGTGCACTTTGTAAGGTGGTTCTTATTTCATCAAGGGAGCTACCAAGGGAGTTCTCTCTGAGGGAACTCTCCTGGGGGAAAAGAAGACCGAAATTGGCATCCGGTTCCTCTGCCATGCGGGAGAGCAAAGTATTTTCCAACGAACCCCAGGCATTCCAACCAGCCATGCTTGGGCTAGTATCGAACAAGAGCCACCGTTCATCCCCACCTTGCGGAACAGGAATATCGGGTGGTGGGGTGCGCCAATAAGGATCGGACAGCAACAGAGTGATCATTAAGAAAAGGAGAATACGCAAAAGCAAAAGCAGCCAATCGCTGGGCTGTCTTCTGCCAGTTCGGGGAAGGGTGGAAGTCTCAAGAAAGCGAAGGGTGGAAAAAGAAAATTTTTCGCTTATTTTCTGGTAGGCTAAGTGAGCAAAGATGGGAAGACCGATTGCCAAACCGGACCACAGGGCAATGGGCTGGCCAAACTCAATCATTTAAATAAGCTCCGAAGACCAATAAATTTTCGGATACCTAAGCCCAGGTTGTCTACGGTTTTTAAGACCGTGTATTCGGCTCCGCAAGCAGCAAAACAATTGGTCAGAGTATTGAGGTGCTCAAGAAACCGCCTTTGGTATTCCTGCCTGATACGCTCAGGTGAGGCAGACTTTTCTTCATCTCCCTCAAGGCTGGCAAAGCGGACGGCGTCCATTTCAGGAAGATTCTCCTCGATTGGGTCGATGACTTGAAGACATAAACACTCGTACCTTGAAGAATGGGCAAAACTTAGACGGTCCGTGATTCGATCTTCATCCTCAAGAAAATCTGAAATAATGACCACGGTTGCCTGAGCAGGAAGACTGGCCTTAAACTTTTCCCATGCCTGATCGTCCGGATCTTTTCCTTGAGGTATCATAGATCCTATCTTCGTAAGAATGGACTTGAAACTTTCTTTCCCTGATTCCGGAAACAACCATTGCAGGTTTTCCTGGTTCCCTCCGAATAAACCAATGCGGTCTCCCTGACGATAGGCAAGATAAGCCAAGCAAGCTGCTAGCATCTGGGAATAACGAAATTTAGAACAGGGGGACGAATTACCCTGAAAACTCATTGAGGCACTGGCATCGAGGATAAGAATAAGGTTGGCATTGGAAGTTTCCTCATAGGTTTTAGCCACCAGCTCGTTCTGCTTAGCAAACACCTTCCAGTCTATATTCTTTAAGTCTTCTCCCGGCTCATAATTACGGTATTGAAAAAATTCACTACCATGACCCTGCTTGCGACTTCGGTGCAGACCAAAATGGTTCCCTTCAACTACCACCCTGGCAAGAAGTGATAAGTCGTCAATCCGAGCCAAATTGGCAGGATCAAGCAAGGGGTTCTCAACCAATTGAGCCATGTACTATCCCAATCGTCTATAGATCAAAAGGAAAAGTGGGTTCAGGGAGCAACCCGATCCAATAATTGTTGGATCAGATCATCGGAGGACAGACCTTCTGACTCGGCGAGAAAACTTGGAACAACCCGATGCCTCAGAGCCGATATTGCCAATGTCTTAACATCATCGCAAGAAGCGTTCGGGCGACCCTGAAGAAGAGCTCTTGCTTTGGCAGCCAAAACCAATGCCTGAGATCCTCTCGAACCTGCTCCCCATTTAATACGAGCCGATAACCAAGGGTCACACCCATCCAAGTTGGGTCGGGATGCGGCAGCCAGTCGAACTGCATAAGAAAGCACATTTTCCGGAGCAGGAACTTGACGGGTCAGAATTTGAAGCTTTTCGATTTCTTCCCCTGAAAGTACAGCTTCGGGCAACGGTCGGTCGGAACTGGTGGTATCTCCAACCATACGGATTTCTTCAGCCTCGGGCAAATACTGGATAACAGGATTGAGAAGAAAACGGTCCAATTGAGCTTCCGGCAAGGGATAAGTTCCCTCTAGCTCGATGGGGTTTTGAGTAGCGAGAACAAAGAAAGGAGACTCCAATGGCCGAGTCTTTCCTGCCACCGTCACTTGCCTTTCCTCCATCGCCTCCAATAGGGCAGCTTGCGTTTTAGGGGGAGTGCGGTTTATTTCGTCCGCCAAAACGACTTGAGAAAAAATAGGACCCGCTACAAAGCGGAATGATAATTTCCCAGTCGCCTGATCCTCATCCACAACCTCAGAACCCACCACATCGGCCGGCATCAAGTCAGGAGTAAACTGGATTCTTTTAAACCCGAGAGTCAGGCAATTGGCCAAAGTTTTGACAAGAAGGGTTTTTCCCAATCCCGGAATCCCGGTAAGTAAACAATGCCCCCTAGCCAAGAGGGAAATAAGCAACTGCTCAATCACCTCATCTTGTCCGATCACAGCTTTGCGAATTTCTGCAAGGAGTCGTTGATGTGTATCGGATAGTTTGTCTAGGGCCTCTTCGGCAACTTTGTCTGAGATCATGGGTTTTATCTATTGGGATTTATGGATTTGGGCAATTCTACCCCTGCCTGCATCTGAAAGGATGATTCATTAAATACTGGAGGAGAAATTCTTTGCGATCAATTCTGGCCGGTGAGGGCAAGTAAACGATCCCACTCCTCAATAAAGCGAAGCAAATGGGGCCGTTTTTCTTTGGCTTCAACCTCGAGCAAATTTCGGACAAGTTGCTGTTCTAGCAAATATTCTTCGGAGTTTAGCAGTCCCGAAAAATGAGCCACCCGAGCCCATAGAAGATGGGTGGTGAAAGCATCGAATTCGTTGTACTGAACAATCTCAGGAAGCTGATCATCCAGCCACATCTGGGCTACGGATGCACCGCTTACTTCTAACTTCCCAGGAATACCGCTTAATGTGGCTGCCTGATGCAGGGTCGGACGATCCCGAAACTGGCCCATGGCATCTGCTAAGTCGATGTTGTAATCCGAATTCCTTGAATCCAAATAATCAACTCCCTCCCAGGGCTTACTTGGGCGGTCCGAAAAACCAAAGCCAGGAAGACCATTGACAATGGCACGCTGAACTAAAATCGGAACATCTGACTGGGCGGAATTGTATCCAACAAGTTGAGGTTTCCTTCGGCCCACAGATTTCATAAAACTGGAAAGAATGGTTTTCTCGTCCGATTTTTGGGAATCCAATGGATCAAGCGGCAAGGATATCAACTTAAGGGATGGACTTTCTCCAGGGACTCTCTCCCGAAGAATTCCTGCAAGAGAAACGATCCGGCATAAGATAGTCTTGAGGTAGGGCTTGGAGTCTGGATCATCTCCCTCCTTACGAGCACTAGCCCACAATGCCTCAAAGGAACAGGACGCATCTTGCCCGGGTCCCAATGCGGCTGGAAGGCCATGTAAAATTTCTGCTGACTTAGGATCGGGGATCCACTCAACATCAAAACAAAACACACTATCTCCTAGCTTTTTAAGCATGGAAAATTCAATTTACAACCAATGCGTCAATCGCATCCAATTTTCCCTCTAAAAAACTTGGAGAATCAGAGACAGAATCGGGAATTGTGAGGATTTCAGGTCGACCTTCATCGACGAGAAGAGTGTGTTCAAAATGAGCCGAGGGCATACCATCAACGGCGAGGGCAGTCCATCCATCTTTGCCCATTCGAATATGCGAGCTTTTCATGTTCACCATCGGTTCGATACAAATCGCCATACCTTTTCGAAATTGCGGACCATGTCCACTTTTTCCAAAATTGGGGATCTGAGGATCTTCGTGTAAAGAACGCCCCACTCCATGCCCAACGAAATTGGTAATGACAGCAAACCCGGCCGACTCAACATGTTTTTGGACCGCTTCGGAAACATCCCCCACCCTGCGTTTGTGAAGGGCTTGCATTAGGCCAATATACAATGATTCTTCAGTCACTCGGAGGAGTTCTTGGATTTTCGAATCGACCTCACCTATGGCAATTGTACGACAATTATCACCTATAAAACCATCTTTCCGAACGCAAACATCCACAGAAATTACATCCCCCTCCTTGATCAAGCGGTCCTTGACTCCAATTCCATGAACCACTTCATCATTTACAGATAAGCAGGTGTATGAGGGAAAGATACGATGCCCCGAGCGATATCCTTTGCAAGCACTTTTCACCCCTAATTCTCTCATAATTTCACCACCTGCCTCATCGATCTCCCAAGTGCTCATACCAGGAGTTACCAAAGTACATAGTCTTTCGAGGACGGTGGCTGCAGCACGACCTGCATTCCTCATTCTGTCCTTATCTTTGAAACTTTTACAAATCACTCCCATACCCTTTGATTAAATGATGGGTTCATCAATCCAAAACTTGCAATTTCAATGATTAATCAATCATTTATTTCCACTTGAATCCACTCACGACTCCCCCATATTCAAGGTCTTATTGAATCAATAAGTATGTTAAATGAACAGACTCTTTCACACAAATTTTAGCCTAATGAAAATTAGGTTTACCTATGCCCTAATCTCTTGCTTCGCTTGGCTTCTATTCAATGGACTACATGCTCAACCTTTTTCGATCATAATTGGCACAAGCGGTCCTACATCAGACGGTATTTACCAGACTTTTTTTAATCCAGAAAATGGTCGATTCACCACAGCGAAAAAAATGACAGAAGCTAAGTCTCCTAATTTTCTAGCAATGCACCCTACAGACAATAAACTATATTCGGTGTGTCGCTGGGGCAAGGAAGCCGGGGTGATCGGTTACGATCTTTTGGAATCGAACCAGCTCAAGGAATTTTCCCGAATGACCTGCACCGATGGGATGGGATGCCATATTTCTGTGCATCCAAGCGGCCAATTTCTTTTAACTGCCCAGTACGGAGGAGGCTCGGTTGCCCTATTCCCCCTCAATTCAAGCGGGGTACTGCAAGAACCAATCATCTATCCTCATCGGGGAGGCTCAGGTGTTGTGAAAACCCGACAAAACTCGCCTCATCCTCATTGGTGCGGTTTTTCTCCTTGCGGAAGATACGCATTAGTACCCGATCTTGGCTTAGATCAAATTATAATCTACCAAATCCATGAAACAAAGATCCACATGACTGAGCATTCCCGTGCCAACTCAGTTCCCGGAGGAGGCCCCCGGCATATGCGTTTTTCGCAAGATGGCCGATGGATTTATCTTTTGAACGAGCTCAACCTGTCCATCTCTACCTTTGCCTGGGATTCACAAACGGGCACCGCACGACAAGTTTTTTCAGTCCAAACCCTGACCGAGGAACAAAAGGCTGCCGAAACCTTTAATTCAGCTGCAGAAATTCTGACTCACCCCAATGGAAAATGGCTATACACATCCAACCGCGGGCATGATTCTGTTTCTTTTTTTAACACCTTGGAAAAGGGGCAGCTCAAAAAGATTCAAACCCAGCCTATCAGGGGTGCTTTCCCACGAAACATCAATCTATCACCTTGTGGAACTTGGCTCCTTTCAGCAGGTCAAGACTCCTGCACGATCTCCGCCCACAGGATCGATCAAGAAACCGGTAAATTGACCTACCAACGAGGAGCAATTGTAAGCGTACCCAATCCAGTTTGTATCGTATTCAGCAAAGACTGACTGATCTAAAAGCAGGATACACTACCAAGGAAATCGCAATCTTTATATGGCAGTACAGTCTAAGATAATTCCAAAGAATAGGTCTTTATTTCTTTTCGGGTTTTGATACCTGCCTGGATTGTTTTTCCACTTTCTGCAACATGTGCTTTCGACGATCAGGGTTGGTGATCGATTCTGCCCAAATTTTAGCGTTTTCTGGATCGGACTTATGGATTTTATTGACCAAAGTCTCAATGAGGGGGTCTTTGTTAATATCGGCAGAAATTTGATTAATCCATTCGGCCGTGGCTATTGGATCCGTTCGGGTCCACATTTCGGCCACTTGAAGCAGACTTACATTCTTGGACTTACCGTTAGGTAAATTGCTCGCCCAATTTGCTGCTTTTTGGGGATCCTTCCTCGCCATTTCCCTAGATACATCTTCGCTAACGGCAACCTTGACCGAGGATTCCTCCATCGACTCGACCCATTCCACCGCACGGCTTATGTCCTGACTCGCCAGCTTACTTCCAAGTTCCCCATAAGCAAAATCTTGCAAAGAACCTTCAGGTAGATGCTCCGCCCAATGAAGTGCGACATCTTCCCCCTTTGACCAGACTTTTTCAAAAAGAATCGCTGCGGATCGACCCCTCACTCTACCGTAAGGTAATTCGGTCATTAAATCGGTTGCCTGAGGAAGACTTTTCTCAGAAAGGCCGTTTATAATTCCAACAAAATAAGGATTTTCATCCCCATCGAAATTTTCTTTTGCCCACTGGATCGCACCATCCGAATCATTTCTTGCCCAAGCATCCATAATCGAAGCACGGGCCAAATATTGGTCCCAATGCTTTTGAGAATTCGCCCATTGCAAAGCAGAGACTGGATCCACTTGACCCCAAGAATATGAGATCATTTTTAGCTCACTGAAACGTCCCGGTCCATGAGGAAGAGAATTGTAAGCTTCCAAGGCAGAATCGATAGAAGATTGATTGGGATTTTTAAGCAATTCAGCAAAAGCTTCCAACCTTTGCACAGGATGCGAAGATCTAAGCTTAGCTTGCAAAGAAATTGACTCCGATTCTTCGGATATGGTTTTAGTGTATGGTAAGGATGAGACTTTAGACAATTTGTTGTCGGCAGGATGCCCCTGAATTCCGGAAGGGATCAAAGGAGGTTTGAACGCAGGTTCAAGCACTGAATAAACACTAGAATCCACCTGAGTACTAGGATCCTCAGAGGGAATAGAATATTTTACATCATTGGAGCTTATTCCCACCCAGTAACTAAATATTAATGTAAGCAACCACAGGGCTAAAAAAAGCAGTTTATTCATTGGTCCGAGCCTATTTCAAATCCCGATTTAGCCAAGTAAAACGGATCAATAAAACCCAAGATATAAAAAGCCCAATCCCTCCCCAAGGGGTGACTTGAACCCACGCTCTAGAACCACCTAACGCCCAAAAATAAATCGGAAATGAAAAAAGCAGCACGGAGAGTGCAAATGAGGTCCACAAATATGGGGGAAGCTTCAGTCGGGGGATGTAAGCACCCATGCCCAAAACCAAAATCACAATCGAATGATATATTTGATAATCAACGGCCTTTTCATAAGCGGTAATCATTTGGGGGAACTGCCCAAAGATCTCACTCAATCCGTGAGTACCATAGGCACCCAAAAGAATTGAGGTAGAACCTAGGGTCGCCGAACAAACGATAGCTCGATTCATAGTACCCGGAAAGTGGACCGTTATAAATTCATCCCAAACTTGGCTAAAATTTTGGTTGTAACAACATACAACAGGCCGGTAAGGGCAATTCCAGCAGAAAGGGATATGGGAAAAGATATCCCCTTTCGTATCAACCACGGCATGAGTAAAAACATGGGTAAAGAAGGGAGCACATACCAAAATGTTCCTTCTGCATGATTGGCAATTCGGACAAGATCTTTGGTCTCACCATACATCCAGATCATACCGAGAACAGAAACAAGAGGCAAAGAAGCAATTAGACTACCCAGCAAGGGCAGTTTTTTGGAAATCTCAGAAATAAGCACAATTATCACAGATGTAAGGAGGAGTTTTACTATATACCAAGTCATTATCTTTTATCGCAAGGGAGGGGGATTGGGGGCTTACATTGAATCAAATAATGCAATTTTGTTAGAAAAAGAGCAAAATTTTATCTTTAAAGATATATAAAGGGACATTAAATGTATTTTATG
>JAYQBP010000022.1:0-7035 GCA_038137385.1 Opitutales bacterium | reverse complement strand
ATTTATGCTAATGTAAAAGTAGTGGATCAATTTATAAAAATTCTGCAAATTAACCTCATTTGGATCGTTGGGCTCTCCATCCATCTTCATGCTCAATATATTCATCCATTCCACGAAAATTCTCAAGGTTCTTCCATAAATGAATCTATCTTTGCAGAATATTCCATACAACCTAAACCTTCCAACCATTTCATCGACTTAGGTATCCAATCTTTGAATCATTCTTGGAATGTTCTTAAATCCAATCATTCTCAAATCGAAAAACCTTTATTTGGTTGGGACGACGACGGGTTGAGCAATTTGCTTGATTCTCTCCATGCTAGAGACTTTCCCGTGCAGCTATCTCAGTCGAATATAACCCCAAATAACGCCGCCCCAAGGGAGTCTTCTCATTCTCCAAAAATCGAGACTGAATTCATCTCACAGATCGACGAATTCTTGAGTTCTCTCTTCCAGTCTAACTATGATTCTATGTTGGTTTATCAACCCATTGATACACCCAGATATTTTCCAGAATCCTTTGATTTAAACAGAAAAATTGATCCTACTTTATATGTTCAGCATTCCTTGGACCCTCAAAATCTAAACGACTTCGAACAAGCTTCGGGAGATGTCGGTATTAACCAAGACAGAACTCACTACTTTACTATTCACGACCTCCAAAAAAAATACCCAGACTACACTAATCTGTGGACTCACCGAATCCAATCATCTTACGATATTTTTGAAGGTAAGTTGAGTAATCCGGTCATCTCCAATGACACTGGCAACGAATCACTCAACCTAGTTCGCACCAATAGACAAAGAAGAAAAGATTACTCAGGAAAATTCGATCCTAGTGTAGTTTATGAATTAGAACTTACTAACTTCTCAAGCGGAACTTTCACTCCGGTTAATCTATTAGAAACGAACGCTACAATCAATAATGATACGAATGAATCTTTGCTTACTTCATCTTCCCCTATGCAATTAAGATTAGTTTGGGACGGATCAAGTATGTTGTCTGGAACCACTATATTTGGGTATGAATTCGGAGTTGGGGGGGCAAATTGGAGTGATATTACATTTAGTGGTCCTTTTCTAACTACTACCAATGATACTGATTATAATTACAGTAGTGATCATTTTGTGTTCGTTGACGCTTATAGTGTCGATTCTTGGCTCGGAGGTGCTTACAATAGTTGGAGTTGGGATAAAAGCGGTAATTCAATAGAATATACTTTTGATAATACTGATTTAAATGCATTATCAGTAGTACCTGAACCATCGACTTATTTCATGACCGCTGTTCTATTTTGTTTCGTTGGTCTGAACAAACAAAGTTGGAGAATCTCCCGGTCTTTATTTGCCAAACTTTTCAACCGTAGAGAAGCCGAAAGAAATTGTTCGAACTTAGATAATCAGGTCTCTTGAATAGCCGTAAGGAACCGATGCGTTGCTTAAATGTTGCTTTATTATTATTTTGCACAACTGATACTTTTCTTTGTGCTGAAAACGAGTACTACAACCCAGAGTTTTGGGAAAAAAAAATTCTTTTATTTGATCCTGTAAATTCGCCCACTTTAGAATTTATCTGCTTAAAAAAAAGCCGTTATCATGGAAGGATGGAGACGGTTACATCCTCCGATGATCCATTTGCAGAAATCATTGATATTGAATTAGACAAAAACTTTTCCTCTACTCAAAAATCATATTTGTCAAATATCCGAAGCGATATAATTAACCAATGGCTCGTAAAATATCATCTGGAAAACATTGACCTGCAATTATCGCTTCGTCCTTTCCTCAAAGAACAATCCTACAAGATTGAAAAATTTTTAGAAAAACAACAGCAAATAGAATTTGAAAAGATTGTAGCAATCAACACGAGTATAGAAGAGCAAAATTTATCGAGCCCGATCCAGCTCAGTAAAACAGAAAAAAGTTTAAATAAAAAAAAGTCTCCAAAGGAACAAGATGGTGAATTTACCAAGTTTGCTCTTTATTTATTGATTGGAGGAGGGGTCTGCCTGATCTATGCCGTCCTCGCTCCAACTGTTGGCAAATCCTTGCAGGAAAGGAAAAAGGAGAAAATCGAACTGGCTAGAAGAAAGAGGTTACTGGAGAGAATGCTTCAAAACGATTGGATTGACCAAAAAACCTACGAATTTTTGCTGACCAAGATTAAAGTTTTACCAGATTATTTGAAGTCTTCAAAGAATCTTAAGATTCATCCTCAATCCCTCGATCTATTGGATGAAGAAGTCGACTCCTCCGTTGCTTTGAGTAAACGAAATAAAGGCGACTGAGTGGTGAGAACCAAAGAAACATCATCTGATAAAACCTCTCCGTAAGTTTCTAAAGTCTTAATAAACTTATAAAACTCCGAGGAAACAGGGCTGCTATCATAAGCTTTGGCATAGATCGCAGATGCTTTGGCGTCCGCTTCTCCATAGATTTCCTGCACTCTTTTATAAGACTCCGACTCAATCTCTTGTAGATCACGCTCTTTTTTACCTATGATTTTAGCGGCCGCACCAGCCCCTTCAGATCGAAAACGGGCCGCAATCTGCTGGCGCTCACTTACCATACGCTCGTAAATTCTGCGACGAACCGTTTCGTTGTAATTGATCCTTTTGAAACGCACATCCAGCAATTCTATGCCAAAGTCAGCCAGCTTAGCGGCGGCTTTCTCAAAAATTTCCTGCTCTACTTTTTCACGACCAATTTTAATGGGGTAAAGCATACCCACATTACCCATTCCTTCGGTGAGAGATTTATCGGTAACCGCCACACGGTCCTTGGTTGTGCGAACAATTTCAATGAGTTCATGCTTGGCCACCGCATTTCTTGTTTCACTGCCCAAAATATCATCCAAACGGGAAAGAGCACTTCTTTCGTCACGAAGTCGTAAGAAATATTGCATCGCATCGCTTATCCGCCAACGGGCATAGGTGTCAATTATTAGGTATGTTTTATCCTTGGTAGACATTTCGTTTGCCGGACCATCCCAAGGAAGAAAACGTTTTTCAATCCGATTGACTTCCTGAATAAAAGGGAGACGAAAATGCAAACCAGCTTCCGTGACGGGTTCACCGATAGGTTTACCAAACTGCGTAAGGATGACTTGGTCGGTCTCTTTTACGACATAGGTACAAAGATAAAATGCGATAGCACCGAGAATAATAAGTATGGCCGTTCCTTGTAGTTTCATCGGGTTACCGCTCCTTGGTTGTCATTGAGTTGTAAAAGAGGGAGAATTTGGGAGGCATCCTCATCGAGGATAATTTTCTTACCCATTTGTGGAATGACTTTTTTCATAGATTCCAAATAGAGACGGGTACGAGTAATATCAGGTGCTTTCTTGTACTCGGCTAACATCGAATTAAAACTGGCTACATCCCCCAATGCCTCGTTGACCCTTTTCAGTGCATATCCTTCGGCTGCTTGAATTTTCTGATCGGCAACCCCACGGGACCTCGGAACTTCCTTGTTGTATTCCCCATTGGCTTCATTGATCATGCGCTCCCTTTCTTGCTGGGCTTGATTGACTTCATTGAAGGATGCCTGGACAGGAGGGGGAGGGTTTACATTTTGCAATTGAATTTGGTCAATTCCAATACCCAGTTCGTATTTATTGACCAAAGTTTCTAAACGGTCTCTCGCTTCTTCTTCGATTTCCTGCCGGCCGATGGTGATTACCTCGTCCACGGTACGGTCACCCACAACGGTACGCATGACTGATTCTGAAACATAACGCAAGGTACCCTCAGGATCCAATACATTAAACAAATAAAGCCGGGGGTCGCTAATGCGGTACTGAACAATCCACTCGACCTCAGCAGCATTAAGATCACCTGTGACCATGCTTTTCTCACGGTCACGGGTGCGCGGCTCAGAAAACTGATTGGAATTACTCGCTCCCAATGTGGCAAATCCAAATTCTTGCTTCAACTGGCGTCGAACGGGCAATACATAGACCTTATCGACACCATAGGGCGCTTTAAACCGAAGGCCTGGCTCAACCGTTTTGAGGTACTTGCCAAAACGCAAGACGACTCCTTGAGATTCAGCCTGGACGGTGTAGGTGGATGTAATCACCCCGCTTACCACAGCAATCGCTATAATGACCCAAAGGATCAAACCATTGCGGATAAATTCAGGGATGCGAATTTCGATCGGTTCATTCATTTAAAAAGAGATCACAAAAGAGGAAACATCATAGGAGGTCAATAATGGACGGGTCCATCAAGCAAGTTACTCAATATCGTACTTGGCCCGAATGGAGGAGACCACTTCGGCAGCGTTGTAAGAAAAACCATTCTCCAAATCTGAATCAAGTAAAAGGATGGTTTTGGTCACAAACGAAGTATCTCGAAAAAAAGAATCCTCCATGGGGTAGTGACGGTGAAATGGATAAGTGGTTGAAATCGGATCGATCGATGAACCAGACTCCGAGTCCACCACTTGAAAATGAGAATAACCCGCTTCCAAGGCAACTTCAGAACAACGAAGTAAACATAAATCTCCAGTGACCGGGTGGTCTCCTCCCCGAAAGTTAACCCTTACAACAAGATCGCCAATCTTGGTTTCAGAGTAGTAGCCAGGACCGTATATCGAACCGACTCCACAACCACAAAGGGTACTGGCAAGCAGGATAATTAATGGATTGTACCAACCGTGGGACATGGATCGGAATTCAATTGGCACCGAATCAGAAACACAAGACAGCCAAGTTCTTAGGAGACTTCTTTTTTCGCTTCCCGCTTACGGGTATTAAAGTCGAGAATTCTCTTGCGAAGGCGCAACAATTTGGGAGTAACCTCAACGAGTTCATCTGGTCCCACATACTCAATGGCACGCTCTAGAGAAAAACGTATAGGCGGGGTAAGCGCCTCCGACTTATCGCTTCCTGCCGCCCGATGGTTGGTGACATGCTTCGCTTTGGTCGGATTGACGGGCAAATCTTCGGATCGAGGATTTTCACCAACAATCATTCCTTCATAGACCTCTTCGCCCGCACCAATAAATAATTTCCCGCGCGTTTCTATATTGCGCAGGGCATAAGTCATGGATTCCCCTTTTTCCATCGACACAAGCGTGCCAGTCTGACGAGTTCGTATCCCTCCGGAAACTGGGCGGTATTCCAAAAACAAGTGCGAAAGAATCCCTTGACCACTGGTAAGGTTTAAAACCTCAAATTCCAGTCCAATTAATCCACGGGTAGGAATGATTGCTTCCAGACGGGTCCACCCATTCGATGCTGACATATCCTGCACCTGTCCTTTGCGGTTAGCCACTGCTTGCATGCACCCACCCAGACAATCATCGGGTACTTCTAAGTAAAGAGTTTCATAGGGTTCACAGGTACGACCATCGATCTCCTTACGAATAACCGAAGGCCGACTGACCAGGACTTCAAAGCCCTCCCGTCTCATCGTTTCCACCAAGACAGCCACCTGCATCGCACCTCGGGCACTTACTTTAAATTCCGTCGAATCATCACCGTCTTCCACTTTAATCGATACATTCGTCCGCGCCTCGCGGAATAAGCGCTCGCGGATTTCACGAGAAGTTACCCGATCTCCGTCCCGCCCTGCTAAAGGGCCATCATTCACCGAAAAAGACATCATCACTGTGGGAGGATCAATCTGGACAAATGGAACCGCCTCAACATCCGGACTACCCGAAAGAGTCTCGCCAATATCCACCTCTTCAAAGCCGGAAACTCCCACAATATTTCCCGCCACTCCCTCCGCGAGGTCCTGAGTGGCTAAGGCACTGTATTCAAAAACTTTGGTCACTTTGGCACGGGGAGACACCCCATTTTCGCCAATTCTCCAAACTGGATTACCCGCCTTAACTGAGCCCGAAAGCACTTTTCCAACTGCGATCCGCCCCACATAGTCCGACCAGTCCACATTACTGACCAACATCCGAAAGTTGGGATCATCCTCGATTACTGGAGGTGGAACCCGATCAACAATTGCCTGAAATAGCGGGAGCATATCGGTGCTTTCATCCTCTAAATTAGCCTTGGCAAACCCCTCCTTGGCACTGCCAAATAGGAAGGGTGCATTGAATTGCTCGTCCGATGCTTCTAACTCCAAAAATAACTCGAGCACCAAGTCCTGCATTTTTGCAGGCTGTGCATTGGGTCGATCAATCTTATTTACAAAAACTACGGGTAGCAATCCAGCGGCTAAGGCTTTCTGCAAAACAAAGCGGGTCTGTGCCTGAGGACCGTCATGAGAATCAACCACCAACATGACCCCGTCCACCATTTTCATTACCCGCTCAACTTCCCCCCCAAAATCGGCATGCCCCGGGGTGTCCACCACATTGATCAGATAATCCTTCCAACGAACCGAGGTATTCTTTGCCTTAATTGTGATGCCTCGCTCGCGTTCCTGGTCCATCGAGTCCATCGCCCGTTCGTCAATCGCCTGATTTTCCCGAAAGACTCCGGACTGACGGAGCAACTGGTCAACCAGAGTGGTTTTACCATGGTCGACATGTGCGATGATCGCGAGGTTACGGATTTGAGAAGAAAGTGGTGCTGAGGAATTCATGCAAGCGAAAGAAAGTATTCCTTCTCTGCTCACTTGGCAAGGCAAGCCTGTTGACAGAATGAAATATTTTTAATGTTAAAAAACCATTTTTATCACCCTCTAGAATTTTGATTCTTTCGGGTTGTCCTTTTTGGGGAGCATCCTTGAGATGATCAACCCATGCACCTACTTGAAGAAATTACTGTTATTGCAACGGTTAGCGTTTTGGTGACCCTACTCTTGGGCCGCCTGAAATTACCCGTCGTAGCGGGTTTGGTTTTATCGGGTGCCCTGGTGGGTCCTAAAGCCTTGTCCCTGGCACATGACCCCGAGGCCATTGAGGTGATTGCCGAGGTTGGGGTAATCTTTCTTCTTTTTACGATCGGGTTGGAATTCTCGCTTGCCCGGTTAAAGAATATCTTCCGGCAGGTTGCCCTCGGTGGTTTACTTCAGGTTAGTGTGACCGCCTTGGTCACCTCCGCAGTCTGCCTTGGCCTCGATCTCT
>JAYQBP010000021.1:11974-21279 GCA_038137385.1 Opitutales bacterium | reverse complement strand
ATTTTTCTGGCATCAGCTGAATTTAAGACCTTACGACCCGACATGAATGCCCTAGCGTTGGACAACTCGTTGGCTTCGCGGTTCCCAAGGAAATCGCAGTCTAAAGATAATACCCGTTTTGCAATTGATAAATTAGGAACCGCACGCAACGCCTTTTTGAGACCAAGAGCTTTTCCTAGTTTATTTTCAGCTGAAGTGTAATCTATCGCGTCATGCTCAAACCACTGAATACCTGAAGATGCAATCTTCTTCTGAAGAGATTGGCGAAGTAACGAATGGGAGCGATTGACTAGAACGCCAACCTTACCTTCGGAAACCTCATCTTTTAGAATATTTAAAACAGAGTCAGTGGATACTTTTTTCCAACGATTGACTCCATTTTTTAGAGTTTCCCGAGCAAAGCTACCCTGAGCACGGTCAGGATCGTAAAGGTCAAGCACACTTGCCTGAGAGTAGACATCAGTACTTCCGCCGTAGGGAAGATAGGATGGATTCCCCTCTACCTTCGTAGGACGCCCTTGATGACTTTCGACGATCAGGGGTTGAAAACCACGACTGGTAGGTTGAGAAGTGGCGTAGTACGCAGGAACACCGGGTATAAGCTCCTCTGGACTCTTGCCATAAGGTAGGATAACTTGCTCGGGTCGACGGCAACCAGTCATGCCAAGACCAGCAAGCCCAAAGGAAGCGGCCATTAACTTGACGAAACTTCGGCGCTGGACCCCATCCAACATACTGGCACCTTCAGGGAACTCCCGAGAAACCCAATCTTTGAAACCTTGGGTTTCAGCCAAACAATCTAGGCTTTTCCAGTAATTTTTGCCAGTGGGCAAATCAGGTTGATCTTTATCCATAATCATCGGTGACAGCCCGTACAACTAAGTGGGGGATGAACGCCCCAATTTTCTTTCAATTCAAGACCCGAATGAATTTGTGCGATCAAAGGATCTACCTCATTCGATTCATTTGCCTCCCAAGAAAGGTTAGTAACCTCATCAAGCGGACGAAGAGATTTCTCTGGATTTCTGTGGCAATCCAAACAAAACGCCATACTCAGCGGTTTGTCATGATGAACCTCGACCATTTGATCCACGCGGCCATGGCACTCCACACAACTAACCCCACGGTTTACATGAATGGCATGGTTAAAATAAACATAGTCAGGGGCTTTGTGCACACGAACCCATGGGATAGCAGGACCAGCATTTAAAATTCCATCACCGTTGAGGTCCTCACCATCTGAGAGTTTGCCATCTTTATTGGTATCTTCACCGTAGAAAGAATCGCGCACAGGCTCTAACAGTGGGGAGTCTGCCTTTACATTTTGGTGGCAAGACATACAAACCTGAGCACCAGGTATGTTGGCATGTGATGATTGATCCACACCTGTATGGCAATAACGGCAATCTATACCTAATTCACCCGCATGAAATTCATGATTGTAAGAGACAGGTTGTGTAGGTTGGTAGCCCACTCGGGTATACTTAGGAGTCGCGTAGTAGGTGATTCCTGCAATGAGGGCGGTCCCCAACATGCCAAGACATACAATCAATTTGATTGGTACAGTATTGGACCACCTTGGGAAAATATTTTTCACGCTTTGTTAAGACAGCAAATTAAGAGTGCGGAAGATTAAAACATTCTGGAGTATATTTAGATCGGCTTTCAGACAATATTAAAAAATTTAAAGTCCACCTATTAATTTTACTTAATGCATTTCATTAGCAGTCTTAAGCATCGATAAAACTTCAAATTTTCTGATAATGGCCATAATGTCCTCACTTTGAATCTAAATTTTGAAAAGCAAACCAAGCAGATCTGATATTTTTATTATTGGGGGAGGCGTCGGAGGCATAGCTGCAGCGATTGCATCTGCCCGAGATGGCTCGACCGTGCTCTTAGCTGCAGCAGAGAATGAATTGGGCGGACGGAACGGTGAAACCCACCAAGAGCCCTTTGATTTTAATTTTTCAACCAATGATCCTTTTTTTAGAGAATCCGGCATTTTCGAAGAAATCATTGCTGAAATCCGCCTTGAAAATATCGAGGGAAATTATGTTGGTCAGGCTCGAGCTTTATATTCACTGATAGCACGCGAAAAAAATATCCAATTAAAACTTGGTTATCACTGTTATGAAGCCAACCTAAATTCAAGTAATAATCGGATTGATTCATGTCTTTTAGTGAATCATGCGGACGGTACGAGGTTTCTACACCGAGCCGCATATTTCATCGATTGCTCAGAAACGGCTGAGCTATCAAAAATCGTGGGTGCACCGGGTGAAAATAAAATCGAACTCAATCCAGACCAGAATCTCTTTCATTCGGCTGCCTTAATTGAAATTGAGGATTCCGATCATTCCTTACCTTTTAATCCTCCTGAGTGGCTAAGTTATAAATGGGAGGACAATGAACTCTCTGCTCGGCTTGCCTGGATGGAGTCCTTAAAAAATGGTTTCACTGGTTTTCATCAGTTAAATTGGCTAAACCGGCATCCCCCTTGCCCCAATTCCCAAGAACTTTGCTGGACCGCCTGGGATTTTTTAAAAAACCGGTCTCCCCTCAAGGATTCGGTCCAAAACCTCTCGATCAAAAGAATCATTTCGGTTGATAAAGAAGCCGTGGAATTTCGCGGTACCGGTGATTATTGCTTATCCGAACAAGACCTAATCAACTGCTGCGAGTTCAACGATTCGGTTGCTGTTAGTCGTGCTCCACTTTTCAAAAATAAAGAGGCTCGATTCTCTCCGGTTGATCAGATTTGTCTTTCTAGTTCCTTCGAAATTCCCCTGCGAGCCTTATACTCCAATAAAATCAAAAACTTGCTTTGGGCAGGCTCACATATTTCTTGTGAAGCAAATCTCGCCCCTAGCCTATCCCATCCACCAACATCCGCTCAAGTTGGATTCGCTGTTGGCTATTGTGCCTCCCAGTGCATTGCCCAAAAAAGATTACCCCGAACCATCTCAAAAGAGGGGCACATACATAATTTTAGAGCGGGTTTGGAAAAAAATAATCACCGATCGGGATTGAAGTCTTTTGTAAATGAATCAAACCTTGCCAAGCTCGCAACGGTTTCAGCATCCACAACCTGGCAAAACAGCAATCTTCTGACTTTGACTACAGAACCCGGAAAAGAAACCAACTCCTGCCTTATTCAATTCCCCCTTGTTTCTACCCAACTTGATTACATTAAAATTAAGATTTCCCCATCCGAAGAAAATCAAATTTTTGATGCACGACTCCTCGAGGGTTCTGAGCAAAACCCCCACATACCAAGTGTTTGCCTTGAAACCTTATCCGTTGGCACAGAAAGGCCTGAAGAACAGTGGCTATGCCTTGATTTCAACAGGCAAATCACCCACAAATCTTGGCATTTTATTGAACTCACATCTGCCAAAACATTCCGTCTTACAGTAGGTATCGATGCACCTGTAGGAAACCTTCTTCAATATCCTAGGAAGATGCTTGGTGCCTCAGTCACGGAAAACCCCTTCTCTGAATTCATTGTACCTTTAGACTTTTCGCCCCACCCTCACCGATGTGCCATTACTGAACTTTCCCCGGGGCAGAATTGTACCGATGTAACCGAGTTACTAAATGCCCATTCCCGCCCTACATCCCTCCCTAATCTTTGGATTTCCCAGCCAACCAACTTCACTTATCCCGAATTTATAGAATTTCACTGGCCTGAGCCAACCGCCATATCAAGGATTGACCTTTTTTTTGACCCCTCCTTTGGCCACCATAACCCTCCTTACCCCCGCTCACTGCTAAACCAGAGTGCACCATCCCTAATCAAGGACTACCGCATTTATCTAACCTCTGAAGAGGGGAAATCATACCTTCTTGAAGAAGTGAGAAGTAATTTACTCAGTCATCGTACCCATATTTTTGAAGATCGATTAATTCAATCTATGGAAATTGAGATTCTTCGTACCCATGGCTTGAACCGTGCTCAAATTTTCCGGGTTTCCTGCTACGAATGAATTAATAATGTTTGATTAATTGTCATTTATCCTAGAGATTAGATAAGCAATTTCATGAAAGCTCTTGCCACTGTACTTCGCATCCTAGCCACCCTTTCTCTTGCTGGCCTCGCCGGTGTCATTTGGATGAAGTGGGAAACCTTCACCATTCAAACGAATGCCTTTCTTGATGAAGTAACAGACATTTCCTATGTAATTCTTCAGGCAGAACAAGATAAAACCTGGGAGCAGATTGATAAGAAAAAGAGCGAATTTTACGAAATATTTGATGCCAATGACCCCGTTGACCAGAACGATGAAAACCCGCTCGCTATTTCCGCTGAATCAATCAAATCTAGCGAAAGCGTTCTACTCAAAAAACCCGAATACCGAGAAGGTCTGGAAAGCTCCTACCTAGAATTTGGTGCCAACTCACTAACTTGGGCCAAGGAAGCCAAACAATGGGAGAAAACTTCTGGTGAATCCCTTACCCCCCCTTCGAGTTTCACCGATCCATTCATCGATGAGTCCAAGTTTCCCAAAGAAACACTCAAGTTAGAAGATGGCACGGTTATCCCTGCTGTTCCAAGACCCAATCGTCTGCGCACTGTGGTTGGCATGTTTTACAAAGATCGTGACGAGAAATTTAAAGAAATTAGTAAACTGAGGGAAATGGTCGTCATGCGGGATAGGGAATTAAGGGAATTTCAAAACCTCTATGCCAAAGAAAAAGCCCGAAAAGAAGAATTAGAAACAGAAGTGGGTGAACTCAGCCTCAAGATCGAAGGACTTGAAGCCGATTTAAAAATTGAAAAAGAGGAACGATTGGCCGAAAAAGAAGCAGCAGAAACCAAAATCGCAAGTTTAGAAAGAAATGTCGCCGAGCTGGAAGAGCAGAAAATTGAAATTGGCAAAAAACACGAAGAATTTGTGGATCAATTAAATGAAGAACACAATGTAGTGATTGCTGGATTACAAGACGAGATCCGCAAAGCAGGTGCAGAAGGCTACAAAAGAGGAGTGGATGAAATGGTGGCGAAACAACAGGGTGGTGAAGTTGAAAAATCGAGCAGCGAAGTCTCGATTAATCCATTTTTGCCGAGCGATGAAGGTCCACCCAAACTTACCCAGGCCGAAATGATGTTAGCCGCCCAAGCCACTGAAATCACTGATGTTGGAGTGCCTTCCACCGTTGGTCGTGTGGATGGAAAGATGGGCATGATCCTCCTTCCACTTGGATCAGAAAGAGGGGTATCTATGGGAAATGTTTACACCCTTTGGAAAGAAAACAAAAAGGCAGCTCGAATACGTATTCAAAGCGTCAGCCAAGGTTTCTCTCTTGCTTACCTGCTGCCACAATTTGGAAATCCGCAAAATCTTCGTCCGGGGGACAGCGTACATGTCGTTCCAGAAAAAGAAGAGACTTTGTGATCTCACCCACCTCGACCATGAAATTAGTTTTTTGTATATCGCTTGCCCTCACTTCATTTTTTATGACTGGATGCTTTACTGCATCTCCCAACGATTCCAAAATCCCCCAAGCCAGACCTGCCAGCTGGGAATACAGTTTACCTGGAGGATTTGATCGCGGCGGCTTTAATCGCTAGTTTCTTTTAATATGACCCCGGATGTCCCTCAGTCCGGTTATCTGTATCTGGTTGCCACGCCAATCGGAAACTTGGGCGATATCACTCATCGATGTAAAGAATGTTTATCTGATTGCGATTTAATCGCATGCGAAGACACGAGGATTTCCGCGAAATTACTCCGACACCTAGATTTGCATAAACCCCTTGTTTCGTACCGGGAAGAAAATGAAAAAACGAAGAGCCTTGAAATTGCTCAAGAAATAGAAAAGGGCAAAAAAGTGGCCCTGCTATCCGACGCAGGCTATCCATGTATAAGTGACCCTGGATTTCGCCTTGTTCGGGAGTGCCATAACCGAGGAATACGGGTAATTCCTCTTCCTGGACCCAATGCGGCACTCACCGCACTTGCCGCTTCCGGTTTACCTACCCACCAATTTACTTACCTTGGATTCATGCCCAAAAAAACCGGGCAAGTTAAAAAAACCCTCGACCGCTGGGTGGAATATGATGGGTCGTTGGTTCTTTATGAGTCAAAATACAAAATTGAAAAAACGCTAAGCTATATCGCAGAAATCATGGGTGAAAACCGTCTGGTTTGCTTGGCTAGAGAACTCACTAAATCTCACGAAACCATTTTGACGGGAACAATTTCCGAGGTAATTGAAAAGCAAGCCCGAGCCAGTGGCAAAGGTGAATTCACTCTGGTAGTTGCACCCGAGGGGTACTCTATGTAAAGCATCGCTTAAATTGAAAATCGGCCTAATAGACATCGGATCTAATACCTCGAAACTCTTGATTGCGGAACTGAATAACGGACCCCAAAAAGCATTCAGTATTTTAGAACAAATATCACTTCCCTGTCGTTTGATTTCTCAAACTCAAACAAGTGAAAACCACCTTGGACAAAGCGAATCCAAGTTACTGATTCAATGTCTGTCGACATTTCAAAAGTCGTGCCAAAAGCATAAAACCGTACAAATAAAAGCCGTGGCCACAGAAGCTTTTCGTATTTTCTCAAATACTCCCCAAATCATTGAATTGATTAGGCAGGAAACGGGTATCGCCATCCGAGTTTTATCTGGCTTAGATGAAGCTCGATATGTAGCACTTGGCTTACAAACTGACCCTATTATCAAGGATCGATCAGACTTCACTGCTCTGGATATAGGCGGGGGAAGTATTGAGTTTATCCAAGTAACAAACGAAATGGTTAAGGAAGTGGCTAGCTTACCTCTGGGAGCCGTAAGTGTCGCCAGGAAGCACCCTGCGAATAGCGAAGGTACATTACCCTCTCAATGCCGCGAGGAGGTGGGCCGTTTTATACGGGAATCAATCAAGGAAAACTTGAGCCATTTTCACTCCAAGCCACACATGCTCGGAGGCACTGGAGGAACCCTTGTTTTTACTCGAAAAATTTTAGAACAATCCGGAAAAGTCACCCCGTCTGGCTCCCTGTCCCACACGGACCTTCAACAACTAGTTAAAGAAGTTTGTGACATCCCTACATGCAATCGCATACTTTCTTTCCCGGATCTACCCAAAGACAGGGCCGATATTTTTCCCTACGGTTTACTTAGCGTCATTGAGATTATGAAGTTCTTCAAATCTATGAATCTTACTCATTCCTACCACAATTTGCGTTACGGATTACTTCAGGAAATGCTCGGTAAGTCTACCGATCAATGAATCATTCAGATGCAAACCAACTGAAAGATAAGGGATTAATCACTTCGGGGCATTTTTCATCGCCGTGGTAACTGATAAGATTCCTCATCCCCTCGTTCCAAAAAAGAGGTAAATCTATCTTTTCCTTACAATTTGAGGGATTGGCTAAAACCAAAAACTTTTCTTGGCTTCTCTTACTGTGCCATCCGAAAACGACTGCACGGGATAAATCGGTCTTGAACGAATCAATTTCCCATTCGCCCGACCATGGACGCCTTGCCCTGCGACCAGGGTTACCCAGTCTTAAATATATAAGTTTCCTTACAAATTTTGACTCCTCTTGGAATCTTTCCTCCAAACTGTAATCGAGTGCATTGATTTCACCTTCCTGATAAGTGTTTCTTATCCCATTTTTATGTCGTAAAAAATCCTGACCTGCACTGATCATCGGAACCCCGGGTGCTACCAATAATAAACCCATAGCAATCATCACTCGACTCACCACCTCATCATCCAAAGCGTCGGTCTCATTACGGGATGCCTCAATAAGCAAACGATCAACAAAGGAAAAATCGTCATGGGACTCGACATAGTTTACCGACTGGCAAGGACGAACATTATCTTGATCCAGACCACTTTTTAAAAGCTCCAAGATTAACTCTTTCCTCCCCTGGTTCTTGGCAAAAACAAACATTTCCTCACGGCACGAATCACTCCATAGAGCATATCCAGTCTGATTCATTTGGGTAGGTAACCGTCCCCGAAAACTCCACGGTTCAGCAAAAAGCAGAATGCCTGGTTTGATCTTTTTTAATTCATACTCAATTTCTGCCAGTAATTCAAATCCGAGTAACTCTCCTAGATCAAACCGGAAGCCATCAATATCAAATTGTTCGACCCAATAGATCAAGCTGTCTAAAATTATTTTTTTTACAGGTTGGGATCTGCAATTCAGATCATTACCGCAACCACTGAAGTTGGTGAGTTCTCCGGCCTCATCCGTCATGCAGTAAATCTCCCTGTCCAAATGAATCAAATGAGGTGGTATTCCGACATGGTTATAAACCACATCTAAAACCACCGCGATACCGCACGAGTGAAAGGAATCCACCATTTCTGTAAATTCTTTAATCACACTGCCGTCGCTCGAACAACTCCCATAGACGGATGCGGGAGAAAAGAAATTCACTGGCATGTATCCCCAATGATATTCCTGTTTAGACTTCGTATCAAATTCGTGAACCGGTTGAAGTTCAACTACATTAGCACCGATTTTCCGGAGATAACAATGATCATCACTTAACCATTTCGAGAGCCCCCTGAATTCGAGCCTCTGTTCAGGATTCAGGTCATACGGGGCATGCGATAAAAGGTCACGCAAATGGGCTTCAACTACCACGGCGTCTTCCATTGCTGGTGGTTGAAACTTCTTTTTCCCACTCGGATAGTGGGTTGAAATGGCGACAGCAGGTCCATCCCGATTGGTGATCGCCTTGGCATAGGGATCAACTATATCTTTGCTGAAGAGTTGGTTTTCCGAATCCTTTTGCGTGACTCGAAACTTGTACAACTCTCCACTGCAGTTGCCAGACTGGATGATCGACCAAGAACCATCATCCGAGCGACTGAGCGGAAGTACTTGATTTGGGGAACTTTGCCCGTTCTTAAAAAAAAGAAGATCTACTCTATGTGCACGGGGAGCAAAAACCCGAAAACATGAACGATCTTTTTTGAAAGAAAATCCAAACTCTCCTTCGGGTCTTGTTTCAATCCATTTTTTCGCCTCACGGGCAGGACTAGATTTAATCCTCCTAAATCTAAACAAATCTTTACCTGTGCGGTTCTGACTGAAGATGAAATTTTTTATTGAATCCTCTCCCGGGTTACTCCCGGGGAAATCTTGGTGGGGTTCAATCCACCTACCTTTTGCAGAACAAAATTTAAACTTACATTCCTTAAACGACTTCAAGAAAGCCTTTGTTAAAAGGACACCCTGCCCTTCCTCGATTGCAATTAATTTGTAAGTCTCACTGAGCTTCCAGTTGTTGAAGTCTCCGACTAAAAAAATTGAATCCTCCTGCAT
>JAYQBP010000021.1:0-11964 GCA_038137385.1 Opitutales bacterium | reverse complement strand
AAGAAAGATAAAAAAGCCATTTACCTTTCCATTCGCAATAGCCACCAATCGCTGCCCGTGAAATGGGATCGACCAAGTTGAAATCAACACCAAGGAAACTATTTTCCGAAACCAAATCTTGCGGAAGCAACCCACCAGACCAATCTTTTTCTAAAGCAACCCAACCATTCGTCTCCTGCTCAACCCAAACTTTCCCACCCCGATAATATGACATAGGGTAAATTACATAGCAAAAGATTGATCCTATGCACTCAAATTCCCTTTGCTAAGGGCAAAACATAAAATTATAGGTTAACAAATGTATGTCTAAAACAAGGGAAAATCGAAAAATTCTCATCGCAATGTCTGGTGGAGTGGACAGCGCAGTTTCCGCTATGCTGCTCAAAAACCAAGGTCATGAAGTAGAATCTGTTTATGTACGGACATGGGAACATGAGGAAGATTTGCTTGGAGATTGTCCCGGGGCCAAGGATTTACAGGACGCAAAGTTGGTATCCGAAAAACTAAACATCCCCTTTCGTGTAGTTAACTACACCGAATTTTATCGACGAGAAGTGGTGCTCCCGATGGTCAATGGATACGCGGATGGAATCACCCCTAATCCCGATATTCTTTGCAACAAGCAAATGAAGTTTGGGGCATTAATGAACTATGCAAAAGAGCAAGGTTTTGACGCCCTGGCAACAGGTCATTATTGCATCCAGAAATTTAATGAATCAAACACAGTGGAACTTTGGGAAGGAATGGATAAAAATAAGGATCAATCTTACTTTCTGGCCCGATTATCCAATGAACAAATTCGCTTTGCGAGATTTCCAATTGGCCAACTTGAAAAAACGACCATCAGAAAATTGGCACACTCTGCCGATCTCCCTGTGGCGAACAAAAAGGATAGCCAGGGAATCTGCTTCCTTGGAAAAGTCAAAGTCCCAGAATTTCTGTCCCACTTTATCGAGGACAACCCCGGAGACATCGTGGATCAGCATAGAAAAAAGCTTGGCAAACACAAAGGTCTACACCGGTATACTCTTGGCCAAAGGAGGGGGATAGGTGTTCCTTCTAATATGGACCATGAAAACTTTGTGGTTACAGGGAAAGATGAAACAAGAAACGAGCTCATTATTGCATTGGAAAGACCAGATGAACCCACACTTTGGGGAAAGAACTATGGTCTAGAAAATGTACAATTCCTTGATTCTGAATTGGCAACTCAAACCGAAATTTTTTTGCTAGGCAAAGCCCGTTACCGAGACCCATCAACCCAAATTCATTTAATCCAAAAAGAGCCCAATTCGTGGATCGTTCAATTCAAGCATGAGCAGAGAGCATTAACCCCCGGACAAGTTCTCGCTTTCTACAGGGGGGAGCAATTAATCGGATCCGGTATTTATTCTCATTCCAATCTAGGCAGATCGGCCCTTTCCTCTTGATTTGATTATGCTCTGTTTACATAAATAACCCTTTCATGCGACTCAGACTTTCCAAAAAAACCCGAGATAAGTTACCTATCTCCGATGATCAGGCACCTTTAAAAACCAAGGAGAACTTGGAAGAATACCTGCAGGGTGCCATTACCTTTCTACAGACTCAACAAATCGCACTCGAAAGAACGATTGCCATTCTAGAAGAAATTGCCGGACTTGCCCCAACCATGAAAGAGGACATCATCCGCAAAGTCAGCAAAGAGCAGGAACTCACATCCCGGAAGCGACTCAAAGCTTTGCGAAAAGAGCTCAAGGTTTTGGCCAATTTATCGTTTAATAAACAACCTCTTTTCAGTTCTTTAGATACAGATACTTCTTTCCCTTTGTTTGATGGTGCAGGCTTAAACACTCCTCAAATCAAACAACCCTCCGCCCCTCATTACTTCAAGCCAATTCAAAAAACTACTCATGAAATTAATTTGGATTTGGTAAATGAATCGCTTCAGGCAATTCAGGAAATGCTGGGGCAAAACAATTCCACCACCCAAGATTTACAAACCAGTTTTAAAGCCTTAGCATCGGATCCAGACTCCCATGCAAAATTACAGTTTTTTGAAGAAAGAGTCAAAACTTGGGTATCAGAAATCATCGAGGGTCAAGATGGTCTATCCGTACAAGCTCACATCCTTAGTCAACGGGTAGATGGATTGGTTCGCGGTTTACAGAAAAACCACTCCGAATAGCCGTTGATGAATGGGAACAACCCCATAAGCCAATCACAAAACTCTAATCCTGGCAGGCCATTCCTAGGCATTCATTTCGTTAATTGCGGAGCATACGGTAGAATATACAGAAATAAAGAAGGCACGGCCTATGTTGGGCATTGCCCCAAATGTATGCATGCCCTAAGTGTCCGAATCGGACCCCAAGGTACCGGGAGTCGTTTTTTTAAATGCTTCTGCCCATAGAAAGGTTAATTTTCTTATCTCTGGATGATTTGAGCAGAACACCCAGTGTTAAGATTACCTATCCTTGAGCTCCTCAATGCCAATCAATTTACTTTGATTAATATCGATTGGCTGAATGGATTGCATTGATTCTTCCATCTCATCTAATTCTTGAATCGTTCGTTGACCAAGCAGAGAATGGGCAGTTTTCTCGGCCATTAAAAGCGGTAGATTCTTGATTTGATCGAGACTTAAAAGCGTTTCCTTCGAATTACTGGGGTTTGAGGATAGCGGAACTTGTTGAACACTCGGTTCAATTTCGACTTTTTCTGTCCACCCAAAGTAACCAATCAAACAAGCCAGGCAACCTGTTAAGATAAAACCCCTGAATAACCATTTTACCGAACCATCGGACTGACCTAAACAGGAAGAATGCACATCAACATCGGATATTTGGGAAGATGGCATTGTTTCTTTAGAAGATCGCTCTTCTAACTTATTCAACTCCTTAAGCATACGATCCTTACTGTTGTTACAAATCGGAAGAATGGGCTGATTATTTGACTGATTGCGGCATTTCACTACCTGGTCAAACAAGTTAATTACTTTTTCAAAGCTCAATTTCTTTTCCTGCCAATCTGGGAAAAGACGACATTTTTCCTCTACCATGATTGCCTCCTTATCCGTAAGCACGCCCAGTAGATACTTAGATAAATCCTGATCTCTATCCTGTAATTCGGAGGAGTACTCGGATTGATCTAGTAAAATCTTGCGTTCATATTGGTAAGAAAATTCGATAATCCACTTAAATAGAAATGGCCCCCCCAAGTTTATCCCATCATTTTCACAACTTATCTTTTCTTGTTTGGCGGCAAGAAATGCTTCTGCTCGGACAAGCCTCTGGTCTTTAAATTCACCTTTTAGAGAAGGGGTAGATTCATCCCAATCCTTGAACAATTCAAGTTGCCCCCTTCCCAAAGGTGAATTTCCTTTGGCAATGGATTGTATATGTTTTTCGAGTTCTTCAAAGAAGGCTGCTTTCTGGGCATATGGATGAGAGAAGGTATTGAGAGGAAATTTTTCAACAAACTGATTTATGACTGAATCAACCAACCCCTCATTGCCCAAAGAAAGATTAATTAAATGGAATGATTCTTCGATCCATTGCTCGTATTTTTGATTCACAAAATTCAGTTTTCTTGGCAGCTCATACTTGCTCACCCTAAATTAATTTGGATCAAAGAAACTGGGTTTGGATAAATCGTATCGATCCATTCGAAAAAGTGATCCGGATCCAATCGGATACCCTGGACTGCTTCCCATACAATTTTAGCAAAATCATAATCTACAGAGATCTTCTTCATTAGGATAAAATTCAAGAATCTGGAATTTCGATTTTGTTGTGAAATGGTTTTGACAACTTGGATTGATTCATTGGCAGATTTTTAATTTTCCTTGTTATCTGATCAATTGAATAATCCAGTTTCTTGATCAACTGATCGATCCTCATGGCAGATGCGCCACAAGAAAAAGCACAGTTTCTTATTAGGTTATCGTTGGTCACAACACACAACTTCTCTGGATACTTAGCAGCCATCACCATTCGTTCTATCACACCATCGGCCCCTTCCCTAGAAGAGGAATAAACCACATCGAAAGAGTTCGATGATCCAAATTTTTCGATCGACCCACGCCCATTCCGCCCATCAAAAACTACGGTAACACGGGCAGAACTCGCGAGAGGCTCAAGCATTCTAAGTAACCCCTCTCTCGCTTGGTTTCGATCGACATGGAGTTCTTTAAGCAATTCAGGAATTGCATGAATGGCATTATTGCCATCTACCATTAGATGTTCTTGCATAACTTTTGGGATATAATCTAGAAATATTTGTTATAGAGAAACCATTCCCCTTTCCAACAACACAATCATAAACATTTCCAATATTTCATGAGCTTAGCATTTTTATTCCCCGGCCAGGGTTCTCAAGTTAAAGGTATGGGCACAGAAGTCTTTATTCGATTCCCTGAGTTCGTTCAGCAAGCGAATGACGAATTAGGATACTCTTTGAACGAGATCTGTCTCCACGACGAAAGCAGTCAACTTAGTCAAACTCAGTTTACTCAACCTGCTCTTTATTTGGTCAGTTTTCTCGAAGCCAAAGCTAAAATCGAGGATGGCCACACACCCTCTTTCGCTGCGGGTCATTCGGTTGGTGAATTTGCCGCTCTAGCAACATCCGAGGCTGTGTCTTTCACGGATGGCTTACGAATGGTATCGAAACGCGGAGAGATCATGTCTCAAGTAACCGGAGGCGGCATGGCCGCCGTAATTGGGTTAGACTCAGAATCTATTCAGTCCACATTGAATCAGTGTGGTGCTGGTGAAATTGATTTGGCTAATTTCAATTCCCCAGGACAAATCGTTGTCTCCGGACCGGAAGATCAAATAAATTTGATTCTCAGTCCACTAAAAGAGGCGGGCGCAAGAATGGTGGTGCCTCTAAAAGTAAGTGGTGCATTTCATTCAAGAATGATGGAAAAGCCGGCTCTCGAATTTGAAAATTTTTTAAGTGAGTTCGATTTTTCTCAACCCAAGTTCCCCGTTTACTCCAATGTCGATGCATTGGCTTACTCGACCCCCGAACAGATTCCCTCTTTGTTAGTTCGCCAAATACACAGCTCCGTTCGTTGGACGGAAACCATCCTCAAGATGAGAGAGGAAGGAGCAGAACAGTTTATCGAATGTGGCCCTGGAAATGTTCTGACCAAACTACTTCGACAAATCTAGTGGTTTAACTCGCCCGTGTGTCCAAACTGAGTTTGGTTAAATTTCTCTGTTTAAGAAGATTTACCACATCAATCACTTTTTGGTAAGGTAATGATTTATCCCCCCGTATATGGATAGTTGGGATTTCCCCAACCGATTGGGATAACTGATCCAGTCGAGATTCTAGCTCTCGAAGAGCGACAGGTTCTTTTCCCCAAAAAAAGGCACCCTTTTCATCAATTGTAATATATTTATCCTCGACTGGAGGCGGGGGTTGCCGAACTGAACTTGATTGATCAGGAAGGTTGACCCGATTGTACTGTTCAATCACCGGTGTGGTGATCATAAAAATGATCAACAAAGAAAATGCCAAATCAATAAGCGGAGTAACATTAAGCTCGGAAATAACCGCCAGTTTGTTTTTTCGATGAAAGTTTCTTGCCATGGGTGATTATTGGATCATTTAGCCACTGCAAAACAATCGAATCAGGGTCCGGTTTCTAGCTCAATTCGGTCCGCAAGGTTGCTTGCAAAATTTTCGAGTTTGGTCATCTCGGCTCGAGTAAAGCCTGAAAGTCCGTTATAAATAAATACAATCGGAATAGCAACGAGCAGAGCCGTGACTGTTGTAAGCAAAGCACCCGAAACGCCTGGAGCTAAATGCTCGATCGTGGCACCACCGGCATCCATTGTGCCAAAAGCATCCATCACGCCCCACACGGTTCCGAGTAAACCGAGAAAAGGAGCCCCCGAAACGATGGTCGCGAGCCAATACATGTTTTTTTCATACCTATCTTCAAACTCCGTGATCGCACGACTGATCGCATTTTCAACATAATTCATTCTCACCTTACCTCCTTTTGCTCCAACTCTGGCGGCGGCCATTGCTCGGGAGCAAACATGAAGGTAAGGACTTCCCTGTCCTTTGAAATTCTGGTCATCATAATCCATCATACTGGCTAATTCGTTGATTCTTTTTTCGTCTCGAGCATTGGCTCTACGAATTTTTTTTAAATCTGAAAATTTGCTGAGCATGATAGCGATCGCCCAACAATTTAACAAAACAAGGGCAAGAATCACCAATTTCCCGGCAAAATTTGAATCAATGAAATAATCAATTACGCCTGCATCCGCCAATGCAGGAAAGAAGAAGTTATCCACCATAGTTCCCATAATCACTTTTATTAAGATTTTGCTGCCCGATTTCGAGCTTTATCTTTCACGGTTAAAAATCAATTAAAAACGATAATTTTCCCGCAAGTGTAAGAATTGAATCGATTAAGTTTGCAGGATGCCCCAATCCATTCTAGGCAAAAATTGGATGCGTTTAACACAAAAAGTCGTTGATGAAATAAACTCCAAGCCCTTTTCCCTGGCTTCCCGAAATGCAGTGGTCGGCCTTGATGGATTTGTGGACAAGATTGTCACTCCAGTGGATAAAAGACATGGACTTAAAGATCAATTTACCCCCGTATCAACCATATCTGAAATGGGGGATAAAATCTCCGCTGCTGCAGGTAAGAGTGCAAACATTGAATTGTTTCCGAGATTTGAAAAGTTGGGAGGGAACGGCCCCATAATGGCCAATGCTATGCTATCACTCGGGATGAGTGTGAGGTATATTGGGGCATTAGGTGATCCTTCGATCAATCCAGTTTTCGAGGAGTTCGCGGAAAAGACTCAAGCCATTTCACTCTCGGAACCCGGGATTACAACCGCTCTAGAATTTAAAGACGGCAAAGTTATGCTTGGAAACACTCTAAGTTTGGAAAATATCGACTATGCTAAAATGATCGAACGTTGTGGGGAGGGCGACTTCTTTGATCTCCTCTCTCAAGCTGATATCATCTCCATAGTTAATTGGACTATGATTCCAAAGATGACCGCTTTGCTTATTGAAATGGTCGATAAAGTCCTTCCTAACCTCCCCCCTCGGGACAACCGTTCATTCTTTTTTGATCTCGCGGATCCCGCCAAGCGTTCAAGTGCGGATATTTTAGAGGTATTAAAAGTCATATCCAGGTTTCAGGCCTATGCAGAGGTTACTCTCGGACTGAATTACAACGAGGGTCTCCAAGTCTGCGAAGTTTTGGGTTTAAAAACTGGAGACAAAAATGAAGAAAACCTTAAAAATATGGCTTCAGAAATCCGCAACTCACTCGGAATTTCAACCCTCGTACTTCACCCGGTTGAATCGGCTGCTTGCGCTACCAAGGATGGAGCCTGGTGGTTCTTAGGTCCATATTGCGAATCACCCAAGATCACCACGGGAGCAGGAGACCATTTCAACGCAGGATTTTGCTCTGCAAGACTTAGCGGTTTCTCACCTCTGGCATCCCTAGCTTTAGCCACCTGTACATCCGGCCATTATGTTAGAACGGCCCAAAGCCCCTCCACCTCCCAAATTATTGAGCTTTTAAAAGCTAACTTAGAAATTATTTAATGAGTCACGAAAAAGGTATACTTATCTCCTTCGAGGGTTCGGAAGGTTGCGGAAAATCAACCCAAATCCGCCGCATCGCCGACCGTCTTGAAGAAATTGATCACCGCGATGTAATTGTTACACGCGAACCTGGGGGTACAATTACCGGCGAAGATATCCGGCACCTACTCATGCATGCAGATTCTTCCAAAAGCATTTTCCCGGAGACTGAACTCCTCTTATTCGCTGCCAGCCGAGCCCAACTTGTGCGAGAAGTTATTTTCCCGGCAATTGAAGAAGGAAAAGTTGTGCTGTGCGATCGGTTTCTAGATTCCACCACTGTTTACCAAGGGGTAGCTAGGCAGATCGCAGATGACCCAGTGACCATGATCAATGAATTTGCCGTAGGGGAAATCATTCCTGATTTAACCGTCATTCTTGATATTCCTCCAGAGGTTGGATTTGAAAGGATTAAACACCGAGTATCCGATATGCCTGACCGCATGGAGCAGGAAAACATTGAATTTTATGGTAAAGTGCGTAAAGGCTACCTCCATTTAGCTCGTAGTTTACCGGATCGTTTTTTTGTGGTCGACGGAAATGCGGACCAAGATGACATCGAACTTGAGATTTGGAATGAAATTCATGCCCGTTTTTATTCTCAAGAATAATTCCTGATTATCCCTCTGGACTACCCCTTTTTCCTGTATGTCCAACTTCTCATCTAATCCAATCGATGCACTCCAAAAACGCTTCATGCAAGGAAGTCTGCATCACGGCATTCTCCTCTTAAGCAAGTCGGTCGAATTGACAGAGCATTCGGCTCATTTACTGGCTACCCAAATATTATCACTTCAGGAAAATCAATCCGAACACCCAGACTTGTTTCATCTTCGACCTGCTGGTAAGGCCAGAATCATAAGTGTTGAAAAAACAAGAGAATTAATTGCCACTCTCAACCGCACATCGAATCAAGGAGGATGCAAAGTAGCCATTATCCACGAAGCGGACCGTATGAGAAAGGAAGCGGCCAATGCTTTTCTTAAAACTCTAGAAGAACCCCCACCGGACACCTACCTTCTGCTCTTAAGTTCGACTCCGTATTCCTTATTAGCAACCATTCGAAGCAGGTGTCTATTGGCCCGTCTACCTGAGCCAGCTTCAAGTCCGACAGACAGCAACTGGAACAGTTGGGTAAAAAACTACCATGCATGGATATCCGGGCTTCTCAATCGAGAGAATTTGCGAAAAGACAAAGTATCTCCCCTCTTTAATGCCTACGGATTAATGACTTCCTTACTTGGCTTGATCAATCATCAATCGGAAATTTGCGTAAAAGAAAACAAGGTGAACGCAGAGCGAATGGACGATAAAGAAAGAGATGCTTATGAGGTGGGTGTACGCAGGGGTGTACGCTCTAAATACTTCAATCAATTATCCGATGCCACCCGCTCGTTCATTACTTTAGAAGAGCACAATCCTCATATTTCAAAGCTTGGCATCAAGCTTTCCCGAGTGCTCCATTGCCTGGAGAAAAATGTCCGTCTGATGGAAGTTAACCTCAAGGATGAAGCTGCAATTGAAGACTTTTATCTATCTTCACTCCGAATTTGGTCAGCCAAATAAATTCCTTCTCCCCCTCCATTCTAATCATGAGCACAATCTTTGAAAAAATAATCTCCGGAAAGATCGCCTCCCAAGTTTTATACCAAGACGACGCATGTATCGTGATTCGTGATATTGACCCACAGGCACCCGAGCATTTCTTGGTCATCCCCAAAAAAGTTATCCCAAGAATTGGTGAGGCTCAACTGGAAGATCAGTCTGTACTGGGTCATTTACTGCTTACGGCTGCGAATGTAGCTAAAGCGGAAAACCTTGAAGACGGCTTTCGCATTGTAATAAATAACGGCAGCAACGGGGGAGAAACGGTGCCTCATTTACACATTCATGTCCTTGGCGGAAGGCAAATGCAATGGCCTCCAGGTTAAACTTTATGCATTCTATTTTACTAGTTTTAACGGCCTTGTTTTGTACTTTATGTAGTTACCTCAATGCAGATCGGGTAGAATCAAAAGATGGTTCGGTGCTTTATGGGAAAATCTTAGGTATTTCTGATGGCAATCTTTCTTTTGAAACATCTTACTCCAGTACGGTTAATATTCCTCTTGAAGAATTAGTTGGTTTATTTTCATCAAACCCCATTTCCATACGGGATGAAAACAATAACACTCTTGAAATCAAATCGGTTCCTTCTTCAACCAAACTTTTAGATGTAAAAGACTTTATCAAAACCAAGGATCTTAATTTCCAAAACATTCAACATTTATGGATAGCCGAATCTACCGATCCATTTTTCATTCGAGAAGAGCAAGAAAGACTGGCCTTGCAAATGCGATGGAAAAGCATGATTGGGTTAGATTTAACGGGTTCTTCTGGAAACACCGATTCCTTTGGGGTGGGTCTAAGGCTGGATAGTTCCTACTCTAATCAAATTCGTGAACTCGATTTATTCCTTTCTTACAACACCCATAAAACGAATGGCATTAGAGATACCGACGAAGTAAAAGGGGGAGCTGAATATGATTTCCTCTTTCTTGAACGTCTAGCTTGGTACTTACGGACTGATTTCGAACATGACCCAATTGAAAACCTTGATCTTAGGTCCACCGGAGCATCAGGATTAAAATACGATTGGATTCAAGAAATAAACCTGCAAGTTTCATCTCGTATCGGAACGGCAATCAGGTATGAAAACTCAAATCTACCTTCCATCGCTGATGCTAAAGATCCGGCCTTTGACCTTGGTTTGGAATATCAATATGCCTTTTTAAACCGATTAAGCCTTGAGGGAGACATCACCATTCTTCCCAAAATGGAAAATCTGTCTGATTTTTTAATGAATCATGACACGGCAGTTATTTTCCCACTTTCAACCGAAAAAGAATGGTATCTCAGATCCGGTCTTATTGGCACTTACGATTCCATCCCAGAAAATGACTCTCAAAAGTTGGACATAAAATACTACCTAAGACTTACCTATGAGTTTGATTAGGATTAATTAAAAAAGTTTACAAAAACTTCTTTTATATCAACGGAAAAGGAAGACAACTGACTCAACAAAAAGAGAAGTAAAAAGAGAAGAAAATAATAAATAGTCCGTTTACGAAGCTCGACCTTCATTTTCTCACCAAGTCATTCGTTTGGAACCAGTCCTTTGCCCGCTTGGGCCATCGCGTCACAGGGTGGCGACTTGTATGTAAACCATATCCATGCCCCCCAAAAGGATAGATATGTAACTCACTTCCAATCACCCCAGCTTTTTCAAGGGCTAGGTAGAGTAAAATGCTACCTTCCGCAGGAATAGGATCATCCCCAGTATGGGTAAAGAACATCGGCGGGCAGTCTTTAGTGACTTCAATACCAGAGTAAAGAACGGAAGGGTCGTTTTTGGGCGTGAGGTAGGCGGGATACAGAAGGAGTGCAAAATCGGGACGGCAAGATGACTGATCTGCCTGGTCGATTGGTTCGTAAGTACGCTGATTAAAGGATGTGGCTGTTCTTGCAGCAAGGTTTCCCCCAGCTGAAAAACCAATAATGCCAAGCTTAGTTAAAGGAACCTTCCAAGATTTCCCTGCCTGACGAACCAAACCCATTGCACGTTGGGCATCCTGTAGAGGAGCGGCATGGGGTTCCCGGTTTTTTCGTCGGGGAACTCGGTATTTGAGCAAAACAGCGTGTATTCCTAGGCTATTTAGCCACTTACAGACATCCTCTCCCTCATGTTCAATGGCGAGGATTTGATAGGCTCCACCCGGGCAGACGATTACGGTGGTACCATTCGCTTTTTTAGAATCAGATAAATAATAAGTGATGGTGGGCTTGGTCACATTGCTGATCCGCTTCACACCCTTGACCTCCACCTTCTCCTCCCCTACTTCTCCTGACACTTCGCCCGGGGCATCCCCCGGCCAAAGGAAGACCTCATCATGCTCCTTCGCGACGAGCGTAACGCCTAGGAGTGAAAGGGAGATAAATGGAAAGAAAAAGAATTTCATCATAGGAAAAGGGATAAAACGATTCATTTTTCATGGGGAGGCATTTCATGCCAGGCAAAGCAAAAGTACAGCCCAAGCCAAAGGGCTTGGCAGTAACGGTAGCCAACGATGGGCAGAACCACTCCACCACCAAGGCAGAGACCAAGCATCCAGTTAAGGGGTAACCAGTCGAAAAACCAAAAGGTAATAATAGGCAGAACCCAAAGGCTACAAATCAGAAAGTAACTCACCGGAACGCCCCCAAGAAAAAAACCCTGCTCACGCTCGTATTTCAAACTACATACGCCACAATCATCCAACCGATCAAAGGGGTGATTCAATACCTTACCTTCCCCACAACGGGGGC
>JAYQBP010000020.1:333-21310 GCA_038137385.1 Opitutales bacterium | reverse complement strand
TAAAGTTCGAATTCTTGAAAGCAATCAAGGTACGGATGCCATTACCCGAGTACATGTCGAATCGACCGATGGCGAGGCGACTTGGGGCACGGTAGGTGTGAGCGACAATGTGATCACCGCGAGTTGGGAAGCGTTGGTGGATTCCGTAACCTATAAGATTTTGCTCGAGTCTAGTTCCTAATTATGGGTAATGACTTTCGGCCCAGTCGGTTTCCAAACTTATTCTGAAGTACTTAGAAAATATATTTCGACGGGTATCCCTAAATTAGCGGCTAGGTGTCCAGGACCAGAGTCGTTGCCTAAAAACTTAACCGCATGCTTCCCCATTTGCTTTTTAAAATCATAAACACTTGCGGGCCTGGTAATAGAAACCCTTGGATGACGGCTAATCTCATCCAAAGTAAACTTTTGCCAAAGCGGTTCATCCGCTTCTCCAAAAGAAAAGATTACTCTTTGATTCGATGCGGTTTCCAGCCATTGATGGGCCCGAAAAATAAAGCTCTTTAAAGGTAAGTTTTTTTCATTCCCTCCACTTCCTGGATGAATCCATAAAGTTTGGTTCTGTTGATTCCATCGTTCTCCTAAAAAGGGTTGCAATCTAAAATTTTCTGGGAGAGACCAGCCTAAATTCATAGATGCCTGATTGAGAAAACTTGGGCCCTCTAGAGGGCGGGGATCTAACATGACTGAATTTAAGGCACCCGCATCCATCATTTCCTTTGACCACCCAACATCTCTCCAAAAACTAATTACAACATTATCCTTAGCTTCATTTGGTGCCACGCCTGACAACTGATCGAGGTCCCTGATCTTTAACCAATCCCATTCTTCACCAAGTAATTTTAAATAACTGGATCGGGCGTACAGATAGACTCGGTGATTTTTTTGATGGGCTAATTGAATTAAAGGAAGGGTTAAAATGAAATCACCCAATCCCCCACCCCGCAGAAAAACCATAGCAGGATTCATTTTCAAAAAGTTAATCTAGTTTGTACAACCGTGAACCTTATTATTCTCTGTTTAATTTATCTAAAATGAAGGAGCGAACATCCATCGGATCGCTCCCTACAGAATATTTCTTAGGTTTGCAGTTCAACAAAGCTTCGAGCGTAGGCGAGGTTGGCTTAGTCATGCCGGCTTTTTCGAAGACTTGTGGAAACTTTGCCGGATGAGCGGTCGCGAGGATGACTGCTTTTGAGCTACTGGATAGCTCCTTGAATGCACAGGCTGTGTGAGGATCAACTAAATAGTTATTTTCTGACCAAATTTTTTGGATCAACTCAGGGATTTCCACATCCTTGGTTGAAGAGCTTGTGAAACCTTGAAGCGCAAATTTCTCAAATGTGTAACTTCCGGTTTTTCGAAACTTGGACATTACCTCATTTACATGATCCGAGTTTTGCCCAAGGAAATAATAAAGCAGACGCTCAAAGTTTGATGCCACTTGAATATCCATAGATGGAGCTAAACTTGGAAACACCTCCCCCAAGTGATACTTCCCTGAGCCAAACAAACGGTGCAAAACATCGTTTTGATTTGTGGCCACCCGAAATCCCCCAATCTCGATTCCCATCTTGGTGAGCAACCAACCTGCAAAAACATTACCAAAGTTTCCTGTCGGAACTACAAATGTGGTATTGTGACGGTCCGAGGGATCCAGCCTCAACCATGCGTACAGATAATAAACCGACTGAGCGAGTATTCGTGCAAGATTAATGGAATTTACCGCAGATAAACCTATGGATTGGCGAAAGGAAAGATCACCAAATAATTCCTTAACTGTGCTTTGGGCATCATCAAAGGTTCCTTCTATTGCAAGGGGAAAGACATTATCAGCCCCGGTACATGTCATCTGCCTTTCCTGCAACGGGGAAACTTTTCCGTTTGGATATAAGATGAAAACATTGACTCCAGATTTACCAAGTAAACCAGAAATTGCAGCGGCTCCAGTGTCCCCGGATGTTGCTCCTAGGATGCATAGCTCTCTTCCAGTTCTTTTAATTTGCAACTCATAAAAATTACCCAGCAACTGAAGGGCAAAATCTTTGAATGCCAAGGTGGGTCCATGAAAAAGTTCTAGAACTTGCCAGTAATCATTCAATCGTACCAGAGGGGCAATTTCAGGATGAGAAAATCCAGAATAAGCAGAACGAATTGCTCCATGTAAATCTTTTTCACTTAGATCGGTGGCGAAGTATTTTAAAAATTCAAAACAAAGATTCTCATAGGACAAACCGGACCAACTACTTGCAACGCCACTTAAGTCGGGGTAGTGTTCAGGTAAATATAAGCCCCCATCGGGTGCGAGTCCTTGAGAAACCGCTTCGCAGAAACCAACAGGTTCTGAACCTCCACGCGTACTTAGGTACTGCATTTCGGGTCGAATTTTAGTTCACTTGCCCAAACCGAAAGCTTGGTGTGCTACGCGGGTTGCTTCATCTCCGCTATTCGGTTCAACGGCAACAGAGATTTTGATTTCTGATGTGCTGATCATCAGCATATTGATTCCGGCGTTGGCTAGAGCATCAAAGAAAGTGGCCGCAACTCCAGAATGAGAGCGCATTCCCACACCCACTACAGAAACCTTTATAATATTTGTACTTTTGCCAAGTTTCCCGCCATTCCCATCTGCGAAATGCTCCTTCAAAGCCTTCTCGGCACGGAAAGCATCTTCGGTTGGAACGGTGAAAGAGAGATTGGCCAATCCTTGACGGCCCACATTCTGAATGATCATATCCACCACCACTCCCGCTCCAGCCATTACCTTGAAAACCGCAGCTGCAGCACCGGGACGATCGGGCAGTTCAGTCACACTAATACGAACTTGATTTTTATCTGTGGCTACGCCGCTTACCAGCATATCCTCCAATGATTTTACTTTCTTCTTAACCATGGTACCTGATTTTTTGGAAAAACTTGAACGAACTTCGAAAGGAATATTGTGCTTTTGGGCAAATTCTACTGCCCGGGTTTGCATGACTTTTGAGCCACTACTTGCCAATTCTAGCATCTCTTCATAATTGATCTCTGGAATCTTTCGCGCATCTGGAACAATTCGAGGATCAGCTGTATAGACTCCCTCTACATCTGTATAAATTTGGCAAGCTTTCGCTTTTAAAGAACCGGCCAGTGCAATGGCACTTAAATCGGAACCACCACGGCCGAAAGTGGTTACATCCCCCCTATCATTCACTCCCTGAAAGCCGGCCACCACAACCACATTGCCGGCACGAAGCTGTTTGCGCAAATCACCACCGGTCACCTCACGAATACGGGCTTTGGCATGCAATCCTTCGGTAACAATTCCAACCTGCCAACCGGTTCTGGAAACTGCGGGAACGTCAATAGCGTGTAATGCCATACAAAGGAGAGCGATGGTTTCCTGTTCTCCACAGGTCATGAGCATATCAAGTTCTCTTTCGGATGGACTTTTTTGAATTGCCTTAGCCCGTTCGATAAGCTGGTTAGTCACCCCAGCACGGGCGGACACAACCACCACCACTCCATAACCAGCGTTCACAGAAGATTTGACTCTACGAGCCACTTTCTTGATTCGGTCAACATCCGCAACCGAAGTACCACCGTATTTTTGAACCACTACATTCATTTTAGGATATTCCGCTTGGATCAAACATTCTAAAGAGTACGGGCTCCTCCATAACTCCTGGCAGATTCTTTAACTTAGAAACAGCTTGTCCAACGGAGTATTCGTTAGTCTGGTGGGTAGTAAGAATTAAGCTGGCAGGTTCATTATTTTCATGAGGCGTCTGGGAGACTGTAGCCAGGCTTATTCCTAATTGTGCCATAGATTCGGCTACTTGGGCAAGCTGCCCTGGACGATCGTCCACCAGAAGACGCAAATAGAAACGCCCATGGATTTCATCAGGAGAAGCAGGCAGGCATTGTTTTGTTGAAACATGAAGCAATTTAGGCATCGATGAAATACCCTGAATATTTTTTACGACATCGACCAAATCAGAAATAACTGAGCTAGCGGTGGGGTCTTGCCCCGCACCCCGACCTGTAAGGACGACAGTTCCGACAACGGTTCCATTTAAACAAACCCCATTATGAACACCATCTGTACGGGCAATGGTTTCTTCGACTGGTATGAGTGCAGGGTGTACCGATACCGCAACATGATCGTTGGCAAAATCCCGCCGAATCACTCCAATAAGCTTAATGCGACAACCGAGATTATCTGCGGCCTTAAGGTCTTCATTGGAAATGCGGCGGATTCCTTCAACGGTTACCTCGTTCAGATCTACCCATATGCCATGAGCTAAGTAAGCCAAGATAACTGCTTTGTGTGCCGCATCTACCCCGTCTAAATCTAAGGACTCATCCGCTTCCACATAACCGAGCTCACGGGCATCTCGAAGAACTTCACTAAAACTAGCACCCTCCTTTTCCATTCGGGTAAGGATGTAATTGGAGGTGCCGTTAAGAATTCCGTAGATTAAAGGAAAGTCGTTGGCAACTAAGCTCTCACGTAAAACCTTGATGATGGGGATACCACCAGCCACACTTGCCTCAAAACCATAATCAACTCCCGCACTTTCAGCTGCTCTAAAGAGTTCTTCACCATGTTCGCATATCAGAGCTTTGTTTGCCGTTACCACAGATTTCCCCTGAGAGAATGCCCGCAAGGTTAGCTCTCTTGCCTCTTCGACTCCACCGATCAACTCACAGATCAAATCAATTTCTGGATCGTCTACGATCGATTGAGAATCCTTGGTCAGTTGTTTCGAATCAATATTGAGGGTTCTCTTCTTAGCAAGACTACGCACGGATGCACGGGTTGGAATTAGTTCAACCCCCAAAATTTTTGGCCAAAATTGGGCGTTGTTTATTAAATGCTTCCAAGTGCCCTGCCCCACCGTACCGAGACCTAGGATACCTATTCGAATTACCTTTGAAGCCTCTTTTTTTCGTGTGGACATAGGGAAAATCAATGTGATCAGGTTTTTCTCTCAAAACGATTTTCGGTTCCTGCCCGCAATCGGACAAGGTTGGACCGATGCCTCCAAACAATCCAGCCCATCACAACGAATGCTAAGACAGTATGGCCCAAACTACCCTGATCATTGGCAGAAAAAACAAGAGAACAGACGGGTAAACTCAGGCCGAATGCAATCGAAGCTACAGCCACATATTTGGTCAAATAAAAGGTAAGAGTCCAAACAAAAAGCCCCACTAATAAACAGGCAGGCATCAAGGCTAATAAACCACCCATTGTGGTGGCTACACCCTTGCCACCCTTAAAACCAGTAAAGATTGGATAAGTATGACCGAGCACGGCTGCTGGAAGACCCCAGATACCAAGAGAACCGTCTCCGGAAAATGAAAATAAGGGCAATTGAAACCAGCATACAGCCAATACGCCTTTCATAAAATCCAGCACGAATACGGTATAGCCCATCGGCTTACCCAAGCTACGGACCACATTAGTGGCACCAGGATTCCCACTTCCTACGGAAAAGATATCCACACCAGCACGCTTGGCGACAAGGACCGCCCAGGGGATCGATCCGATAAAATACCCAATGATTAAAACGGCAATAATTTCAATTGAAAGCATGGTTCTTAACAGGTCAGGTTAGCTCTGTCTGGATACCCGAGCCTCCTGAATATCAGGGTCAGCAACGAGCTTTTGAATCACCTCTGAAGAAGGCTCACTATCCAACTCGAGAATAGTTAAGGCAGACTCAGACCCGTCTGGCCGACTGAGTGACATGTTGGCAATATTAACCCCAAACTGACCAAGTATAGTGCCCACTTTGCCAACAATTCCAGGCTTATCCAAATTACGAACTACAAGCAAAGTATCCACAGGTCGGGCTTCGATAGCTTCTCCGTCCACTTCAACAATTCTTGGGTCTGCATTTTTTCCGATTGTGGTTCCTTTAACGGATTGTTCCCTCCCCTCCGAATCTATTGTTTTCACCTCAATAAGTTCATTGTAGTCAACCGAAGAGGAGGACTTTGTAGTCTCAACTTTCATCCCAAGGGCCTTAATTTTGTAAGGTGCGTTTACATCATTAACGCCTTCATCTCCCGCAATACCTTTAAGCCATCCTTTTTGAACCGCACGCGTCAGCGGAATGGTGTCAAACTCAACCACCCCTCCCCAATAAGTAATATGAAGGGATTGAGCTGTGGATCTGCATGCCTGTCTGGCAAAGGCCCCCAACCGCATACATAGCTCAAGATAGGGACTCAGGGTAACTAAATCTTTGGGATCAATGGAAGGCATATTGATGGCATTACGAATGCGCCCTCCTTTCAAGACCTCGGCAATGGCTTCTGCAATTTCAACCCCAACACTTTCCTGAGCTTCTTCGGTGGAAGCACCGAGGTGAGGGGTAAGGTTTAGATTGTCCAAAGAGCGAAATTCATGGTCTTCTGGAAGAGGTTCATTTTCATAAACATCGAGACCTGCCGCAGCCACTTTGCCACTCTTAAGAGCCTCAATGAGTGCCGATTCCTTGATAATACCCCCACGAGCACAGTTGAATACTCGAACTCCATCCTTCATTTTAGCGAAAGCAGCCTCATCCACGATACCCTTGGTTTCGGCTGTCATTGGCATATGCACCGTCAGATAATCTGCCCTAGAGAAAGCACCCTCCAAGTCTACTTTTTCAACTTCCAATTCCTTGGCCCTCTCATCAGTAAGGTAAGGATCATAAGCAATCACTGTCATAGAAAACGCCTGTGCACGCTTGGCAACCTCCGCACCAATTCTGCCCATACCTAGAACAGCCAAGGTTTTATTTCTTAATTCAGAGCCCTTGAGAAGTTTTCTTTCCCATTTCCCTTCCCGCATTCCCGAGGCACCACGAACGATGGGGCGAGTACCACATAGCATGTGTGTAAAGGTCAACTCAGCAGTGGCTATGGTATTTCCACCAGGGGTGTTCATAACTATAACTCCGCGTTCTGTAGCCGCTTCAATATCAATATTGTCCACGCCAACCCCAGCTCTTCCAACAGCCTTAAGCAAAGGAGCCGACTCCATGACTTCTCGGGTAATTCGAGTGTCACTCCGGACGATAATCGCAGAAGCATCCTCGGCCTCCTTAACCACCTCTTCGGGAGATGAACCATAGGCTTCTACGACATTAAAGCCGTCCTGCTTTTTTAGGTATTCCACACCAAGTGGAGAAATACGATCCGCAACAAGAATCTTCATAGGATGGTAAATATTAAAAGGGAAACGATTAAATTAGGCTATTAAGAAAATTTGGCAACGCGTAAAGGCAGCTAAGGATTTCGGGCTTTCCCCCAGCCAATCCCAGTGTCATGATAGGTTTCTCATGTTTGAGAATTTAACTGACAAATTAAGTAGCGTTCTTCGATCCATTGGTGGAAAGAGTAAACTCTCGGAAGAAAATATTTCAGAAGCCCTGACGGAAGTACGAAAAGCCCTTCTTTCAGCCGATGTAAATTTTCGCGTTGCCCGGGAATTCATCGATGAGGTCAAGACCGCTTGTCTTGGGCAAGAGGTACTTAAATCGGTTTCTCCCGGCCAACAAGTTGTTAAAATCATCAATGATGAATTGGTCAAATTGCTGGGTAAAGGAAACACGGAATTAAGAAAAGACCGTCCATTAAGGATACTCATGGTCGGTCTTCACGGTGCTGGAAAAACGACCACTTCTGCGAAGCTTGCCCGGCATCTTTTACGGGATGGCCGAAAACCCTTGTTAGTTGCATGCGATGTGTATCGCCCAGCAGCCATTGATCAGTTAGAGTTTTTGGCTAAACAGGAAAATTTGGCTTGTTACCTAGATCGAGAAAATAAGGATGTCCCTGCCATCGCTCGAGCAGGTTGGGAGAAATCTAAGGATAACGGTTCGGATCTTGTCATATTTGATACGGCTGGGCGTTTACAAATTGACGATGAGCTCGTAAACGAACTTGAAAATTTAAAGAAAAAAGTTGAACCGCATGAGATTCTTCTCGTAGCCGACTCGGCTCTTGGGCAGGAGGCTGTCAATGTAGCTAAAACATTTCATGAAAGACTCGGATTGACCGGAATCATCCTCACTAAAATTGATGGAGATGCAAGGGGTGGTGCTGCCCTTTCCATGAAAAAAATTACCGGGGCACCCATCAAGTTTATTGGTACTGGGGAGAAAATTGAAGATTTTGAAACCTTTCATCCTGATCGTCTCGCATCCCGGATTTTAGGAATGGGGGATGTAGTTTCTTTGGTTGAAAAAGCCCAGGAACATTTTGATGAGGAAGAATCGGCACGAATGGCGGAAAAAATGCTCAAGGCCGAATTTGATTTCGAGGACTTTCTTTCGCAAATGAGGCAGATGAAAAAGCTTGGTTCAATGGGGTCCATCGCAAAGATGTTGCCCGGCATGAGTAATGTTCAAGTTGGAGACAAAGAGGAGGCGGCTCTGGGCCGGCATGAGGCCATCATTCTTTCGATGACGAAGCAGGAGCGTAGGTTCCCCAGGATTATCGGAGGTTCGCGCAGAAAAAGAATTGCGGATGGTTCTGGTGTTCGGATCCGGGATGTGAATCTTTTGATCAAGCAATTTTCCCAAATGCAAAAAATGATGAAAAAAATGAAGGGAGGAAAGATGAAGCAACTCATGAATGCGTTTGGTGGTGGTGGCATGCCTGATTTAGAAGGCATGGACCCCAAACAATTGGCTAGACTGGCTAAACAATTTAAATAATTCAGGTTTTACTTTCCAATTTTTTTAGAAGGGTAAAGACTTGATCAATTTTTGAAAGGTCTTTGATCCCCGGGCTGGATTCTACACCACTATTGATATCAATTCCATCGGGTTGAATATTTAAAACTGCTTCCTCTAGATTGTCGGGCCCTAAGCCACCTGCCAAGAACCATTGATGGGATAAGAATTTTTGCTTAAGTTCTGAAAATTTAAGCCAGTCTGCTTTCTGTCCTGTCCCCCCATACGCATGGTCCGAATAAGCATCAACAAGGAAGACCTTGGTATGTTTTAAATAATTTTGTGGGAATTCAATTGCGGGCCCTAACCTTGGAGCAAGCCATAGGTTTTCCTTTCCCACTAAGCTTGACCAATAGTGAACATGGTCGGTTTTAAGATCGCTATGGAAATGAAATTGAAAACGGTCAAACCCCAAATGAATCAATTGACGAACAAATTCTTCATCTGGATTAACTGCAACGGCGACTTTCAAACAACCCTTCCATTGAATCGCCGCACGGAGTTTTTCATACTGGTCAAAGTTTAGGTTGCGGGGAGATTTGGAATGAAAAATGAAACCGAGTGCATCCGAACCCAATTCAATACAGTGTTGGGCATCAATGGCACGCGTGATGCCACAAACCTTAACCATTTTGGGTCTCATTGAGAATTAGTGAAATAATGTGTTAATGAGCTACATAAAGCCTCAATACTTGGGTGGGCAGACTGCAAGCCAACATCCATATTGTTTTCCTTTAAAGTCTTGGTAGTTTGCGGACCAAAACTGCAAAATACAGGAATACGGGCATCTTTATCGAAAATTATATCATCGGACTGCTCAATGTATGAAAGTGCAGTGGATGAACTCGTAAAGATGATCGCATCTGCACCCTCTTTGAGAAAGACCCCATAATCTGGACAATCGAGAATATCGGCAAAATCCGTCTCATAAAGTGGCAAGGTATCAACAATAGCACGGCCCACCCCCTCTAATACATCTACCAGAATATCACGGTTTCTATTTCCTGTTACAACCAAAACATTGGCACTATCCAGACTATCACTAGCCACCAGTTCTTTGGCTAAACCTTCCGCCGTTGAATCCTTGGCAATAAGTTCAATGTCTAAATTATAGTTAATTAAAATATCGGCCGTAGATTGACCTACGCAGGCAATTCTCATCGGGCCAAAACTTCTGATATCTGAAAATGCACGAAAAAATAACTTCATGAATTCCCTTGCACCATTGGCACTGGTAAACACAACCCACTCATAGGTGGCAATCCCTGCAAATACTTCTGCAACTAATTTACGATCCTCAGTGGGTTGAATCTTAATTAAAGGAAGATCCAGCACTTCTGCTCCTAGTGACTCAAGGGACTGCCTCATTTTACTCTTCTGGGTTAGGGCACGGGTCAGGGCAATTCGACGCCCGAGAAGAGGTTTTTGCTCGAACCAAGTAGTTGACCGAGAAAGACCGATCGAGTTTCCCACAAAAATAATTGCCGGCGCACAAAACTTTTTCTCTTTTGCCTCGTCCACTAATTTACCCAAGGGAGCTAGGAGTTTTTTCTGCCTCGAAAGAGTTCCATGAGATACGATCGCGGCGGGTCTGTCTACAGGTAATCCTCCGGCAAGCAGTTTATCGACAATCTCCTCTATTTTACTCATGCCCATGTAAATGCACAAAGTACCCCCAACCTCTGAAAATTTGGCAAAGTCTACCCTCAGTGATTCCTTGGCCACATCTTCGTGTCCGGTAAGAAAGGATATCGAAGATCCAAATTCTCGATGAGAAAGCGGAATGCCTGCGTAAGCGGCACATGCAAGTGCCGCGGTAACTCCAGGTACAATCTCATAAATCACTCCTTGGGAATCTAGTGCGAGCATTTCCTCGGCACATCGACCAAAGACAAAAGGATCTCCTCCTTTAAGGCGAACCACCCTTAAACCTTCTTGTGATTTATTGACGAGGATTTGGTTAATCTCAGATTGCTCCATCGTATGACGACCGGGAGTTTTTCCCACATCAATGAGTTCGCAAGAGGGTGGAGCCCAATTATTCAGGCTTCGATTAGCCAAATTATCATAGACCAGCACATCACAACTTTTAATGAGAGCACGGGCTCTGAGTGTTAAAAGCCCAGGGTCCCCAGGGCCTGCTCCAACTAGATAAACGATTCCTGTAGTTTTTATTTGTCCGTCCATCCGATTAATTCACTCATCCAATCTTTTTCTTCTCTTCCGGCAATCTTCAAACTTTTGATTCCACAAAATTCATGGAAAAAATGGAGTCTCTCGCCATCGTCTCCAACATGAGCTCCAAGGGCAACTTGACAACCTCCTCCAAAAGCATGGAGAACGGCTCGCTCTTTTAACACGGATCGTTCAGTCCTCAGATCATTGATCGCAGAAAAAAGTTCTTTTTCAGCAGCTCGTGCTTGAACCACAATGGCCCCTTGCCCAGGTGCGGGAACCATTTGGTTAATTCTAAGCTCCTGAAAATTTAAGCCCTCAAAATTCTCAATATTTAAGCGCTTAAGTCCAGCAGATGCTAATAAAGTTGCCTCCGCTTCATTTCCTTCAACGATTTTACGCAGTCTTGTTTCCACATTACCACGCAATTCAATCCATTGAGCATCCGGGAAGATTAAAGCGCCTTGTGCTCTCCTTCTGGGACTTCCGGAAGCGATAATTGCGGGCCGATCAACGCCTTCCTTAATCACCAACACATCGGATGGATTTTCACGGGGAAGAAAGGCGACCAAATTGAGCCCGTCAGGCATTTGGGTAGGCATATCTTTAGCACTATGGACAGCCAAATCCGCCCGTCCGTCCATAAGGGCAGTCTCAAGTTCTTTGGTAAAGAGACCTTTTCCTCCGGTTTTCTCTAAAGACCATTCGATCTGCCGATCGCCTGTGGTCACCATGGGAAGTAGTTTAACCTCCATCTTCAAGTCCGTCCTAACCCGCTCAGCGACCAACTCCGCTTGTTTCAGAGCGAGAGGACTCTGCCGGGTTGCCAGAACTAAGGGTTTGGTCACCATGGATGGGATGAAGCCCAAAATATAAAGATGCGCTGGGTGCTCAAATTGGACCCAACGATTGACTTGAGGTTAAGAATAGGAAGCTTGGGCTCCCTTGATATTCTTCTTGGGAATCCAAGGCATGACTGCACGTAAACTTCTTCCAGTTACTTCGATTGGGTGGCTTTCTCCTTCTTCTAAGAGTTTGTTGTAATTAGGAAGCCCTGCTTGGTATTCCTTGATCCAGTCTTTGGCAAATTTTCCGCTTTGAATCTCTTTAAGAATGGATTTCATTGATTTCTTTACATTCGCGTTCACCACTCTGGGACCACGAGTAATATCACCATACTTAGCCGTTTCAGATACGGAAAACCTCATGCCCGCAATTCCCGACTCAATCATAAGGTCAACGATAAGCTTCAATTCATGCAAGCACTCGAAGTAAGCCATCTCAGGTGCATAACCTGCCTCAACCAAAGTTTCAAAACCTGCTTGGACGAGAGCCGAGGCACCCCCACAAAGAACAGCTTGTTCACCAAATAGATCGGTTTCAGTTTCTTCCTTGAAAGTAGTTTCCAAAATTCCTGCTTTGGCACCCCCCACTCCTGCTGCCCATGCCAAGGCAATTTGCTTGGAATCTTTTGCCGAGCCTTTGAGAACTGCAAAAAGGGCAGGTACTCCCTTGCCCTCTTTAAACTGGGAACGAACCAGATGCCCTGGGCCCTTCGGGGCGACCATGATTACGCTAACTCCTCTGGGCGGTTTGATCAGGCCAAAGTGAATGGCGAATCCATGAGTGAAGAGAAGGGTTTTTCCTTTGGAAAGATTAGGTTTGATTTCCGACTCATATACCTCTGCCTGTTTCATGTCCGGAACACCAATCATGATCACATCCGCTTTTTGGACAGCTTCAGCTACATCAAAGACTTCAAAGCCATGTCGTTTTGCCACTCGGATGGACTTACTTCCTTTGTAAAGTCCGATGATCACATTCAATCCACTCTCCTTGAGGTTGAGAGCATGAGCATGTCCTTGGGAGCCGTATCCAATGACGGCAAGCGTTTTCTTTTTGAGAGGAGTTATTTTGGCCTCTTTGTGCGTGTATACTTTCGCAGGCATTTTGCTTTTTGGGTTTTCCAGGTTATCAGATTCCGATTCTTAAAAGTTATATTTCACTCCGACCTCTCCGCAAAGAAACGAGCCCAGTTCGGGCAAGTTCAGAAACGCCGAAGGATTCAAGAAGATTCAAAAATGCTTTGATTTTGTTTTCGTTGCCGGTCGCTTCGATGATTAAGCTACAGGGTGCAACATCAATTATTTTCCCACGAAAGACATCACAAATTTGGGTGATCTCTGAGCGCGTTTTGGAATTTGCATCCACTTTGAGAAGAACCAACTCCCTACCGACAGCTTCATCTCCATGATAATTTTCCACCTGAATTACATCCACCAGTTTGTCGAGTTGTTTGATGCATTGGTCGAGTGCCTTTTCATCACCTTCGAGGGTGGCAGTAATTCGAGAACGACCGTCCGTGTGGGTTGGGGCCACATTCAAAGTATCAATATTAAAACCACGACCACTAAATAGACCAGCAATCCGGGCAAGAACTCCAAACTTATTTTCAACCAATACGGAAATGACGTGACGCATGAGAGTGAGTGTGTGAAAAGTGGTGGACGGCACAGGACTCGAACCTGTGACCTACTGGGTGTAAACCAGTCGCTCTAACCAACTGAGCTAGCCGTCCGGAAATTAAATGAAAGGTAATAAACTAAGAATTTGAATCATGGTGGCAAGCGTGAATCAATCTCTACTGCCCACTTCTACCCGAATTGTTTTGGGTCCAAGAATCGGCTTGGGCCCGGACTTAAAGTTTTCTTTTCTATGGGATGTTTGTGAGGAATGAGAACTCTTTGAATCCAAATCATTCGAACCCGACGACCTCGTTTTAGTGGAAGATGTAGTCTTTTTAGGGCCCATCCAATACCCTTTCCTTCCCCTGGGAAGAACTTCATCATTGGAAGCTGGTAAGCCCGACTTAAGCAACTTGTTTTGTCCGACAGCCTCTCCCAAACCAGACGCACCGGCACGCTGAACTGGAAAGCCTGGTTCGTCGGAACGGTCTCTTCTGAATTGGTACCGATTAATGTCGCGGAGCGACATGTTGTTTACTTTTTCCATCCATTCATCAACCCGATTATTGAGTTTAGAATAATAAGCATCTCTAAACTCAACGGCATGAACTGCCGAATCGCGATTCTTTAGATTAGGATCATCCACTCTTTGGAAATTTTCGCGGGCAATCGTATCATTCATCGGAGTTGAAATATCAATTTTTGTGGAAGGCAGTTCTACCCTTCCTAAAATTTGGGCTTTGCCAGTAGGAAATCTTTTTCCTCCAAAGGGTGAAAAATGTGCGGACCACTGGTCTACAGAAATCCTCCGAGCGGAAGATGGATTCAAGCGATTCAGCTTGGTAAAGCGACCACTCATCGAGCTCATTTTACCATCTATGTTCCCCAGCCTTTTGGTAAAATCATTGTCTTTTTGCTGAGCGATTAGATTGAGTGTAAGAAGTAAGAACCCAAAAGTGTAAACTAAGGATAGCCTCGACTTTACAAATTGACTCATGAATAACACATATAATTGTATGTATGCACTATCAAGATTGAACCCAATTAATCCATGAAAACCTACCTCTCCATGCTCCAGCGCTTAATCGATCACGGTGTATATCGTAGTGACCGAACGGGAACGGGAACTTGGTCCATTTTTGGAGAACAGGTCCGGTTCGCATTGCATGATGGTTTCCCCCTCTTAACCACTAAAAAACTACACCTTAGATCAATCATTCACGAATTACTCTGGTTTTTAAAAGGGGATACCAATGTCAACTATCTCCGTGAAAACAAAGTAAGTATTTGGGATGAGTGGGCCGACGAGAACGGGGATCTAGGGCGAGTCTACGGTGCCCAATGGACGGACTGGCAAAAATCGGATGGTAGTGGAAATGTGAATCAAATCGATGAAGTGATACGATCCATTCGGGAAAACCCAGATAGTAGAAGGCACTTAGTTTGTGCATGGAATCCCGGTGAATTGCATTTGATGGCCTTACCACCCTGTCATGCCCTTTTCCAATTTTATGTGGCTGATGGAAAATTAAGCTGCCAACTATACCAACGCAGTGCTGACCTGTTTTTAGGGGTGCCCTTCAATATTGCTTCTTATGCTCTGCTCACCATGATGATTGCCAAAATCTGTAACCTCCAAGCTCATGAATTTGTTCATACATTTGGGGATTTACACCTCTATTCCAATCACCGTGAACAAGCGGATCTGCAACTTTCACGGGAACCCCGACCCAAGCCCCGGATGATTATTCATGGGGAACAAAAAGAAATTACAGACTTTAAGTTTGAGGATTTTGAACTCGTGGATTACGACCCCCATCCTGGGATCAAAGCACCGATTGCCGTATGAGTCTCGCCCATCCTTACAAAGCCATTGTCGCGGTTGCTGAAGATGGTGTGATTGGTCGGGGGGGAGACCTGCCTTGGCGGCTCTCAGCGGACCTTATGTGGTTTAAAAAAATCACCTTAGGAAATACTATTTTAATGGGTAGAAAAACTTGGGAATCTCTTCCGGGAGCCTTACCCGGGAGGCAAAACTGGGTCCTAAGCCGCACCGCAAATCCGCAGGATGGCATGTCCATTTTCCGGTCAATGGAGGAAGTCGAGCAGGCTCTGGAACCTACTCAGACACTCTTTATAATCGGAGGAGGAGAAATTTACTCGATGGCACTACCACTTTGCCATGAACTTTACGTCACCGAAGTCAGGCAAAAAGTACCGGACGGGGATGCATTTTTTCCAAAGTTCAAGGATCAATTCCGTGCTGAAGAGGTACTGGACGACAACCCAGATTTCCTCCTCCGCAGGTGGGTTCGATTCTGAAATAGTCGTTGGGATCAGATTTTTAAATCAAACGGCAGGAAAGTTTCCTCTTCATCCTGACCTACCTTGATTTGTGCCCACAAGCGATAATTTCCAGGGGCCGGGGATTTAAAACTGAAAGTGAGCGGTCCCCTTCTTCTATCATCCCTAGATTTGGGTGGTTCGTATTCCAGAGGGTGTAAATGAGCAAAGCCAGCGGTATTGGGCTCAAAGGCAACGAGGTGGGCAAAGGCACCCATTACCGGCTTAAGGGGAAGGTCTTTCCCATTTTTATCCAAGGCAGAAAAAGTGAGGAGCCAATCATCATCAGAACCTTGAACAATCGAAGCGTCCATAAGATATTCACGATTACCCCTATTTACTATCAATGAAGATTCGAATGAGTGAGCGACTACAGACTCACCCGGAACCTCAAATTGAGCAGCGAGTAAAACTCTTCGAGGACTGCGAAGAGGGATTAAGTCTAAATATACATTGTATTCCCCGGCTTTTTTGGGCGTCATAGTAAATCGCCAAATACCATTAAACAGGGGATCAGGCTCAGGGTGAAGATGTTGATAATCATCCATTGTAGGATCAATGGCCAAAAGATGGATTCTTTTAGTATGACTAAGGGCCACATCATCTTTCCCTAATGGAGATCCGTCCGCCTGCTTGATATTCATCTCGAACCGGCAAGGCTTGCCAATCTCTAAAGGATCAAGCGGACGGAAGTCCAGACTCATAGGCCATCGTCGAATCGATAAATCCACAAACCCATCATCACCCGGTCCGCAATAATCTAGTTCTCCTTCTAAGTTGTAAGTCTCTTCATGGAGGAAATCACAGGGCTCCACAGGTAAGGAGCGAACCACAAAATAGATAACAACGAACGGAATGCATAAAAGAGTGGGAACAAACTTGCTGGTGAAAAAGGAGTTCATCTGTAGATTAACCTTCTACCCCTTCAGGCAACCGAGCGAGAAAATCTTCAGCGGACCATTGACTACCAGGAAACTGGTAGATAATTTGCCTTTTCGAGTTAATAATCATGGTCCGCATGGTATGGTCCAGCGGAAGATCATCTACATTTTTTCGAAAGATACCAAACTGTCGTGTGAGATCGTCAATGACGGGTTTAACCGCTGTCCCTAAACGAAAATTAACTTCGTCCAAACTGTAAGCCCTCGCATAGGATTTAAGCACGCCAGGAGTATCAAAATCAGGATCCAGGGTTACTGAAAGAAAACGAACATGAGGGACTTTTGTTTTTTGGGCAAGAGTTTGAAGCTTCTTCATCCTCATTGTGGAGGCAGGACACATTTCAGAAATCGAACAACGGGTAAAGATAAAATTCAAAACGGTCACCGATCCATCAAAATAATCCGTAGTCAGGATATGACCATCCTGGTCATAAAGTGCAAACGGAGGTAAGGTATCGCCGACCGAACGAATCATGCTATCACCCAAGCTCAATGTATCCCTACGAAGCAAACGATTAACATTATTGACCCGAATTCTTTCGGCACGGTCATCCGGCCAAACTCGAGTTAAGAAATAACTCTCACCTACCTGAGGGTTAAATGTCAGTTTAGTGGAGGCACGGAAGGTGCTTTTCAAAGAAAGAAGATTAAGATCACCAGGTTGAACGGTAAAAGACTTCTGGAATCCCGAGAAGGCCCCCCAGTCTTTCGAGAGGCCATTGCCGCACGCAAGAATTTCCGCCTGGACAGTGCTGTTATTTAGATCCACCTGAATAACTTTCGCACGAACTTCTTCATTTTTTAGGGAAGTTTTGACTCCATTGATTTGTGAACGCTGATCACAAGAAAGACTAAAAAACAAGACCACTAAAAATAACTGTGTACGAACTAACCTCACAAAACCTTCTTATTGCAACCTGCACTTCCAAGCAATTTCAATTGCCCAAACTAGGATCGATTTCTCAAGTTTTACCGTTTGAAAAGAAAAATTAGGCAAGTACCCAAAACAAACCAAGTTAACGAAACTGCACCCAATTATTAGCTGAGCTTTCAATCTTTAATAATGGAGCTATCACCTTGATTGCTTTTGTTTGCCAAATCATAATTGTATTATTAGAAATTCTACTGACGTGAGTCTAGGAAAACACATACCCGCAAAGCCCCACCCCGGCTCGCTTTCAAGTTCGCCGAACTTCTCTATGCATGGCATGTACGAATTAACCAAACCAAGGTTAAGCCTGCTTTCTGTCTTCACTGCCTCCCTTGGCTACCTTGTCCGCGAACCCCTTCAATCGGATTGGTCTATTTTTGTATGCCTTACACTTGGCACCGCTCTTGCCGCAGCCGGGGCTGCGGCCCTCAATCAATGGATGGAGAAATTTGAAGACGCTCAAATGTCCCGAACTGCTTCCCGCCCTCTCCCTGCGGGTTTGGTATCCTCTCAATTCGCTGTAGTTTTCGGAATTGTCCTTTCTTCCATCGGGCTCTACATTTTATGGATTGGAACCAACCCCTGGGCTACCACTTTAACACTAGCAACTCTGGTAGTTTACCTTCTTCTTTACACTCCTATGAAAAAATGGAGTCCCTATGCCACTGAAGTTGGGGCAATCTCTGGGGCTCTTCCTCCCTTGATTGGCTGGGTAGCCGCAGAAGGTGCTCCCTCTACCTATGGTTGGATTCTCTTTGGCATTCTTTTTACCTGGCAACTTCCCCACTTCATGGCCATAGCATGGAATTTCCGCGATGATTACTCAAAGGGCGGATTTAAACTTCATCAATTGGGTGATCCAGATGGCCGAGCCCTCGCCCTCAAGAGTCTTTTCTACTCTTTTCTTCTTACCGCTTTTGTATTTTCCCCCTACTTTTTGCCGCTTCAACAATCCACTCCTGGTACCTTCTATCTTGCCTCTGCACTGTTTCTCTCTCTTTATCTTCTCATCCCTGCCTTCAGGTTTCTTACTTCAGCCAACCGCGATAAATCTGCGAAAAAACTTTTTTTTGTTACCATCATTTATTTACCTATCTTGTTTGCCGCCCTTGTGATCGACAGATATCTCTAACTTCAACATGACCTCGATTCTAACCAAGCTCTTCTCCCTTAGGCACCTTATCCTTGGTGTCCTCCTCACACTCACTGGTAGCTGCTCCCGCGTTGACCACAAACAGTCTGCCCTCGACCCCAAAGGATTGGTTTCACAAAACCAATACGATGTGTTCATGCTCTCCGTCTGGATCACCATCTTTCTTTTCTGTGCGGTAGGCGGATGCTTGCTTTATGTCCTTTGGAGATACCGTGCTAAAACGGCTCAAGAAGCAAAAGAAATCCCTCCTCAATCCCATGGCAACTCTATGATCGAGACTGGGCTGATTATCGCCTCAGCGATCATACTAGTCATTCTCGCTGTCCCTACTCTACAGGGTATCGTTTTACTGAATCGGGTGCCAGATGCCAACGATGCTGAAACACTTGAAAAACTTGGTCTCGATCGCAGCCAAATTGATGGTGCGATTACCGTGAATGTTACCGGCAAAAGATTCTTTTGGGTGTTTGAATACCCACAATACGGCATTGTCACCGCCAATGAACTGGTTTTTCCCGCCTCCAAAGCGGTTCGTATCAACCTCCGAACCGAGGATGTGATTCATAGTTTCTGGGTTCCTAAACTTGCTGGAAAAATGGACCTCATGCCCGGCCAGGAAAACTTCATGTGGTTTATTGCCGATCAAAGTAAAATTATTGGTGATGCGGATGCGGCCACGGCCATGCCTTCCGTTCATGACGGAGAGATGCGCTCTCAAGTTTTTGCCAAACAAAAATTTACCGATGAATTCGAACCTGTGGGAGGTCTTTTCTATGGCCAATGTGCTGAATACTGCGGAAATTCTCACGCCTACATGTCTTTTCGTGCTTTGGCTCAAACTGATGAAGACTTTGACCAGTGGGTTCAACGCTTCCAAAAAGCTCAAAACCCAAATCTTCAAACCCAAAATTACGACCCCAGCCAAACATACTCCAAAGGCACTTTGATTTCCTTTGCAGACCCAAAGCTTGGCTCAGGTGCCAACCGTGAATACCGCTCCATCCGTAAAACTGCCCCCGGCCAATCCCCACAACTCAATCCTGGCGCCTGGGAAAAAGCTCATTCGGATGATTACGAAATTGGTAAACAACTCTTCGGCTCATTACAGTGCGTCCAATGCCACGCGGTGAATCGTACTGGGCTAGGTGCCAAGGGTCCCAACCTCACTCTTTACGGTCTCCGTACTTCCCTGGCTGCTGGCTGGATGCGTAACGATGAAGAAAGCCTTCGTAAATGGCTAAAAAATTCCAACGAAATCAAGTACGGAAACCTCATGTGGAACGGTGAGGGTGTCGATGACCGTCACCCACTGCGCAACCTTGAAAATGACGATGTTAAGGTCAACCAGTTAATCGCTTACCTCCTCGGACAATCATAACTTTTTAAACACAACTGCAAGAACCCAGATACTGCCATGGCTACCGAATCTATTAAGTATGTCGCCCCAGATACCGAAAATAAGGTAAAGACTCAGGTCTTTCCCAGACCAGGTCAGCACACCACCGGCTTGGTGGACTGGTTGACTACCATTGACCATAAGAAGATCGGCTTAATGTACGGTCTTACCGCTCTCTTTTTTCTGATTATTGGTGGAATAGAAGCCTTACTCATCCGCTCCCAACTTTGGGATCACAATATGACGGTTTTGACCAACAGGGAATATAACCAAATGTTTACCATGCATGGAACCACTATGGTGTTCTTGGTGATTATGCCCCTGAGTGCTGCTTTCTTTAATTTTATTATGCCCTTACAAATCGGCGCTCGGGATGTGGCCTTCCCTCGGATGAATACCCTCAGTCTGTGGTGCTTTGTTGCTGGAGGACTCATCCTGAACCTCAGCTGGTTCTTTACTGGGGGTTCTCCTGCGATTGGATGGTTTGGCTATGCGCCTCTTACCGACACCCGTTTTGCAGAGGTCATCGGAGATATGGGCCCCGATTTTTGGGTCTTTTCCCTGCAAATCCTTGGAGTTGCCTCTTTGCTCGCTTCCTTCAACTTCATCACCACCATCATTAACATGCGAGCACCTGGCATGACGATGATGAGGCTTCCCTTGTTCACTTGGATGACTTTGATTGTCAGCTTCCTCATCATTTTGGCCTTTCCGGCTATCACGATCGCCTTAGTAGAGTTGATGTTTGATCGCACCTACGGTACCAACTTCTTTGATTTTCTAGAAGGTGGAAAACCTCACCTTTGGCAACACCTCTTCTGGATTTTTGGTCATCCTGAAGTTTACATCCTTATCC
>JAYQBP010000020.1:0-323 GCA_038137385.1 Opitutales bacterium | reverse complement strand
GGTTATTCCTGTCTTCTCCCGCAAACCATTGTTTGGATATGGGTTGATCGTATTCTCAGGAGCCATCATTGGTTTCATGGGATTTGCGGTTTGGAGTCATCACATGTTCACAACCGGTATGGGTGTTGTCGCTACCTCTGCATTTTCTATGCTGACCATGCTGATTGCAATCCCCACTGGAGTAAAAATTTTCAACTGGATCGGCACCATGTGGGGAGGTCGCATCCGTTTCGATACCCCTATGCTCTTCGCCCTCGGGTTTATCACCATGTTTATGATCGGTGGCTTCACCGGAATTATGCACTCATCTGTGCCCATCGATG
>JAYQBP010000019.1:6680-21486 GCA_038137385.1 Opitutales bacterium | reverse complement strand
ATCAACCATCAGCGAGCAGGGAGCCTCAATGTTTTGCAGGGCCGATTCGGCTTCCTTGACAAATTCAGCCGCATAATTGGGACCGGCTGTGCCACCACGGAGGATTAACTGGCAGTCGGGGTTGCCCCCAGTGGTCACGGCCGAAGCCCGGCCATCCTCGGTAATGCCGAGAAAAGTCTGGCTCTGGGTGGCCGCAATGATGCCATTGACCGCGGCCTTTAGATCGCCACTGGTGGCATTTTTAAACCCTACGGGCATGGACAGACCAGAGGCCATCTGGCGGTGGGTTTGCGACTCGGAGGTGCGGGCCCCAATCGCAGCCCAACTCAGAGAGTCGGCCAGGTACTGGGGGGTGATGGGGTCGAGCAGTTCGGTGGCAGTGGGGATGCCCAAGTCGAGCACCTCACCCAAAAAAGAACGGGCAATACGCAAACCGGCAGGGATATCGCAGGTGCCATTGAGCTGGGGGTCCATGATCAGGCCCTTCCACCCGACAGTGGTGCGGGGTTTCTCAAAGTATACCCGCATCAATAAAAAGAGGCGGTCTTCCAACTCTTTGGAGAGGGAAATAAATTTTTCGGCATATTCCCGGCAGGCTTGTAAATCGTGGATGGAACAGGGCCCGACCACCCCAATTAAGCGCTTGTCCCGGCCCTGGATAATATCGTGCAGGGCAGAACGGGAGCGGGCAACCACATCCAACTGCTGGGCAGAACGAGGGATTTCCTCGACCATTTCCACGGGCGAAGGGAGCAGAACGGAGTCCGTAATTCGTAGGTTAGTTACTTGATGCACGGGGTAGTACCATAGAACCTATGCTTGCATGAACAAGACAAACTTTTAGCAAGGTAGGATGTCTACCCAACTCTTTGAATCCAAACCAAGTGGTATCGTACGGGTATCGGGCGAGGATGCCCTGCCCTACCTGCAAAGCCAATTGACCATAGATTTTCGCAAACTTCCCATCCATGGCACCCGACTGGGCTTACGGTTAAGCCGGAAAGGCCGGGTTTTGTTTGGTGCCGAGGTGATCCGGGAGGCGGAGGAAGAATACATCCTGGTTTGCCGGGATACCCCATCGAACGAACTGATCGAATGTCTCGAAGAAAATGTGGTGGCGGATGAGGTGGAATTTTCTGAGGTAGAAGGGCCATGGGTAGAGTGGGTTTTACACCACCCCGATTCCCTCAATGAGCTGTTCTGCCTGACCGGACTCGAACCCATAAGCAAAGGAAGTGCACACCCCATGGAAAATGGCTGGGCCTATATCAATACCCAGCAACCACCTCATTGCCTGACTTTTCTTTTAAATACTGAAACCAAGCCCCCCTGGGCCGAAAATGTAACTGCAGCCCCATCCTCAACATTGGAGGTTCTACGGCTCCATGCTGGAATTTTCCGGGCAGGCTTAGAAATTGGGGAAGATGAATTCCCCCAGGAAGGTGGTTTGGAAAAAGAAGCGGTGGATTTTAACAAGGGGTGCTACCTCGGGCAGGAAGTGATGGCCCGTATTCATGCAATGGGCAAAGTAAGAAACGCTGCGGTGGTCGTTCAGGGAAACTCGCCAGCTCCCAGTAGCTTACCGGTGGGGATTTTGGATAACGGAAAAAAGGTGGGGAAATTAAAAAACCAGTTCCCAAAACTTGATGGGCAAGGATGGATCGGGGCGGCAATCATCCATGAAAAGGCCATCCCCGCGCTATCCGGAAATGGACTGACTCTGGAAGATTCATCGGCCACCATTCACCGATTAAACCAATGAATGAACCAGAAGATGCCGTCGAAAAAGTAGCCCAAGCCTTCGCCAATCTGGGGGCCAATGCAGAGCAATCCAAAACTATGGCCAAGCAACTGGTGAAACGGGCCGAGCAATTTGCGAAAGAAAAAAACACCTCCCTGGTGGAGGAACTGGGAAAGCTTTTAACCACTGTATCGTGCGGAGCCCAAGGACGCTTAAAACCTGAAGATAATCACGAAAATTTGTGAAAAAAGGGCAAAAACCGCAGAAAAATGGGGTTTTTGAGAAAAAATGTTTGACCGAAGCGAGGAAAACACCGAGCTAGAAGGCTACAAACCTAGTAAATCAACCCTTACAACAAAGGAAATATAATATGAATAAAGGTCAACTTATCGAAGCCGTACAAAAAAACTTGGGCAAGGATACTTCCAAAGCCGCTGCAGACGCTGCTCTTAATGCAGTCCTCAATGCAATCACCAAGGCTGTGAAGAAAGAAAATGTTCAAATCATCGGTTTCGGCACCTTTTCCGTAGTTAAGCGTGCAGCCCGTAAGGGAATCAACCCCCAAACCGGCGAGAAAATCAAGATCAAGGCTTCCAAGAATGTGAAGTTCAAAGCTGGAGCCAAGCTTAAGGCTGCGATCTAATTCTCGATCATTATACCCCTTTTAAAAGGCCCATGGGAAACCGTGGGTCTTTTTTTGTGCCCGCCAAAAATTTGAGCCCTTTTAAAAATCCCCGGCTAAAAATTCCTCCAGGTGTAAAAGAAAGCCAGGCTTATCCTCCACATGCACATCGTGCCCAACACCAGGCAGGGTGACGATATCGGCCCGGGAAAAAGCATCCATAACCAAAGGAAAGTGTTCGCTGCGCAAATATCCAGACTTTCCACCACGTAAAAATAGGCAGGGGCCATCATAGTGATCCCCTGGTTGCAAAGGGTTGCAGGATAATTGAGCGATGGATCGATGAAGAGTGGATAGGTTGGCCCGCCACTGCCAAGCCCCTTCCTTTTCTTTTAAATTGGTCAGCAAAAACTGCCGAAAGGCCCAGTTGGGAATTTTCTCGGCCAGGGCATCGTCTGCCTGTTTACGGGAATACAAGGAAGAAAGGTCGAGCCCAAGCAGAGCATCGAGGGTGGGCAGGTGGTGCTCAGGTGGATAATCGCGGGGGGCAATATCCACCACCACCAAGCCCAGCAAATTCGTGGGATGGGAGCAGGCATGGAGCATGGCCAATTTCCCCCCAAGGCTATGCCCACAAAGGATGTAGTTACCGGAGATGTTTTGGGAAATCCAGTGGCTCACCTGGTCGGACATCCGAACGAGGCTGGTTTCCTCGGCATGGGGAGAATCGCCATGTTCGGGAAGGTCAAGGGCATATACACGGTAGTTGGCAGACAAAGCCTTGCCAACCGATCGCCAGTTTCGGGAGGAACCAAGCAAGCCATGGAGAAAGACGATGACCGGACTACCCGGTTGTCCATACTCCTCAAAATATAAGGATTCGTTCAAAACAATTCCATCTGAGAGGGGTCGACTTGAGGAGTACCTTTTCGGGGCTTAGGCGGGGAAACTTTTTCAGTAATTTGGGAGGGTGAATCCTTGACCAAAGGATACGGGCTAGGAGGGTCGGCCACTTTGAGGGATTCCTCGGCCGGTGAGTCCTCGGCCTCTAAATTCGCCAGAATTTGCTTAGCCCGACCAACGACCCGATCGGGCAAGCCAGCAAGCCGGGCAACCTGGATGCCAAAGGACCGTTCCGAGGCACCCGGGGCAACCTGGCGCACAAATATAATTTCGTCGTTCCATTCCTTGACGGTGACGGAATAATTGCGCAGTCGGGGAAGGGTTTCCGCAAGGCGCGTAAGTTCATGGTAATGGGTGGCAAACAGTGTCTTGGGACCCTCACTTTCTTGCCCATGCAGATGCTCCACCACCGCCCAAGCGATACTTAACCCATCGTAAGTACTGGTACCCCGCCCAATTTCATCGAGCACGATCAAACTTTCTGAACTACAATTATTGAGAATATTGGCGGTCTCATTCATTTCCACCATAAAGGTGGAATTTCCACGGGCCAATTCGTCGCCCGCACCAACTCGGGAAAAGATACGGTCGACCAAGCCCAGGCGGCATGCTTTGGCGGGAACGCCCGAACCGACCTGGGCCATCAGGGTGATGAGGGCGACCTGACGAATATAGGTCGATTTACCCGCCATATTAGGACCCGTGATCAGGCAAAGTTGTTCATCCGAGGACGAAAGGTTGGTATTGTTGGGAACAAAGGCGTGGGTACCGGCCAATCCGAGGCTTTCCTGCTTTATGACCATTTCCACAACCGGGTGCCTGCCCTGCTCAATTTGCAACTCTTTCGTACCTTCGACAAATTCAGGTATGCAATAGTCGCGATCCCGGAGAATAGCCCCCCAAGAAGAAAACACATCGATCTCGGCAAGGACACGGGCAACCTGGGCCAAGCCATCGGCATGGACCAAGGCCTGTTGGACGACTTCCTCAAAGAGTTCCTGTTCCTTGGAAACCGCTTGTTCTTCGGCATTGAGAATTTCTTTTTCCTTGGTACGGAGCTCGTCGGTATAAAAGCGCTCCGCATTGGTCATGGTCTGCTTGCGCACATAGTGCTCGGGCACGAGGTGTAAATTGGCTTTGGTCACCTCGATAAAATACCCAAAGGCACCATTGTACTTCACCTTGAGGTTGGATATGCCGGTCTTTTCCCGCTCCGCACCTTCCAGCTCCAGAATCCACCGCTTTCCACCCCCGGCGAGGTCACGCAATTGATCGAACTCCTCGTTGTACCCCTGGCGGATCACCCGTCCGCCCTCCCCTTTTACATCGAGCTTGATTTCGGCGGGCAGTTCCTCTTCCAAGGACTTTTCCAACAACTCGCCCAAGTCTTCAAAAAGCTCCACCCTTTCGGCCAAAGACTGGATAGCAGGATAATTATTACCCAACTCGATCAATAAAGTACGGACAGACGGAAGACCACGCACGGTTGCCCGCAACCCGCCAAGCTCCCGAGGGCGAACTACCCGGTTGCGCAAGCGCCCGAGAATACGTTCCAAATCGGCCCCCCGTCGCAGGGTATCGCGCACCCCTTCGACCACTCGTGGGGTGGTGGAAAATTCATGCACACAAGATTGCCGGCGCTGGATCTCGGTAAGATTGCGCTCTGGGCTGGCGAGGAAGCTTTCGACCAAGCGTGCCCCGGCTGGGCTGACGGTTTCGTCCATACAATCCAATAAAGAGCCCTTGCGGGTCTGAGCCGAAGTGCGGAAGACCTCGAGGTTTCGCTGGGTGGCAGGATCGAGCAACAGGGCGGCACCCGCCCGGTATTCTTCAATCCGGTTTAGATTTCCGGGCTTCCCCTTGAGCACATCCTCGGCATAAACCAAAACGGCACCGGCAGGGCCCAGCCCGGGATGTTCCAGATTGATCCCGAAGCCCTCGAGGTTCATAACCCCAAGGCTTTCCATGACTTCGCGGGCACCCGAGCGTTGGTCAAAGTCGAAATCCGGGCGTTCCGTACGGGTGATATCTCCAAGGGCCCGATCGATCTCATCGGCCAGGGCCTTTCCATTCTCCATCATCTCCAAACGTCTGCCGAGGCTTTCAGGCATGAGGACTTCACGAGGAGATAAGGAATGTAAAACCGAGAATAAATCCCCAGGGGAGGACTGATTAGATAAAGCAAATTTGCCGGTCGATAAATCGAGCCAGGCCGCACGGGCTCCTTTTTTGTCGAGGTCTAAGGCGAGCAGAAAATGATTATGTGAGGCATCCAACTGGCGGTCTTCCAAAACCGTGCCCGGTGTAAGAATGCGGGTGATTCCACGCTTGACCAGTTTTCCAGGCTTGGGAGGTTCGAGTTGGTCGCAAATGGCCACTTTCTTCCCCTGGGCAAGTAATTTGCTCAAGTAGTTTTCCGCGGCATGGGATGGTATGCCGGCCATGGGCATGTCGTGGCGCTTGGTCAGGGTGATGCCAAGAAGGGCGGCCCCCTGTTCGGCATCGTCTTCAAACATTTCATAGAAATCTCCCAGGCGAAAAAGCAACAAAGTATCGTCCTCGAGGCTTTCACGGGCCTCGCGGTATTGCTTCATCATGGGAGTTTCCGAGCTCATTGAAGTAAGCAAACAGGCAATCCCCGCAGGGAGGATTCGTCAAGGGAATGAAATTGACGTGAGAAGAAAAACTAGAAATTCAGACCGAGTCCGAACTCCACCAGGTGCTGAAAGGAACCATCAAAGGATTCATTAGAGGTAAGTCCGAGCAACCGATAGCCGAGCAGAACCGAATAGTTGTTTTTAAACAAATACTCCAGACCCAATGAAAAGTCATAAGTAAACACCATGGAGGACTCGGTGCTGGAACCACTCTCATCATAGTGCCAAGTGGTTTTTCCCCCAGTGGTTATTGCATACTCGAGATCCACGCTATTTTTACGCCACCCAAAACCCAGTCCCGCTCCCCCATAGGTAGACAATCCACCAACGAGGGGAATCGAATAACCCGCACCACATGCCAAAGAGTAGGACTCCTCGGTGCCAGAGGCACGGTTACTAATACCGGGCAGGCCTTTGAAGGATGAATTTTCATATTCTAAGTGTTGGTAGGCGACACGACCATACACCATCCAATTATCCCATCTTTTCCCTGCACTTAGGCCTATGGAATTCCCCCACTTTCCCTGCAAGTCATCATCTAAGCTATCATCCGTGTAGGTAGTGCGTGTAGAAACGGCCAAACCTATTATAGGCATTAAATAATAATCTCCCTTTCTTTGTTGAGTGGTGGCCACGACCCGATTGACTTCGGAGGTGAACACTGTGGGCTGAACTTCTTCCTCAGGCTCCTCAGGCATAGGCAAGGGTTCCACTTCTGGGCCGGGCAAGGCATCATAAGAATCCTGGGCTGTAGATTGAATATCGACCGGAGCTAAGGACTCATTACGGTCAATCAATTGAATCGGCTCGGTCCCAGTGGTTTCGGCAATTTCTTCGGATAGACGAAGGGCTCTTTGTTCAAGCTCTAGAAATTTTCTTTGTAACTCAGATATTGGAGCTTCCACAGGCTGGGCCGATAAAACCGAACCAAAATTCGTCGAGGAAACCAGGGCAATAAAAAGCACCAAGTGAATAGGATGTAAACGCAAAGCCGTAAGATTAATAAAGGATTTCATAACCAAGTATAGCGTCTAATGTGTTTGATTGCCGGAAACGATTAAGTTCTCCAATGATGGATACAATTTCAGCCCTCTTGAAGTAACTGTTGTTACTGATATACTCAACCAGCGCAGAATAATCAGGCAGGATTTCAAGAATTTCATTTCTGATGTTCAGTCGGGTGAAGAAATCTTCATCATACACTTGGTTGGCATAGTCCCGGGTAAACCAGCCTTGTTTCTCACGCACACCTCCCTCCCAATGAAGCCACATTTCAGCAGCATCTGAATATAACCAACGGGCTCGAGACAAATCGGCATTCCAGTCACCAGACCAAAACCATCCGATCAAATCGTGCCAAATCCAGCTAGCATCATAGATTTTGCTAAATTCTGAGATGTACAACCAACCCATTTTTTCATGGTAGACCCAAGCGTTATCATTTGTGGGTTGTTGATGATAAAAGAGACCAAAATTCCTCAAGTAAATCCATTGAGGAAAGGCCGGTAGAATGGCCCGCCAAATGGTTGCAACGGCAGTCGCGTTTAAATCACTGTCGACAACCTGATAAGAAAATGAGTCAGGTCCCAAGGTAGCATTCATATCAGGAAGGTAGCTATATTCCCCCTGCTCGCTACCGAGGAGCAAACGGCCATCATCGACCGATTGTACAACCTCAAATTGGTAAAGTTCCTCTTCGCTATTGTGATCGGGACCCGAATGATCGTTGCTCGCCACAGAGAAATCAAGCGGAACGGTAAAGTTTTCGTCCTCGTTGAAATAATAAAAGAAATCATCGGTGGCAACCGGTGGATCATTGACTGGCAGAATAGTTAAGCTAACTTTTCTGGTCGCACTTTCTTCCTGATCATCCGTGAGCAGCAAGGTAAAAGAATCCTCACCAAAATAGTTGGATTCAGGCACATAAGAAAAGGAGAATCCATCATTATTAAAGTCCAAAGATCCATGAGATGGAGTATTTTGCACCGAAGCTTGAATCAAATGTTCTTCCCCATCTTCATCATCAAGGATAAGTGTTTTTTCCAGAGAAGAATCTTCATTCAATGAAAATTCACTTTCTTGAATCTCTGGAAGATCATTCACATCTTTAACCGTTATAGAAACTGATTGAGTAGTTGAATAATAACCATCGGTTACTTCGACCTCCAATTCAAAAGGCCTTTCAATCATCGTGCCACCCACATTGCTTGAACGGGCTTCATAATTCGGTGCATTCTTGAAAGTGATCTCGCCCGAATATTGGTTGAGCACAAATAGATCTTCATCCGTACCCCCAAATATTTTGAAACGGAGGTCCGAAGGGGATTTCTCGACATCTTCCGCACGAAGGAAGCCAACCTTGGTTTGGTTTTCAAACACTTCGAATCTGGCATATTCAAGAATTTCCCCATTGCTCGACTGAGTCGTAAAATAAGGTGCATTCTCATCGCTGTCCAATAACTGCACAAAGACCGGATATTGCTGAGAAAGTAACCCATCCGAGATTAGTACCTTAAATTCGTAGATGTTATCGGTGTTGAAATCCTCGGGTTCTTCATAGCTCAGATCGATGCTATTTTTTACACGTAACTCCTCTCCGGAAATCGTAAAAAACGTACTATCAAGACCAGCAACCACCCGGGCAGTAGGTGATTCAGGCCCGTCAGAATCAAAGAGTTCCAAATTAGTAATCATTTGGTGCCCTTCCATGACACGAAATAAATTTACCTTATCCATCGATAAGGTAGAGGATGGCAATGCGTCCGGTATGTCTTCTAAATTAACTGTTATGGAATGGGAAACATTATGCTCTCCATCCGAGAGAACTAAGTTGGCCAAAAATAACTGCTCTCCATGAATTTCATAATCCGGACGGAATTTAAAAAATAAATTATTTTTCCCAAGGATTTCGAAATTGGGATCATCTGGATCCAACATTTTCCAAGTCAACGAGTTCTTATCGAGAGGATCGCTGTCGTAGGCTCTTAAAGTGGTTACATTCAAATCTCCTTCTGGATGTTTAATTTCCAGAGGGGTCAGAACAATCGGTGGGTCTTCTTGGTGTTGAATGCCCAAGGTGATCGACAAAGACGCGGGAAGACCGTAAAGGTTGTAAAACTCAAGGACCAACTTATCCTCGCCAGAATAATTGGCGTCGGGCGTGTATCTAAACTCATTATTTTCAATTACAACCGTTCCGAAACTTGGAAATTGGGTGACATTGATTTCATCACTTATTCCATTCAGAGAATTATCTAGGTGGTCCGTGACATTAAAATCTGACACATCGATAAGGAGGGGAGAAAGAGGATCCTCACTGAGAGAAAAGGTTAGCTCGTTCTTGGCGACAACGGGTAATTCGTACCCATCTTCCAAACTTATCTGAAGGGTCATCTCCGTACTTAGGCGAAGTGCATCTCCCAATTTATCAGTTACCTTGATTTGTACTTCGAAACTGGGTTGCTCTTCCCACCTGATACGGTCCCTAAAAAATAATTTACCGGTCTCCTGCTCGACATAAAATAAATTACCGTCTGCATAATCGATGATTTCATAGACCAAGCTCTCCGCGGTCTCAGGGTTGGATACATTTAGCTCCAATACTTCGAGAAAGTTTTCCCGGTGAGAAAAACTTCCAGACTGGATGGCACCCCCAAAAAACTCCGGGGCTTCATTAACATCCAGAAGTTTGACCATAACAGTCTTGGTTTCGGATTGCTCCTCACCCGTAGTCTGGTTGGTTTTGGAAACTTTAATCTCTACTTCGTAAAGTCGATCCCTATCTTCAGAATCTGAAGATTCATAGTCAGGGTAAGACTTAAAGAAGAGCTTTCCCTGCGATTTAAAACGATCAAGGTCAAAAAATTCGTAATCATAATCCCCGGCGATGATCTCAAAATCAAAAAAATTGTATGCATAATTTAAATCCGCTAGTTGGATAGATTGGACAGCCGAGTCGTCCGGGACTCCGGACAATTCAATTTCCTCGGAAAGGACGAAATCTATGATCCCATTCGAAACTTCGTTGGGTGCCTTAAATTGAAAGATTCTCGGGGGAGAACTTGTGCCTATCATGAGAATAGGCTGAAGTTTGCCACCTGTTAGATGATTGAAAACCTCGATTGAATCTGCTGGAGGCAATGCACCGGGAACTTGCTCGGGCGATGTCCATTGAAACTCAGCCTTTTGTAGGGTGTAAGATGCATGGTCATTTTGAGAATCGATAAAAATGATATCGGCCAAGTTATTAGAATCTAGATCGGCAACCCGAATATCTTTGACCACCGGGCTTGAGCCCCCAGACGCAGTCACTATGACCGGGTCTAAAAGCGTAAAATTAGATTCTTCATTGTTCTTGAGAACGAAAATTTTGCCAGATGCACCCACTAACAGATCTGGGCGGAGGTGAGGATTTGAGATCGTATCAGGGTTGATTGCTCCCAAGTCACAAGCTTTCAATATTCGAGGATCAGATAACCCATCTGCATCAGTTAGGAGAAAACGATCAAAACTAAAATTTCCGTCTTCATTGATGAAAAGTGAAACTTGGTCCGTATCAATATCGGCCACAACTAGATCCAAATCGTAGTCGTTATCCAAATCGAGCACTTCTAATGAAACGGGCTTACCCCATGGTGCATCCGTGGTCAATTTAATGGTAATGGGCTCACCAAAATTGCCATCCCTATTTTTAAAATAATAAATGCCTGACTCAGTGGCCGTTCCAGTCGAAACAAAGGATAGGACCACATCGCAGAAGCCGTTCTGATCAAAATCTTGCAAGAGCACTTTTCTTGGTTCGCCAGGAAAGCTTCCACTTGTAAGTAGATCCACAGGAGTTTCAAAAGAGCCAAATCCAGAATTATAAAGGATTTTGACACTTCTTTTATGTAAGGCAATCACATCAAAAGCACCATCATTATTGATGTCTGCACTAGCTACACCATGAACATCACTTAAATTCTGGGCGATCGAATCCGCGATTTCAGAAAAATGAGGATCTTGATCAGAAAAATCCATGGATACATTGGGCGAGTAATAAACTCCACTGTGAGTGGCCAAAAGTAAATCAGGCAAAATTTCGGTATTTTCAGAATCTGTAACATCGATTTGAGCAACAAATCTATGGTTCTCAGGATGTTTGATTGATTCACCAAGGTTAATCGTAAAAGGAAAATCCGCATCGGTCACTGCGATGGTAAATGTCTCAAGTGCAAAGACCGTGGGATCCTCGGTTTCAATTTTCAATTCAACTTGGTAGCTATTATCCTTGTCCAAATCTCTGGGGGCCTCCCGATCCGGCGGGTTTAAGAAGAAAAGATCAGCATAGGCCAGCCTATCCTCATTTCCGGAAACCGCAGTAATTCCGAAAAGGTGATTATCTCGGTCTGGATTATCGGGCAGTTGAATCGTCAGGTTTTTGTTGTAATCGACTGTATTGGCCGAAACCCGTAAGGGAAGATCAGGATTGTTTGTTTCACCCTCTTCCACTGAAAAATTCGCATCTCCAATAAGGGTATCTAAAGATTCAAAGTAGGGCTCTTCGACCTGATTCAATAAATTGATCACAATCACTTGTTCCGTTTCCGCACCATCTACATATTCTTCTGCATCTGGGTCCCACTCTTTTGCCTTAACCAAAATCTCATACTTGGGGCCCGATCGTGAATTCACCAGAGTTTCATAATCTGGGAAAAACCCATCTGCAAAATGCAGCTCTCCACCCGGCTGGTTAGAAGAGTCAAGGGGGTCGGTATTGAACAGATCCTGATTGAAAAGAACATAATCATCATAGACATTAGAGTTCTCTAAGAAATAATGGATGTCATTGCCTTGTTTCCCATTTAATCGAAGCTCTGCATCGTCTGGATCAATCGCTTGAATCGTCCCAACAAATGAAGAGGTAGTGCCTTCTGCATAGGGTGGCACTTCAAAATCAGTAAAGAACGGAGGCTCTTCTGGTCGGTCGTAGATTTCGATCAGAATGGATTGGGAGGTCCGGTTTTTGCTATCAATGCTTTTGTTGGCGTCGCCATAAACAATAATTTCGAGCTCAAACTTATGGCCAAAAGATCGTTGCTTGCCATCTTGGGGATTGATCGGCGGCAAGCCATAATCAGGAGGTAAACCACCCAACGCAGTGAGGTTCCAATCGAGAAACATTTCTTTTTTGCCTTCAAGTCTAGTTTGCAAAGTAAATAAGTTGGAGTCGTATCCACGTAACTCCCAATCAAAGTTCAAGGAGGGCTTGGAATCCATAGAGTCGTCTGCTTGTACAATCGCGACTGACTCATAACCCTCATTATTTAGAAGCAAAGTAGTATCTGAGGAGTCCCAAAAACTAATTTCTGGATCTAATTCAAAAGTAATCTTTGGGGGGTCCGGAACATCTTCAACATCAAAAACAAAGGTGAATACACTAAACATCTCGCCATCGGATACATTAAGATCCACCGAGAGGGTCTCCCCATCAGGGCTGTAATAGTCTTTGGGAGGAATATAACTAAAAGTACCATTCTTCTTTCCGTTATCATCTCTTACAACAGTCAAAGTGCCTTCGTAATCGCCAATGGTGGAAAACAAAAGATTATTGGGATCCTTAGTGATATCCTCGGGGTCATAGAATATAAGGGAGTCGATCATGTATTCTGCATCTTCAAAAACTTGAAAAGTTTTTGTGGTCACAATTGCATCATTGAAAAAGATGTCATCATCATCTGATTCAGAATCCCTAACCTCTGGAGGTTCTGGAAGATCCTTGATGATTACCTCGATAAGTTTTTCCGAAATGGCTCCTTTTTCATCCGTTACGGTGAGAAATAGGTCATAACTGTCCTTTTCTTCATGATCGGAGTATCCTTTATTTAAGACCAGTTGATTACCGATGATTTCAAAGTAGGAATTATCCGCTTGGCTAAGATCAAGAGTGGGTGTCATGGAATGACCATCTTCATCCACGAATAAAATGCCGGAAAGTAAATCATCCACCACCACATGGTTGGGTTCAGTGACTGAAATTTCATCGAGCAAGAAATGGGGGGGATCATTGACATCAGCCAGTTCAATAGGAATCGATAGATAGGAAACTCCGGAAGGGACCCCTGTGTCCCTAATTTTTATAGTCACATTAAGATCCCTTTGGTCTTCATTTTCCCAACTTGGCAGGACCCCATCCTTGAATTGCAAATCAACCACTTCACCCCGACTCTTACTGATCTCAAACAAAGCACCATCGTTGATCGGCTCAATGCTCCAAACAAACTCGAGTCCTGTTTCGCCTTCTGGGTCCGATACCTCAATTCCAGGAATTGCCAGTTTTTGCTCCTCTTTGACTGAAACGATCTGATCGGTGGTGAAATATCCATAATCTGTTGTGGGAACCAAGAGCGTCGGTGGAGGCAAGGTGACGAGTGGGCCTTCATTCTCGTCTTGTATACTAAAGTTGAGGGTATAATTGATGGGATCTAGGATGCCATCACCTACCTTGAGTGTAATGGAGTAAATTCCATCAAAATTTTTGTCCTGAAAATTTTCATAATCTTGGGGCTCTTTGAGGGACAAGGTAACTCGCTGAAAGGCTTTTGAACCATCTATGTCCTCTCGGTCAAAGTTGAAAAGCTTGTAATCGAGAATTTCCACTATGGAAAGTTCAGTGATATCATCTAGGTCTTCCTTATCGGCAAATTCGAGTTCATACATCAATCCTTCCGCTTCCGAAAAGTTAAGGTCATAGCTAAATACTTCACGGTCCACCTCGATAACCACTTCTCCAGTGCTCCCGCGTTTATTGACCAATCTATCTAAAACCGGGCTATCTGGAAGATTGGTAATATTGATATCAAACCTGACCACATCATCGCTATTCCCATAACTGAGTTCAAAATAGTCCACCCCGGTTTTGTTCTCAAAAGGAGTGAAAGTGAGAAGGTCGGGAACAATAATTTGACTCCGTTGACCTGGCTTAACTCCACTGACGGATGCGATACCAAGTATGCTTTGTCGAGAAACTTGCCACTCGGGTTCTTGGTAAGAACTGGTGGACGCATCTAAATCCTTAGCCGAAATAAATAAAGATTGATCATCTTCATCTCTTTCCGAGTAATCCCATACCCAGGTTACATCCTCGGGAGTTTTGATGTTAAAAGAAGGAGCCTCAGTAATTTTACCTGAAATATCATGAAAGAGAGGTTCTTCATTAATATCAGCAATTGAAAATTCGATGTATTTAACATCGCTTGTTCGGGTATGTTCACTGGAGTTCCCCAAAGTGGAATCAAGTACTTCCACCTTTAGCCTAAAGATAAGATCGTTAGGATAGAGTATATCGTAATCAGGGGAGTTTTTAAAACTAAGAATTCCATCATTGCTGATGGAAAAGATTTCATTGGGAGATACATCTGTAAAGGAAAGTGCATCATTGGCATCCAACCAAGATAAGTTGTATTGGACCAAGGCCCCCTGAATAGTCGACGAATTGTTATCCTGCCTTAAATCCTCAACTGGCCAAGAATCCGCATCGGTGATATTAAAATCGGCTACAATATCAATTGAATTTTCCCGATAGGGTTGTAAAAAAATCGGCGAAGTCTTCGTGCCATCACCCGTTGTTCCACTAGGGTAGACTAATTCAAGGCTGATTTCGTCGGAGTAATCATTCAAAATCTCAATTTTGGCCGTAAGGAAAGGAACTAATTTACCCGTTGCATCAGACTGAATTGCAGCAGACCCACTCTCGTCTTTGACATAAAAGCGATAAGTGGTGGGCTCACAAAATGAATCGGCCAAAGGGAAGGATATCGAAATGTTACCTTCCATGGTTTGGTTGAGTTCAACACTCGACCTCCCCCCCCACTTATCATCATCCTCGTACAAGGTGATCAGAGA
>JAYQBP010000019.1:0-6670 GCA_038137385.1 Opitutales bacterium | reverse complement strand
CTCCCCTTCCTGGCTGATGGTTACCGTTTCGAGAACGGGCAAGATGGAGTCCCCATCTTCATCTTTAAGTCTGTCCGTTTCATACCTGATCAATAATTTTTTATCGTTTGGAGAATCGACTTTAAAGGGGATGGTGATCGATGTGTCCTTACCCTCCAAAAGTGTATAGTTATAGGAGGTATGATCCATATTCTGGTAGTCAAAAACCTCTTCCAGTTCGAGGATTTGAGTCCCCTCAGAAAGGGGGGAAATATAACTAAGCTCAGGAATTTCATCCACATCTTCAAGATTCGCAGTAATGCTGTAGGTGTTGATTTCGAAAGTATTCTTGTCGATGATGTCCTCCACATTCAATTCCAAGTTATATTGAAAAAAGTCGGATGCCTCGAAATTAAAGGGGGTCCCTCTTACTTTAAGATTGTAGGTCCAGCTCCATCCATTCCGTACAGGAGAATTGTTAGCATGGACCATTTGCTTGGCGGAATCCGGAACTAATTCAAATAAGTCGACATGTTCTCCAGTAAGGGTAACGTCTGGCCAATTGGACTCGTCCTCATCCGAGTAAGCATTGGATGGATCAGGGTCAAAAATCTCGAAAGCAGCTAAATCGTTTTGTTCCTCATCAAATGAGATGACAATCGTTGTGCTCTGTTCTTTATTCGCAGAATATACCTTCAAGTCATCATTTGCTGGAGTGATCTCGATATGACAGGTGAAATTTTTATCTACCCCGTTGAGCCCTTTCGCAGTCCACTGAAATGAATCGGCTCCTTCGGCGTGTAAGTAGGGCATGTAATCGATGTAGTAACCCGAGTTATTCTTTCCCTGAGAAGTTTTTTCTCCAGCAAATGTGCCCTTAGAAGGCTTGATAAACCAGTCGTTCCAATCAACAACCGATTGAATTTGCGTAGGATTGGTGGCCCGGTCATTGAAATCATTTCCCAGAATTATTCTGTGCACAGGCATACTCCCGTCTGCATTGATCGAAATAGTTTCCGGAACGACGACGGGCTCTTCCGGCAAAAGATCAACCCCAAAGAGTGGCTTCCCTAAGAGCACACAAAAAAGTACCCAAAAAACATGAATTGTTTTTCTTTTACCAAACAGAAATATTGAAATGTGGGGGTACAAACTAAGTAGTTGTTTAAGCTTTTATTAAATATACATCAATTGTTCAAGTTTTGAACAAAATTATTCCAAGAAAAATTTGCCCTACTACAGCACGGATAAGTACAAATATTTTTTACATTCTAAACAACCAGCAAGGGTAAAAAATGGTCCAATTATTCCTGCTGTTTAAAGAACCTTGCATGTCTTTTAATTGTCTCACAAACTTATGAACGATGAAAAATAATAATATTTCAAAATCAAGCTATTGGGCTGAAAGTCTACGGTTAGTCACACAACTTCTTTTAATATGGTTTTTCGTGTCTTTTGGGTGCGGCATTTTATTTAAGGATTACCTTGACCAATTCTCACTTGGAGGTGCCCCACTTGGGTTTTGGATGGCTCAACAAGGATCGATCATCTGTTTTGTAGCCTTATTAGTCGTTTATTCAAGATGGATGAACAAATTAGATCAAAAGTATGGCTTTGAAGAAGAGGAGACAAATTAATGGATCAAACAATCTGGAACTTTATTTTTATCGGAATTACCTTTGGAGTCTACATCGGGATCGCCATATGGTCCCGTGCAGGGTCCACGAAAGAGTACTACACGGCTAGTGGCGGAGTTTCTCCCTTTGCCAATGGCATGGCCACCGCGGCCGACTGGATGTCAGCGGCTACCTTCATTTCAATGGCTGGAGGAATTGCCGCTGCGGGTTACGGGGCATCCAAATTCCTCATGGGATGGACTGGGGGCTTTGTTCTGCTGACCACCCTGATGGTGCCCTACCTGAGAAAATTTGGCAAAGCAACGGTTCCCGACTTTATTGGCGACCGGTTCTATTCGAACGGAGCCCGCCTCGTAGCCGTGATCTGTGCCATTTTTATTTGCATGACCTATATCATGGGGCAAATGCGTGGTGTGGGGATCGTTTTCTCTAGACTCTTCGATATCGAGATTTGGATGGGAGTCTTGATCGGGGGAGGGATTGTCTTTTTCTACGCTGGACTGGGGGGGATGAAGGGAATCACCTACACCCAAGTTGCCCAGTATTGCGTAATGGTATTCTCCTATACCATACCGGTTATTTTTATTTCCATAATCATCACAGGAAATGCCATTCCTCAACTAGGATTAATTGGAAATTATATCAAGGATGGCCCAGAAACCTCTGTGCCTCTGATCGTAAAAATTAATCAGATATCAACCGATCTTGGCTTTTCGGAATACACGGCAAGTACGAGCAACACCCTCGATATGTTTTGTATTACTGCGGCCCTCATGATTGGAACGGCTGGCCTCCCCCATGTTATCGTTCGTTTCTTCACTGTGAAAAATGTTCGGGCAGTAAGAAAATCGGCCTACTGGACACTCGGATTCATCGCGATCATCTATCTTACTGCCCCTGCTTTAGGTCTTTTTGCCCGCACTAATTTTGTAGAAGAAATCAACAATAAAAGATATGCCGAGGCTCCAGAGTGGTTCAAGAATTGGGAAAACCAAGGAATGATTGCGTGGGTCGATAAAAATAAGGACGGCGTCATGCAATACCAAGCAGGACAAGTGTTTGAAGGGAAGCCAATCTATGCACAAGAAGCAAGCACTGATGGATCGCCTCGTCAAGTAATCAACCCATTATCGGACTCACCGAACGAAGTCTACTACGACCGGGATATTATTGTTTTAGCCAACCCCGAAATGGCCGGCTTGCCCAAGTGGGTTATTGCATTGGTCATGGCTGGGTGTGTCGCCGCTGCCCTCTCTACGGCAGCTGGTTTGTTATTGGTTCTTTCCACTTCGGTATCGCATGACTTAATGAAAAAAATCCTCAAGCCAGATATTTCTGATAAGCAGGAAATCCGCTACGCCCGAATGGCCTCTTTTGGAGCTCTGGTCGTAGCCGCTTATTTTGGGATTAATCCACCTTCCAGCTTTGTCGCAAAAACGGTTGCATTCGCTTTTGGGCTGGCTGCATCTTCGTTCTTCCCCACTTTGATCATGGGTATTTTTTCGAAGAAAATCAATAAGCAGGGCGCCATTGCAGGAATGATTTGTGGCATTAGTTTTACCCTCGGATACATTGTTTATTTTCAATTTCTTACTCAAAGCAAAGATTATTGGTTCGGCATCTCTCCAGAAGGAATTGGGTTCTTGGGAATGTTCATCAATTTCGCAGTTGCTTTTATCGTAAGTGCAACGACCCCACCACCGCCCCAAGAAGTTCAAGAACTCGTTGAAAACATCCGAATCCCCCAAGGTGCGGGTAAAGCGATCGATCATTGAGACCCGCCCTCTTCCTATTTCCCCTTTTTGCTCTTGGTTTAATCGAGGGAAAACAGAATGCTTTCGAACCATTATTTGACGGGAAAAGCCTGAGGGGATGGGAAGGAAGCCAAGAATACTTCAGGGTAGAACGTGGGAGCATTGTCGCCGGACGGCTGGATCGTAAAATTCCGAAAAATCAATTCCTGGTTACCCAAAACGACTGGATGGATTTTGAGCTTACCCTGGAAGCTCGCATAATCGGAATAGGACAAAACGCCGGCGTTCAGTTCTGGAGCCAAAGAGTCGAAAATTCGAACGAGATGATTGGTTACCAATGCGACATTGGATTTTTTAAAGGAGGGTCTCTTTGGGGATGGTTGTATGATGAATCAAGGCGGAATTGCTTTCTTGCAAAAACTTCCCAATCTCAAATAGAAAAATGGATCAATCCGGTCAATAATTGGAACCATTTGAGGGTTCAAGCCGTCGGAAACCAAATCGGAATTTGGATTAATCATCACCAAAGTGCAAATTACTCTGAAACAGAAAAGGTTCCCCAATCTGGTAAATTTGGACTGCAGGTTCATAGTGGCCCCCCAATGGAGGCATGGTACAGAAAGTTATTGATCAGACACCTGTAATTCTGAAATTAATTAAATAGGAATGAAACTCAGACAAATCTTAATACCTCTAATATGGATTTCTTTTTGGGCGGAAAGCACCTGGGCACACAAGACCGATTATCATCTGGGCTTCAGGATTGCCCCAAGAGTTAGTACCCTCGGTGGAGGCCTCGAGTTCGCTAAGGGACTAACCCCTTGGCTGGGTCTAAGAGGGGGGGTTAATTATTTCACATGGAACTATGAAACCACCGATGACGGCAACGATTATGATGTCAACCTTGAGCTCAAGAGTGTTGGTCTCTTCGCAGATTTGCACCCTTTTAAACAAGCCTTTAGAATAAGTCTGGGTGTTTTGTTAAACGGAAATGGCCTAGATGGAACAGCCCAGTTAGGCCCCGGAGAAACCTTTGAGTTAGATGGAAACGAATATTCTCTCTTAAATAACTCCGCATCGATGGAACTTAGCTACAATACCTTTGCACCCTACGCAGGAATTGGTTGGGACACCACTTTTGGTGATGATGATCGGTGGGGCTTTGCATTTGATATTGGAGTGGTCTTCTCCGGAGCTCCCGATTTAGCACTTGATGCCAAGGTGAATTCGACTAACCCCTTGGTAATCGACCAATTTGAAAAGGACAAGAAGTCAGAAGTGTCTGATATGCAAAGCGATCTTGATGAATTTAAATTTTGGCCGGTAGTAAGTGCCGGCTTGGTTTATCAATTTTGAGCGACTGCTTAATCGTTCTTTACTATTTTGGGCTCATGATCCCATAAAAGATAAATGGGGTATTTAATGGTTTCCCCAATGTAAGCTAAGATACCTCGGTCTGACTGCCACCAATCATCCACAGCAAAAACCTCGTTCGGTGCACCCGCTACCTGCACAGCGATTCCGCTCGCTTTAAAAACCTTCTTAAATGCGAGCAAAGAACGACGGGTGTGAAATTCATCCGTAACAATAATAATTCTTTGCCATCCTTCCTTCTGGGCCAAATTTAATGCATCTTCTGCCTCGTCAAAGGTAGAGGTAGCTCCCCCACTTTGGGAGGGTAGAACTTGCCACTTTGCATCTAAATTCATCCTTTGAGTCACCGCACGAGCGAATTCCAGATGGCTCAATTCCAATCCGTTAAATTCTTTATTCTTGGGCTTTTCCTGAGTTACATAAAGTTTGGGAGCAAACTTTTCTTTCCATAGCCTTAAAGACTGTGGGGTGCGGGTCTCGCGATCACCCGAAAGGCAAATGATTGCATCTGCTCCTGGTTGGGCATTGTCGACCACATACCATCGCCCATAAAGGGTTAGGCATTGTTTATAAAAGAGAAGTAAACCAAGGATACCAACGAAGAAGACAAGTACAAAGATTCGAATTTTTTTGGGCAACCTCACTCCCTAATTTCAAAAACTCCTTCGATTTCAACGACGGCTCCACTAGGCAATCCTGAAACGCCAAAAGCACTGCGAGCTCCCACACCAGCATCCCCCCCGAACACTTCTTTGAATAGTTCACTGCAACCATTGACCACAAGCGGATGTTGGTTGAAACCACTGGGAGCATTGACTAAACCAAGCAGTTTGATTACCTGAGATACACGATCGAGTGAGCCCAGGCCTGACTTTAAGGTCGCAAGCATATTTAAACCAACTAAGCGGGCGGCATCACTCCCCTCTTCCAAGCTGCAGTCTACGCTAACTTGGCCAATACGCATGCTTCCATCCGCTTCGATTGGCAGGTGACCGGACAAATAAGCAATCTTATCAATAATCACCATGGGTTTGTAGAGCCCCGCAGCAACCGGTGCGGCGGGTAGATCAATTCCTTTATCTAGGATTAATTGTTCAGGATTCATTAGGGGTAAAATGCCTTCCCTCCCCCCAAATGAGCAAGCGTCAAAATTGATCGAATTCCCCATTGCCACAGAAGTATTAAATTTATTTGATCACTCCATGATTGAATTACCTACTTTTTCGAGAAGGAAGTTACTTGGAGGACTCGCTCTTTCAGGTGTTGGTACGAGTATCGCATCTCCTGTCTATGCAGAAAATAAAAAAGCGGAAGATAAGATTCATCTAAAAAAGGGCATGACCATTCTTTTTCAAGGGGACTCGATTACCGACGCCCGCAGACAAAACCGCGACGCCCCTAATCCGAATGATCAAAAATCCATGGGCAATGGGTATGCCAGCATGGCCGCATCTTCACTGCTTGCCGGACTTCCGCATTTGGAACTATCCATATTCAACCGGGGAATTTCGGGAAATAAAGTTCATCAACTCGATGCGAGGTGGCAAAGAGATTGCATCGATCATCGTCCTGACATCTTGAGTATATTAATTGGAGTCAATGATATCTGGCACGGCTTTCAGGGAAAATACGATGGAACGGTTCAAAGATATGAGGATGATTACATGGCTTTGATTGACCGTACACATAAAGAAATCCCTGAAGTTCAACTGGTTATTTGTGAGCCTTTTGTACTTAGATGTGGAGCCGTGAAAGATAGTTGGTTCCCTGAATTTGACTCTTACAGGGCTTCCGCCAGAAAAGTAGCGGAAAAATATTCCGCTGCATTCGTTCCTTTTCAAGAGATGTTCGACCAGGCACTGAATTACGCTCCAGCTCCCTACTGGGCCGCTGATGGAGTGCACCCAACCCATTATGGATCTGCCC
>JAYQBP010000018.1:8349-21617 GCA_038137385.1 Opitutales bacterium | reverse complement strand
ACACTCCCAAGGATGAGACCGCAAAAACAAAGAGGATTCCCACTTCAAGATCTGCGAGTGCAAGTGTGGTAACCGTTCCATCTGGCCAGTAAAACTGACCAAATGGCAGAACTGTCATAGTGGTGAGTGCAGGAACCAATGCAACCAAAGGAGCCAAGTAATAGTAAAGCTTGTTTACATGCCCCGGTACAATTTCTTCTTTAAAAAGAAACTTTAAGCCATCCGCAAGAGGTTGAAATATACCCAGCTTTTTTAAAAGGGGACCTAGAATTGGAATGTATTCAATAAAGGGCAAAACCGTACGATTTGGACCTACCCTGCCCTGCATCCATGCACTTACTTTACGCTCAGCAAGAACGGAATACCCTGCCATGGTCATCACCGCACCAACCATCATCAATGCGAAGAGAACTTTCAATCCCACAGATAGCCAAATGTTTTGTGGAAGAAAATCGATCATACAACCGTGGTTTCCTCAATGGTGTAATGGAGAGCTTCCTTTTCAACAAAAGGCATATCGGACCAAGGCGTACGATCAATCTGCAGAGCCGATTTCACAAGTTCAGTATGAGTCAGCCCCTCAGGCAACCCCTCGATCGAAGCATTCATCGACTCCCAAAGATCATCAAAACTGGCGGAGCAGGAAGGTACGTTGGATAGTTGGTTAATCAAATCACAAATTATATTAACCTGAGGTACCAATCCGACAGGGCCCGGAATGGATTGCTCAAAAGCTTGAAGGATGAAGGAACGATTAATGAAGGAACCATTTTTTTCAAAAACCGTTAAACCCGGCAAGGTGACCTTGGCCAGTCTGGAAGTTTCGTTGGCATGAGTTCCCAAATAAACAATCGGCAATTTGTCTAAATTCTCTTCGGTTACGCCGGATGAGAGTAAATCTTCGTTGAGCACGAGTAAACTTTCAACTTCGCCAGAGGAGATGGCGTCATTTAAAGAATGAAGACTTTCTCCAGGGTATTGATTGGTTAAATTAACCAACAGAGCACCTCTTAAATTTGGAGACCGATCCGCGGAAAGTAAAATACCATCGTCTTCACCAAAGTGTCCTCGGATGAAAGTCTTTGCTTGTGTGAGATCAATAAGTTTCTTGGTCAGAAACTGCTCTTCGAGTGTTGAATGGCAGCTTGCGACCACGCCCACTTCTTTACCTTTAAAACAATTCAGCGCCGCAGAAATTGCCTCCTCCATCGGCACATCTTGATTCTCTACACAGGGTCGTAAAATTCGGTTTTCTGAGCGAACCGAATGGAAGAGTGTACGCCCACTATCCGTCATCCAAGTATCGTTGACTTGATCATTTCTTCTTGGAGTAATCCGATGGATTTTACCTTCACGACTCGAGACTAAGGTGTTGCATCCAGCACTGCTCTCCGTACAAATGCTCTTCGATTCTTTAAGAAACCAGACTCGCATTTTGAACCGGAAGTCCGTACTGGTTAAGGCACCAACCGGACAGATGTCCACAGTGTTCAAAGAGTAGTTATTGGACAATTCTTTCCCCGGAAAGCAAGTAAGGGTTGAAAAACTGCCCCGATCAACAAAACCAAGAACATCATCCTTGGCAACTTCTTGAGAAAATCGAATACACCTAGAACACAAGATGCACCTCTCGTCATCCAAAGTCACTCTAGGTCCAAGGCGAGTTCTCTTAGGCTTAACATTCTTACGCTCCACATAGCGGCTGAAACCTCTTCCATAATCTGTGGCAAACTCTTGTAAGCGACATTCTCCAGCTTGGTCACAGATGGGACAATCCAAAGGGTGATTGACTAGAAGGAATTCCATGATTCCTTCACGACAATCTTGGACCAATTCCGATTCGGTACGTAGGTGCATACCAGGAGATACATTGGTGGCACATCCAATAACTGGTTTGGGAACCCAGCCGATTTTCGGACTGCCATCATCTTCTAAAATGGCTTCACCAGAAGCACGGTCCCTCATTGGAGTACCCATTTCCACTAAACACATCCGACAATTACCAGCTACACTTAGTTTTGGGTGATAACAATAGTGAGGAACTTCCACTCCATGCAACGCGGCTGCCTCGACTGCGTTGATGCCGTTAGGAACTTCGACTTCCGAGCCATTTAGACGGATCGTGATCAAGTCGTCATTATGTGGAGAAATCATGAATCGAAATTAAATGAGTTGAAGAGTTGAATTTTCCGGTTTCTCAGAGGAGGAAGCTTTTTGAATAAAATCATCTTTAAATTTCGTCACAAAACTTTGGGTGGGCCAAGCCGCAGCTTCTCCAAAAGCACAAATGGTACGACCTTCGATTTGATTAGCGACCGAAAGGAGCAAGTCAGCATCTTCTTCCCTAGCTCCACCCGAGCACATTCTCTGGGTAATTTTGCGCATCCATAAAGAACCCTCCCTGCATGGAGTGCACTGCCCACAAGATTCATGGGCATAGAATGCATTCACATTCGCCATTGCTTCAACCATGTCCACCGTATCATCCATAACGATAATGCCGCCTGATCCGGACATACTTCCCGCGGCCATAGGACCGTCAAAATCCAGAGGTATATCTTCTAGGCCCCAGTCAAATTCAGTGCCATCTTTTAGGGTACCTGAAAACCTTTCGTCAGCCCTAAGCACTTTAGCGGAGGAGCCGCCTGGAATGACTGCTTTTAAACTTCTACCGGGCAGCAATCCACCACAAACTTCAAAGATCATTTGGCCGAGAGTTAGTGATCCACACTCAAACTCATAGTACCCGGGTTTAACGACCTGTCCGGAAACACACCATATTCGGGTACCTGTGTTGTTAGGTTTGCCAATTTTGGAAAACTCGTCCCCACCCATTTCAATGATGTGACGAACATTACACAAGGTTTCAACATTGTTGACGATCGTAGGGCATTGATAAAGACCGAGAACTGCAGGAAAATAAGGAGGCTTAATCCGCGGATTTGGTCTTTTCCCTTCGAGAGACTCGATCAGGCCCGTTTCTTCTCCGCAAATATAGGCACCGGCACCACGGTGAACCACCAAGTCGCACGAGAAATCTGTGCCAAGAATATTATTTCCACAAAATCCATGGCTTTTAGCCTCCTCAATGGCACGGTTTAAAATCCGGGCACCTTCATGAAACTCAGCCCGAATGTAAATAAAGGAGAGTTTTGCTCCAATCGCATAGGCAGCGATCATCATGCCTTCAATCAGTTGGTGGGGGTCTTTGTAAATGATTTGCCTATCCTTGAATGTCCCAGGTTCAGATTCATCGGCATTGCATATGAGATAAATGGGCTTTCCAGATTTTCGATCTAGGAATTTCCACTTCATTCCCGCCGGAAATCCAGCCCCACCCCTACCTCTAATTCCAGATTTTAAAACTTCTTCCCCAACCTCTTCGGGTTGCATGGAAATTGCCTTTTTTAAATTTTCATAACCTCCCATTCGCACATAACAATCAATCTGATTGGAGTAGGATGGATCATCGGCATTTTTTAAAATGATCCTTCGTTCTTTGGGCAAATTACTCATATTATTCAACAAGATTAGGATTCAGGTAATTTAATCAGGGAGTCTTCGTAACTTGTAAATTCTTCTGAATCATCGAGTTTTCCATCGGTAAGAAGTTGAGCAAACTTTTCTGCCCTTTCACCCTCAATGTTTTCGTAGGTTTTTTCGTCCACAATCACGACAGGTCCCTGACCGCAATCGGCTAAACACTCCATAAATTCCAAAGAATACTCACCATCTTCTCGAACATGCCCTTCTTTGACTCCAAATTTTTTCTCAAATGTTTTGCAGGTAGCATAGGACCCCCTCAATGCACAGGGAAGGGTACGGCAAACTCGAATGTGTTTACGCCCCCATGGTTTCTGAACGAGCATCGGATAGAATGTCACAAGCTCTTTAATATTGATGGGTTGCAAACCAAGCCGATCGGCTATCCACTCGCAGGCGGTGTCATTCACTGAGCCCAGTTCGTCCTGAACGAGATGAATCACCATCAAAGCAGCACTTCTTTTTTCAGGGTACTTGGGGATAACTTCATCTATCTTAGATAAAGTTAACTCTGATAGTTCCAATTGATTATCCATATTAGCGATCACACTCTCCCATAACAAAATCAAGACTACCCAAAATGACGGTAATGTCACTGAGCATATGCCCGGGGACCAACTTCTCTAGGATACTCAAGTTGCAAAAACTGGGAGCTCGAATTTTGAGACGATAAGGAACCCCACCCCCTTTTGAAACCAAATAAAAACCTAAAGCACCTTTCGGGTTTTCTGCCTCAAAATATACTTCACCTGGTGGAATCTGAGGTCCCTCAGTTACAATCATAAAGTTTTGGATTAACTCTTCCATGTTAGTCATGATCTGTTCCTTGGGAGGAGCAAAGATTTTTTTGGCATCTTCAGCATACCAAAGACCCCCAGGCATCGATGCAATTACTTGCTTAATAATTAGGATACTCTGTCTAACTTCTTAGATCCTTACTAGATAACGGTCATAACAGTCCCCGCGGGTTCCAATAGGAACATCAAACTCGTACTTTTCATAACCACTGTAAGGTCTGTCTTTTCTTAAATCCAAATCCACTCCACTGGCACGTAAATTAGGACCTGTAATTCCGAAAGCAATTGCATCCTCCTTAGAAATAGTTCCTATTCCTTCTGTTCTATCTAGGAAAATTCGATTACGGGTAAGTAACTTTTCAACTTCATCGATCGCTTGGGGTAATTCATCAACAAATTTTTCGACTTTACTCAGCCATCCTTCAGGAAGATCTCGCGCCACCCCACCAATCCGGGTGTAACTGGTGGTAAAACGTGCACCCGTAAGCTCCTCAAAAAGAGAGTAGAGCTTTTCGCGTTCGGTAAAAGTATACATGAATGGAGTCCATGCACCTGCATCCATCCCGAAAACCCCCATACCAAGAAGATGGCTTGAAATTCGAGCCATCTCGCAAACCAAGACCCTAATCGCTTCACACCTTTCTGGAAGTTCAATCCCAGCCAATTTCTCCACCGTTATCGCATAAGCCACATTGTTGGCCAGGGGTGCCAAATAATCAAGTCGATCCGTGTAAGGAACAAACTGATTGTAGGTCATATTCTCAGCGATCTTCTCATCCCCACGGTGCAAGTATACCAGAACCGGTTCACAACGGGTAATAAGATCACCATCAAGTTCCATAATTAATCGAAGAACTCCATGAGTCGTGGGATGAGATGGCCCTACATTCAATGCCATACGATCACCATCCATGCGGGATGCAGCTTGTGCACCAACATCTCCAATTTGAACTTCTTTAACCGTTTTACTCATAGAAGTTTCTCCGTATCCTCCGTCCAGCTTTCATCTTTCCCCCGGGGCTCGGCCTCACTCAACCGACCGTTGCTGGATGAGACGAAAGGTCCTCCCATCATAGGAGCCGGATCCACATTCGCACCCGTTACCTCTGATACATCGGCAGCGGGTAAGGGCACTTCAATCCCAGCGAGTGGAAACTCCTTGCGCAAAGGATAATAAGGATATTCGTCCCACATTAAAATTCTCTTGAGATTTGGATGTTCAGTAAAGGAAATTCCAAACATATCAAAGGTTTCTCTCTCGTGCCAGTTGGCCGCAGGAAAAACACCACTTAAGGAAGGAACTTCAGGATTTAAATTATCCAGACAGTTCACATGTATACGAAGGTAGGATTTATGAATCAAAGAATAAAGATGAACCACTAAGATAAAACGGGTTGAGGCATCCTCTCCTTGGTCGATTGCAGTCAGGTCAGCAAGAAGATCAAAGGTTTGCTCATCCCGCAAATGAGTGCATAAATCAATGATGTGTGCTGGATCCGATTGCAATGTCAGGCAATCTTCTTGATGAAGAACGGATAGGTATTCCCGACCCTTTAAGAGTAAGCTGACGAAATCCTCGTCAATCATTGCTTAAGATGCGACGGAGGTAACGGGCTCTTTGGACAGGTTTTTTACCGCCGGTTCATTCCCGATTTTGTCCTGTAATTTCATCATTGCATCCAAGAGGGCCTCAGGACGCGGCGGACATCCACTCACATAGACATCTACAGGCACGACATTATCAACACCTTGCATTACGGCGTATGATCGATACATTCCCCCAGTGGAAGCACAGGCCCCCATGGCAACCACCCATTTGGGATCTCCCATCTGGTCATAAATCCTGCGAACCACTTCTGCCATCTTGTAGGTAACGGTTCCAGCGACGATCATGCAATCGGATTGTCGAGGTGAAAAACGCATAACCTCCATCCCAAACCGTGAAATATCATAACGGGATGCAGCAGATGCCATCAATTCAATCGCACAGCACGCAAGCCCCATAGGCATGGGCCAAACTGAGTGCTTACGAATCCAATTAACAACAGCATCTGCACGGGTTACGATGACCTCGCCTTCAATCTTGCTGTTGTAACCGACTTCGTTGGAATACATCCCATCTTTTTAGATGAAATATCTAAACAAGCAAACCAGAAAAACCGATCTTCTTAAATTCAGCCTCTCGATAACGAATCGAGTGGGTCAGGGTTCTTTTGAACATTGACTGAAAAGCATTCATCGTTCATAAATTCCAAACTATTTTAGCCACGGAGAGGTGACAGAGTGGCCGATTGTGCAGCATTGGAAATGCTGTGTACCGCAAGGTACCGCGGGTTCGAATCCCGCCCTCTCCGCCATTAAAATTAGTCTTTAAACCTTAAGCGTTACGGACGAAAACCTTGGCACTTCCATTAAAGCTAGCTTCAGCAAGATCCAGGCTGGCCGGTGCAACGATAGGTTGAGCTGAACCAGGGGCAATCGCTTGTCCGGAAATCAATACAGCCACTTTACCATAAAGGTTGGTGGATTCTCCGTCAGCAGGAGCCATCACTTCACCATCATTGAGCCATCGGCGTAATTGTATTTGACTCCATCCATTATATGGAGCCTTGGCACCAAGAAGGTTCTCGGCAAATCTCATCGCTGCAGTTTTCCAAAGGCTTCCTGCCAGCTCGGGAGATTCACCCATGATTGTTTGCATCGAATCGGTGGTTAGCCAAAGTGCATTAACCGTTGAGTCAGCGATCACAGTAGCCGTTCTCGGCACACCGGCTAGGACCGCCATCTCACCAATCACAGCTCCTCGGCCCATAATATCAACGACCACATCTCCAATCGAAACCTTGACACTTCCACGTGTGATCACGATCAGTCCATCCCCGGAATCTCCCTGCTTCATAAGGGAGTCGCCGGAGTTGTACACTCGGGATTCCGAAGCGTTAAGAATCTTTCCGATCACCTGATCACTCATCCCTTTCAACCAAGTAACTTCCCGAAGAACCTCTTCGGGCTCAGGAAGCCTCAGTTCAAGAGGACTCTCCATCACATTTTTCATCCTTTCTTCCACCGCAGTAATCATACGCGTCGCTTCATCCGCTTCCAACATGCCTTCTCCACGCATTTTCTTGATCGTATTACGCTCGTGGTTCAATACCGAACGAATGGCATCTTTGGTTTCAATCCCCACGGTGACCTCTGGGTAATTTTCATGCATGTTGCGGATATACTGAAGACCTCGAAGGCGATTTTGACGAATCTCATCTTTCAATAAACGGGAGGTCTTTTGTTGCTTTTCTTCATCTCCTGAATCATCCAGTTCCTTAACCAAAGAGTCGACCATCTTGGCCATAGCTTGTTGAGCGATCACAAATGCCTTTGATGCATCGTACCCTACGGTGATTCTATCGGAAAAATACCTTTTTAAAAAAGGAACTTCTTTGAGGGCTTCACTCAATTTACTGACTGTACAGATGTCATCCAAGTAGGTTCGTTCTGTCATGGAAACCTTACCTTGGAAGTCGAGGAACTCACTAAGATTGTTGTCCAACAGGGCAACGGCACGGGCAGATAACAAACCGGAGCGAAACTGTGCCCAGTAACTACTTCTTTCTTTTTCGAGAAGCCTTCTTCTGGCTTCTGCAAGGGTATCCATTGATTCGAGTTCACTTGCCGTGAGGGGATAGGTTACTGGGTCAGGAAGATAATTACGAACAAGCCCCCAGTTAGCACCACTGAGAAAGCGATCATCCTTAAGTAAGTCCATTTCTTGCTCGCAAACATTTGAAATATTTCCCGTCGCATTGGAAAACATCAGCTTTTTGACAGCGGGCAACTCAGTGAGTCCGAGTTTATTAACCAGCGTCTTGATGGTAGTCGCATTCACAAGCAAAGTGAGCAATACAATACCAGAAATCAAGAAAAGGAACTGATCTCTGACCCTGGCTGAAATACCAACAAGAGAGGCCTGAACAATTGCTCCACTACCCTCGCCAATGATGAGTACTTTTTTATCGCCAGAAGCGAGTTGTTCACGCAACTCTGACGCTTCTCGGGAGTTTTTCTTACCTAGAGTTTGTTCAGCCGTCTCAGTGGATTGTGCAATCTCGACGATTCTTCCATTTGAAATTTTAGCTTGGGCGAAGCTATTAGCCGCCATTCCATATAGGTTAAGGTTGGGATTCGGACTCGAAGAGTAAGAGCTTGCCTCCTCTGCATCCACCACGAATACCGATGTGGTTTTTTGAGAATACCCACTTCCACCCTCTGAAATATCGAACTCATACCTTAAATTCTCGGTGTACACAACCAAGGCTAAAGCCAAACCAATCGCACCACGCAAAGCCCCCCACCAAACCACAACTGCGTCCTTTCCAGGGAGTCCGTACCCAGCTTTCTTCATCAGCGGATAAAACATCCCCATATTGATTGCACGAACCACATGAATGGCAATGTAGACCAGAAATAGAATGAGAAAGTCCATTCCTGTGGGCTGGGCTTTTTGAGCAATGACTACACCAACAACGATGAAAATAATTACATTCGCAGCAAAGGCAGTGAATTCCCAAAATTCATGCATGAAATGCTCCACTTCTGGGCTAATTCGTGTACGTCCGACTCCAGCCATCAAAATGCCCAGTGCGACCAACCCTAAAACTCCTGAAACATGGAAGAAATGTTCACAGACAAAGAACACCGCATAAGCAGTTACTAGAACAACCGTGATTTCAATCAGTGGATCATTAAACACTTTCCGAACCCAAAGGATGCCAATTAGACCAATCAATACACCGACTAAGCCTCCAGCCGCACCAATCTTGCCAAATCCTATTGCAGCACTGCCAATGAAACTACCCGTTCCTAGAAATTGCTCCGCACCTGTAACCACTCCGATCAATAAAACAAATGCGACAATCGCTGTCCCGTCATTCAACAAGGATTCACCTTCAATTAAGGTACCCAGTTTTTTGCTCGCTCCTAATTCCTTGAGCAAGGCAACCACCGCAACTGGGTCGGTAGCACTCACGACTGCACCAAAAAGCATCGATGCCAACACAATAAAAGCACCGGAATCGACATTCCAGTCCTCGAGTGCTCCTCCCGCGCCCCCAAAAGCCATAATCAATCCCATAAAAGTGAGCCCAGTCATTACGGTTGCGGTGATGATGCCGGGACCAGCTAGATAAAAAGCATTGAGAAAGGATTTTTTAAAAGTGTGAACATCCAGGGCAAACCCAGCCTCAAAAATAAGAATTGGTAGAAAAACATATAAAATAAGGTGACCATCTAGGTTCCCACCCCAGGAGATGGCTCCACTCAGGGTATCCACCAATTTATCCCACAGACCAGGAGTATGTTCCGTTGCATGTTCAACCCCGTGAGAATGACCGCCATGAGGACCATAGGCACGATTGAGTGCCCCCATTCCTAACCCAATAAGTAGAAGAAGGACAGTAAAGGGCAGAGGGATGCGTTGGAGGAAATGTCTGGTGGCAGCACCAATGATCAAAGCAACTATGAGAAAGAAAAGGCCATACAGGTAACCGCTGTCTCCTGATGAAGCAAGTACGGGAAAAAGGATAGGAGTATTCATAGTAGGTTCGTGTTTAAATCAATTCCCGCGAAGCAAACGACTGGGAAAGGGTCGGGTTGTATTTGGATTAGTGTTTGTTTCCAAATCCGCAGATGTGGGGATGTCAGACGAATTTTCTTTGGCAAAGTGGATCGGATCGCGACCGAGCAATTCGCTCAAGGGAGACCCCTTCGATGGCTGATAATTTTTGTGTAAGCTACTGGATCCAAGGTTTTTTCCGCTCATCTTATCTTGATTTCCCTGCAAAATTTCAAATTTCTCCCCTCCTTGGGCATGGCCAACGGTTGCATCGAATGATTTGCCTATGAGTAATTGCTGCGATTTAGCCACGCTGCCCAAAGATTCTTGAAAACTTTTACTATTCGAAAAACCTGAAACTAAGAACGAGGTTTCAGAGAGGTTGGAAAGGTCAACCATTACTTTATCACTAAAGTTCTTAGATTTTAGATCGGTAAATAACAATTCGCCAGGGAGAAGAGAAACGGAATCCCTCTCAGAATAGAGCAAACGAATTTTACCCAGTAATCCAACCATTTTGAATCCACCATTTGGCTCGACATCAATTAAACATGAGCCCGCACCGGAAATTCTAACGAGAACCTCAGGACCACGCACCACAAGACTGTTATTAAAATTTCTAGAACGAAGAAAGAGTGAACCTGAAAAAAGTTCGATAGCCTTATTTTCCAATAAAAAGGTGGTGGATGAGCCGAAGCGAAATTGAAAACCTGAGGCGAGGGTTTCGATGCCACTTTGGGGACGAACTGATAACTTTTTATTCGACGGTAAAAATTGCGATTTGGCAATCGGGTTGATCGAGGTGGCTTCTCCTATTTCAACCACTCCATCCCCAATGGATGTGATCAACAGATGTGCCAACTTGCCCACAGCCGTATTTAACACACAAAAAGATACAAAACTAGCAAGCAGGTATAACCTCATATTCCATGATCAAAGGTATTTTCAAGGACAGGTCAAACAATCAAAATCTTAGAATAATAAAATATATAAATTGATTTATCTCTCTAAATTACAATTTTTACACCTCTTCTTAAATATGCTGGCACATCAAGATCTTCGCCCTCGTACATGTTTTTATTCGGGAGATCATCAAAAATGCCCCTTTGGTTTTTTTCTTCCATAAAGGAGAATGTGTTCTGCTCTAAGTTCGTAAGATCCTTTTTTTTGTTTGTTCTATTCAGTTTGTTTGTAGAAGGAAGTTTTTTATCTTCAAAGATTTCCAACTTCGAACGATGAGACTGCTTGGCGGGAGAAGTAAATTCGATTACTTCCTGAGAAGCCGGAGCCACATCAGCCTTTTGGATCGCTGGTTCCAAAGCAGTGACCCCCAAGACGGTTATCTTCACTTCATCTCCAAGGTTTTCATCCACATGGGCCCCAAAAACAACTTCTTCTCCTGCTTTAAAACTATCACGAATTTCTTTTGAAACGGTTTGTAAACCGGACATACTAAGAGAGGTTCCTCCCTGAATAAAGATGAGCAAAACATCTGCAGCCTTAGAAACATCTGGCATATGCAGCATCGGACAAACCATTAAGTCACGCAAGGACTCTCTCAAACCATCTTGCCCTTTTCCTTTTCCATATCCAAAAAGTGTTCGTCCTCCTCTTCCAGCAAAAACTTTGCGGAGGTAGGAAAAATCGACATCTATCATTCCTCTCTTGTAGATTAGGTTACAAATCGCACTTATGCCACGGCTGACATTGCGGCTGGCTTCAGCAAAACATTCTAGAGCGGTTGCCTCCTCGCCTCCCATTTGTAACAAAGAATCGTTGGGCAGTGGAACCACTGCATTTGCGTAGTTTCGAAGTTCCGACATGCACTTCTCAGCCTGGGCGTGTCGTGATTTTTCCCAACTAAAAGGCAAAGGAGTAAAGGCAAAAATTAAGGCACCTTGCTCCCGGGCTAGCCGAGCGACTACAGGTGCACCCCCACCTCCAACACCACCCCCAAGCCCAGCCAACAGGAAAATAACATCAACTCCCTCAAATTCTTTGCGGAGCTTATCTTTTTCTTCTTCAGCCAATCTTTTACCTAAGGCAACATCTCCACCGGTGCCCATGCCCCGGGTATGCCTTTTACTAAAGATGAGTTTTTGGGATGCCAGGGATTCCGAAATCGCCTTCATATCCACATCCACGGCAAGGTTATCGACAGAATCAAAGTTATCGAACCTCAGACCATCAATCAACGAGATGCCTGCTCCTCCTAGACCAATTACTTTTGCTCGGATCCCATAAGTATTTTCGGCGGGAACCCGAAGGTTTTCTTCTTCAAATAATGTATCTTGGCTCATGGTAATATGTATGGATTAAACTTGCACGCTGGGGATTTTATATACCTAGAAAACCACCAATTTTTTTAAAAAGTCCGCTCGTTTGATTCGAGCGAGATTCACCAGGCAAACTCCGATCCTCCAACCCATAATGAAGCAAACCGAGAACCGACGAATTTTCCGGTTGGGCTAATTCTTGCCCCAAACCTGTGGGAAATGTACCTTTCGTGGCTGGAACACCCAATACTTTGGATGCTAACGACTCGATTCCAGGCAGACGGGATGAACCTCCAGTGAGAATAACTCCGGCTCCGAGCTCCCTTGGATCTAGCAAGTCTCCCAACTCTTTGCTTATAATCTCAAATAATTCTACGGTTCGTACATGAATAATATCCGCAATGGCTTTGCGTGGAATCGTTCGGTCTCCGATCGTTTTATTACCAATAATCCAAAGGTCTTGTTCTGCGTCGGTTGAATCTGCTTGGGCTTTCCCATATTCTAGCTTCAGTTCCTCTGCGTAAGGTTCCAAGACTCTTAATCCCATAGCTAAATCACCAGACAGATGATCCCCTCCCACTGGAATCACCCCGGTGAATGCAATGTTCCCACCACGATATAAAGCCAAGTCGGTAACCCCTGCACCCATATCCACCACTAGCACTCCTGCCCTTCGTAAATCAGGCCCTGCGACCAAGGTGGTTGATGCAATCGAAGAGAGGATTAAGTCATCCACATCCAGACCATACTGATAAGCCAGATCGAGATTCATGCGGATCGCTGTTTCATCGCCCTCGATTGACCAATAAGCGAGTTCGACTCTTTGACCAATCATCCCCACGGGATCTTCTACTGGACGACCATCTAATAAAATAGGTAGACGCATATGTTGCACATAAGACCTGCCAGATGTGGGTTGTTTCCTTTTGGCTTCCTCCGCCGCACGCTGAAGATCTGCCAGGGAAACTTTTCCATCGGGGGATGCGACATTGGCACTACCTCTTAAAAAAGAGCCACGCAGATGAGCACCAGATTGGGCCAAGT
>JAYQBP010000018.1:0-8339 GCA_038137385.1 Opitutales bacterium | reverse complement strand
AGTACCTTTAAGATGAGATCCCGTCTGGGCCAAGTAAATCGAATCAACGGTTGTACCAGACATTTTTTCCGCTTCTTCCAACGCAGCATGCATACTGGATGCAGTCTTTCTAAAATCAACAATTTCACCTTTTCGCATCCCCTCATTTTTACGCTGAGATTTACCCACAATGTTGAGGGTATTGTCTTCTAAAACCTCACCGATTAAGGCTTTCGAAAAAGAAGTTCCGATTTCCACCGCACCAATTATTTTACTCATAACTTTATGAATTGAGATTTTAGCATTTTTTAGATCTTAGCAAAAACTGATCGACCATGAGATAGGTCAATCGAATGAATGAAGGGAGCTTTGGTGAACCTAGGTTCCTCGAGCATATAGCGGAGCCTTTTAAGTTGCGTGGCATAATCGGACGGATTGAAACGAATACTCCCAACTCTTTTTGACTTAATGGTAATATTAGCACCAGGGTCCTTTTCCGTTGGACGATTGTAAGAAACCACTCGCCAATCCCGGTAAATCTCAGGATATTCTATCCTGGCCAACTCCAAGAGAGGAGAAACAGAAGGCATATCCATTAACCTCTCGTATCCATCCTGATTACTTTTCTTTTGAATCAAAGAAGGGGAAACCTGAAGGGAGGGAAGATGTTTTAAAGTGGATGGTGAATAACCTGTTCCTTGATAAAGAGATCCATCTGAGGAGACTAACCAATCTTGAAAACCACCCTCTTCGCGACCCAACCTTAGAACCAATAGAGGGTCCCGTTCCTTGATCAATACTTTCAAGGTCGAAGGAAATTTTCTTTCTATAGTAGCGGACAAGATTTGATCCTCATCAAGTAAGGACTGATGAAGTTTCTTTAGATCAATTTCCGCAAGTGAGAGCCCTCTCAATGGACCGATCCAATTTAAAAACCACTTTTGACTCAACGCCCCATCAGAACGAAAAAGAACCCGGTCTACAGGGGAAGCAATCCCTGCAAAATCCCTTTGGTACAACTTGGAGGGAAAGGATTGGTTAAACTGATAGTGAATTAAAAAAGCCAAGACAACGACCGAGCTTAAAACTAAAAAAAATCGGCTCAAGATGAGTAATTTCTTGCGTGCTGCGATGCTTGAACTGGATTTAGAAGATGAACTAGGCTTAAGACTACGCCAGCTTACAGGCATCGAGAGATCATTCTTTTTTCTTTTAGTCATAAATTAGGCTGCGTGAGGAGGTTGCTGATCAAGAGAGACCTTCAAAAATCTATCGATAGCGGGTTGGACTAATTTTTTAGTCAACTGATTAAAATTATATCCAGAAGAACTGGCACTCTTGGGAAGTAGGCTTGTAGCCGTTAATCCAGGTAAAGTATTAATTTCTAAAAAATGAGCATGTCCATCATCACAAATAATAAAATCAATCCTTGCAAAATCCCTGCATTCACAACTCTGATATGCATTCATCGCAAACTCTTTGATCTCCATTTCGGTTTCTTGATCAATAACCGCTGGAAATCGATACTCGGTTGAACCAGGAGTGTACTTTCTTTGATAATCATACACCCCACCGCAAGGAATTACCTCAACAATTCCCAATGTATCTCTGTCCAAAACTCCGATCGTAACCTCACGCCCAAAAATCCGTTCTTCGACTAACCAGTTATTAGGGTTCAATCTTTGTACAGTCTGTCTAAGATCATCTTCTCCTGAAATAAGGTACAAGGAGACACTGCTCCCTTGATCCATGGGTTTGATGATTAGCTCCAATCCTAATTGGGCAATCACTTCATCTAAGTTCAAAGCCTGGGGGTCATTAAACTCAATTCCCCGAGGAACCCTCACACCCACCCCCGATACCCGATCTTTAGCCCGAGCTTTATCGATGCAAAGTTTGCTGGACTCCACACCGCTCCCACAATACTCAAAACCCGCTTGATCCAAGAGAGTCTGAAGTTCTCCATCTTCGCCAAAAAGACCATGAATAATCGGTAAAACTACATCCCTCTTGGGATTGAGTTCGGAGGGCAGTTCTCGACTCTTTAAATCGAACAACTGAGTATCAAAATTGAGAGACAGGGCCTCTAATAATGCACTTCCTGACTGAAGAGAAACTTCCCGCTCTGGGCCAATTCCTCCAGCTAAAATGACAATCCTGGGTATTCCATTCATAAGTTTGATTAATTTAAGACAGGTACTCCTTCCAAGAGTGCCCCAGTAAGTTGACTTCCGGCTCAAGAATTACCCCATGGGCATCCTTAACTCTCTTTTTTACTTTTTGGATAAGCTCAACAACTTCCTCGGATGTAGCATCACCATGATTAACGATAAAATTCGCATGTACTTCTGAAATCCCTGCCCCTCCAATTTTTTCTCCCTTCAATCCTGCCTGCTCAATCAACAGACCTGCAGGTAGGGAATCCGGGTTTCTAAAAACGCATCCGGAACTGGCTTGCTTTGGTTGACTCTTCCTTCTCTTACGGGACATTTTTTCGATCACTTTTCGTATCTCTAAATGTTGAGCTCGCCCCTCAGGTTTTAATTTCGCCCTAAGAGCAACCCCATTGTAAGCCTCTTTACAAAATCGATAGCCTACCTCCAGTTCACTTCCCTCAATCTGTTTAATTTTACCATCAGGCATCAAAAAGCTAACCCAATCCACCAAGTCAAAAATTTCCCAACCCATGGCCCCTGCATTCATCCTAAGTGCTCCACCTAGAGTACCAGGTATACCTTCAAGAAACTCGAATCCGCTAAGGTTTTTGGTGCATGCAAATTTACATATTTCCTTAAGTCTAGCTCCGGCCCCGACAGTGAGCGTTCCGTCTGAGTGTAATTCGACTTTCTTCCAACTCTCGCCCCGAAGACGAATCACCAATCCCCCAAAACCTTGATCAGGAACAATTAAATTGGATCCTCGCCCGAGCATGGCACGCTGTATTTCAAAAAGATCGCAAGCTTCAACCAAGGTTCTTAGATCGTTTGTATTGGCGGGTTCGGCATACCATTTAGTTGAACCTCCCACTCCCATGGTCGTCATAGAACCAAGGGGCATATCTGGCAGCAATTTTGTCTGCGGAGAAATGCGTTTATTTACAAAATGCCCAAAGGCGTCCTGCTTATTTCCTCCACAATGCTCCCAGGAAGAAAACGCATGAGCCCACTTGTGTAAGTCTCCAGCACCTAGAAAGATAATTTGATCTTTATGACTCGAAGATTGCTTTCCCAAGGCAATTTTAAGGTCATGAAAATTAGAAAACACCTTTGCAGAATCACGAAGTCGCGGAGGCAAATAGCCGCTTAGTGCTTCGACCGCACCCAACTTATCGAACTTTTCGAAGGCCCCATAGGTTGGAAGCAGGTGCAATTCATCCGCCGAAGAGAGCTCTTCGGCAAACTCAGAAGCCAAAGCCTTCGTTCTGGAGTATCGGTGTGGCTGAAAAATTACCTTAAGCAAATGACTGGGCAGCAACTCATTTCGATACTGAAGCAAACTGGCAATTTCGGTTGGGTGATGGGCATAATCTTCAAAGACTTCTCTATTTTCTGAATGATAAAGGGTATTTTGCCTTCTTTCGATTCCAGGAAATTCACTGAAATTAATTTTAGAAAAGTTACAACCGAGCACTTTTCCAGTTTCCATTACCGCCCGTTGGTTAGCTTGCAAAAAATCGGCCGGTTTTTTGACTCCCTTGAACAGGGAAATCGTCTTTCCCTCCATGCCCGAAACAATCTTTTTCAGAGAAGTCGAATCGCTACAGATGATGGATTTTTTTGTTCTTTCGAAAAGTCTTCTTAACGCCCCCGCAAAACTCGAACTGTTCTCATATTGGTCGACATGGTCCCAGTCGCAATTCAAACATATTGTCATCCATGGAGTAAAAGATTCGATTGAACCATCGCTTTCATCCACCTCGATAACCACCCATCTAGATTTGGAATAAAAACCGGAGGGCAAGGCAAAATCTTTGAATTGGGCACCCACCAAGTGCGATGTGGCAAAACCGGATTGATTCAGAGCCCAGGCTAATCTGCCGGAAACACTTGTTTTGCCGTGACTTCCAACCACTGCAATCACCTTATGACGGGCAAATAATTCCGCCAAAAAATCACCCCGTCTGTACATCGGCACATTCAAGCCTTTCAAACTGGTAAGTCGGGGGTCTTCCAGGTTGATAGCCGAGGAGTAAATAACACAGTCAGGCGATTTGATTGGATTTAATTCATCCAAAATCTTGATTCCCCGATCCAAGAGATAGCTTCGGTTCGGCTCAATAAAACAATCGTCAAACGCCTCCACCCAAACACCCGCACCCTTAAGATAAAGAGCAAGAGGAGACATTCCCATGCCTCCAGCACCTAGTAGTAATACCCGTCGAGGTCTTCTCATATCCTTGCCCCTTCTAGAAGTTCAGACGAGACTGAAAAATTCTCTTTTAGTTGGAGATATTGCAGAATTTCCTTGCCTAATTTTTGTGCGCTATCTTCCTGGTCAATCGAATATAGATTGCGTCTCAAAATGGCCCGAAATTCTTCATTAAACATGACCTCTCTTACTTCAGACAGAAGTTTTTTATTTATATTTTCTTCAAGACAAACCACACCGCCACCCTTGGATTCAAGGTAACTAGCGTTGGCAAGTTGATGCTGATCGGCAGCATAGGGATAGGGAATCAAAATTGATGGAACACGACATCTGGTAATTTCCGCAATCGAACCAGCCCCAGCCCGTGAAATGATCAAATTAGCCGCTGACATCAAGACATGGATTTGATCACTAAAGGCAACAAATCTACTGGTGATGATTTCTCCACCGATTCCCTTTAACTGAACCGTACCAGAATTCTGCTCTCTCATTCCGGTTAAACAATAGACGGAGATTCCATCTTCAGCCAATTCACCAAGATTGTCTTTCACCCAATTATTTAAAGATTGGGCACCTTGGCTGCCACCTAATACAAGGAGCAATTTTTCTTTCATCGAAATACCCAGGCACTTTCGGGCTCTTTCCATTGGAATTCTTCGAAAATCGGATCGGAGAGGATATCCCAAAGGGAATACTTTTTCGGATGAAACCCCCGGCAGCATGACGCCATAGGGCAAATAGACCCGAGCAGCTCTTTTCGATAAAAAACGCACTGCCTTGCCCACTACCCGATTTGCCTCATGGACAAAAAAAGGAATCCTGCAAGTAAAGGCACCCAGGGCTGGACCAAAGGAAGAATAGCCTCCAAACCCAATTAATGCATCTGCATCTATCTTTTTAAAAAAAGTATGGGATCTAATAAACGAAATGATAAAACCCTTAAAAAATTTAAAAAGGCCTACAGGGGTTTTTATGAGCGGTGCCCCAGACATGGGCACAAAACTTAACTCTGGATATTTGGCTGATAGCCTTGAATCCACCTGCTTGTGGCTAATTAAAAGCCAAGTGCTACAACCTTGTTCCTCTAGGCTCTGTGCCAAAGCAATTCCTGGTGTTAAATGACCACCTGTCCCACCGCATGCAATAACTATATTCCTCATAACTCGCGTGCTTGAATGGGAGATGGATGATCCATCCTTCTCATTACATTGATGACCAAACCTACAAAAATAAAGGTTACGACCAAGTTAGATCCGCCATAGCTTATAAAGGGGAGAGACATTCCTTTCGTCGGTAAGCAACCGGTCACAACCCCCATGTTTATAATGGCCTGCAGTACAACAAAAAGGAGGGCTCCCATGGCAAGGAGATACTCGTTCATTCTCGAGACCAGCCGAATTTTGAGACAAACGGAAAAAAAGAAAACCATGAACGCTAAAAGAATGCCAAGGGTTGCCAAGATCCCGAGTTCTTCCCCAATTACTGGAAAAATAAAGTCTGTATGGGCTTCAGGTAAAAAATACATTTGCTGTCGCCCCATGCCTAACCCGACACCCTCAAGCCCCCCTACTCCAAATGCGAGCATTCCTTGCCATAATTGATAAGCACTATCATTGGCATTTGCCTCTACATCCAGAAAGGAAGTAACCCGCCTGATCCGCACCGGGTCGAAATAAACCAAAATTGAAAAAACAGATACTGCAAGACCGGCTACTGGAAGTAACCACCTCAACCCAACTCCTGCCTGAAACATAAGAAGTGCACCTACCGATCCACATAAAAAACAAGTGCCAAAATCAGGTTGCAATATAATCAAAGTGCATGAAATCCCTATAATGAGAGATGGATAGACAAAACCCTTCAAAAAAGAGCCTACCTCCCGTTGTTGATCGGCAAAATACCTCGCCATCATGATCACTATTCCAATCTTGGCAAATTCGGAAGGTTGGATTCTTAGCGGTCCTAACCCAATCCATCTCTGTGCACCGTTTACCTTAACTCCAATACCAGGGATAAGAGTTAAAATAAGACCAATGATACAGATTGCATAAATGACAAAAGCCCGATTTCTCAACCATTCTAAATTCACGACCGAGAAATACCACCCAGACAAAAAAGATATCACGACCCAAATCATCTGCTTGAAGAGCAGATCTTGTGCACCACGAACCGCACCTGCACTAAAAAGCATAACAAGACCGATCATGGTCAAACCAATCGAGGCGACGATGACATATACCGTCACCCAATTTCTTGTCTTATTTAAAAAACCAACCTCTGCCAATCGAACCTCCCTTTCTCACCACACATCCATACATACCTATTAAGGAGCGTCTATAATAGGTCTATCGTCATTCGACGAATCATTGAAAAAATCCTGTAAACTTCCACTTGGATCGGCTGAATTATCTTCCACTTGCTCGACTTGAATGGGTTGAGCAGGAGGAGAGGTATCCAAGTCACTTGCTTGTGATACAATCAGCGGTTGCCCAGCACGGATCAAACTAGGGTTTGATAAACCATTCCACTCCATGATCTGGGAAACTGAAATTCCGTAGATTGAAGAAATTCGTGAAAGGTTTTCCCCTTTCTTTACCACATGAGTACTCGCACCAGGAGGAACGTTACGGGTGGGCACAACTTCCTGATCAACCGCAACCTGGGTTCCACCGGGGATCGATAATCGTTGCCCTGGACGAATGATCGATGACATGGACATATTGTTCGCTTTCAACAATTCCGACAACCGAATGTTGTGCTTTCTAGCAATCCTAGAAAGCGTATCTCCTTTTTCAATGGTGTATGTCCCCTCATCCGTTGGGGAAATTTCTGGGCTATCAATCCTCATAGCTTTGGGTTGTGAAGAAGCATTTGCAACCCCTGGAATGATAATCTCCTGCCCGATAGATAGCCGTCCACTTTTATCAAAATTGGGATTGGCATTGAGCAAGTCAGCTAAGGAGACTCCATTTTTTCTGGCAATGCCCCAAAGAGTATCCCCCCTGACCACATTATAGATGCTAATATTTGTGGGCTTTAGCTCTACCGGAGCTAAGGGAGATTCAGAAGGTACAATCACTGCGGGTGTAACCTCCGATGGCTTAGGCTCTTGTGGAACTGTAAGCTCGCCTGGTTGGGGGCGTTGGGGTGCGGAAAACTCGGAGGTATTGCTTACGGAGGGCTCGGTTTCATCTCCCTCTATAAGTCCCTGATTAAAGGTTTGATCCGAACTCTCTTCGGGCAAGACATCTTGAGAATCTTTCTGCACTTTGGAGGAACCACCCGTGGTCTGACAACTTGGTTGAAACATCACAAGTAGAATCACTCCAACATGAAGTGAGAGAACAATACCGAATACTTTTGTTAATTTCATAATTCTTATTGGCTAACTTACAAAAAATTTACTTCTATTTTCGTAGTCTTTTGCAAAGCTGTCTTCAAATCGAAAACGATAGTTTCAAAGGATTTTCCACGTTGGGAATAATCCTTGAACATATCAAAGCTAGCAAATCCTGGGCTGAATAATATATCTGAGGGGGAGTTGGCATGCTTAAAGGCACGGTAAATGGCCTCTTCAAGGTTTTGGCAAACTACGGCTTCTACATCTTTTGAACGCAATAATTCGCTTAGTTCATTTGCCGTTTCCCCGATTAAGAATGCCTTGTGAATATGGGGGTATAAAGTTCTGGAAAATTCTTCCAACTTTTGGCCCTTACTCCTTCCCCCGCCAATCCAGATTATTTTCTTATCCAAAGACTTCACTGCAGCTAGGGTGGAGGAAAGGTTGGTCGATTTGGAATCGTTCCAAAAACTAACCTGATTCACTACGGATATTTTAGATAACCTATACTTAGGAGGGATATATCCATCCAGATGATCAAAGAATTGGGTTTTACTGACTCCTTTTTCTTGAAACCATGCCAACGCAAAAGCAAGGTTCTCTAGTTGTGGTTTTGTCTTAAAAAAAGCAGGCATATTAAGATAGTTCCCAT
>JAYQBP010000017.1:0-21777 GCA_038137385.1 Opitutales bacterium | reverse complement strand
CGGTTGGGTTGGGCAAAAGGTCGCCAGCAAGTTGCCATTGGATAAATTCATCGAAAGGCTGATTTTGATTGAGAGCACGCACCACCCAGTCCCGGTAAGGGTAAATTCCCCGGCGGTTATCGAGATGCAACCCATGGGTATCCCCATAGCGCACGGCATCCAACCAGTAACGGGCGACATGTTCGCCATAATCGTGGCGGGCAAGCAAACGATCCAGATACCGCTCATATGCATCTTCATGGTTGTCTTTCAAAAATGCATCTAAATCTGCAGGTTCTGGAGGTAATCCATTGAGGATGAGCGAAGCCCGTCTCGCCAGCGTGGCCAGCTCCGCCTCCTTGGCAAAACCCGTTCCTTGGCTATTCAAACCTTGCTCGATGTAGTGATCCACCGGGTTATCCGAAAGCTTCACTTCTCCTTTAATCGGTGGAACGAAGGACCAGTGCTGGGCATACTCAGCACCGGATAGCACCCACTGCCGAATCAGTTCCTTCTCCTTAGCAGACAGGGTCTTGCCAAAGTCCTCAGGGGGCATGGGGTCTTCATCGTCAATGATTCGGTACAGCAGCTCGCTCTCTTCCAAATCGTTGGGATCAATCGCATGGTAACCACCCAGGTCTTTTTTGGCCAGTTCCTCCAGGTCGAGACGAACCAAATCCTTCTTTTTTGTATCCGGGCCATGGCAGGCATAACATTTATCCGACAGCACTGGCAAGACCTCCCGGGCAAAGTCAATCGAAGCCGTATCATTGGCACTTAAACCGGCTATTCCCCAAAGTGAAATAAGGACAAAAATTATACGAAGAAGCATAGGGTACTTTCTATTCGGAACACCCTAATTGAAGCAACCCATCAAATACTCGTTTGTTCAAATAGAAAAGGGTACCTGCACCTAGTAAGACCATAATTCTATACTCCTCGATATCCGATTATTTGACTATTTCAGGTCATTTAAACTTTTTATAAATAGGAAATAAAAAGGCCGAAAACCCGTATTTCAAAAGACTATTGTAAACTTGTACTCACATTTTGTTGAAGGGAACTCAACCCTTCTCCTTTAAATTAATTGAGGGCCTATAGGGTAAAGTGAAGTCCAAAGAAAACGAATGATTTTTCGAAATACTCTTTGCTCGCCATTCGGGATGAGATAAGGTCAAAATACAAATGAGCGAAAATATAAACGATTTAATCAATCAAATTGCCCGCCAAGCAAAAGAGGCATCGCGTGGCATGAGTTCCGCCACAACTGCACAGAAAAATAGTGCACTGGAAGGAATAGCACAAGAGCTAGAATCAAGCAGAAAGATCTTAATCGAAGAAAACGACAAAGATTTAAAAAACGCTGAAGAAAATGGTCTAACCGCAGCCATGATTGACCGCTTACGCCTAACTCATGAGCGTATTGATGGCATGGCCCAAGGCTTACGACAACTCGTGGACCTTCCCGATCCTGTCGGTGGTTTAATCGAAGAGAAACTAAGGCCTAACGGCTTACAAATCCGCAAGGTACGCACCCCAATCGGAGTCATTGGCATTATCTACGAATCTCGTCCCAATGTGACCATTGACTGTGCCGGGTTGTGTTTAAAGTCTGGTAATGCAGCCATTTTAAGAGGTGGTAAAGAAGCCCTGCACTCCAATCAGGCACTTGCCAAAATCATTTCCCTCGCTCTTCAACGAACCGATTTACCCCAACACTCCGTTCAACTTATACCCACCACCGACCGCAACGCATTAAACCACCTGCTCACTTTAGATGATTATGTGCATTGTATTATCCCAAGAGGTGGAGAAGGTTTAATCAGATTTGTTGCAGAGAACAGCCGAATACCTGTGATCAAGCACTATAAGGGGGTCTGTAACCTTTACCTCGATGAAGAATGTCAACCTGCCATGGCCGAAAAAATCGCTGTATCCGCCAAATGCGGGCGTCCGGGCGTTTGTAATGCTATCGAAAACCTCGTCATTCACAGCTCTCTCCTAAATACCTTATGGCCTAGCATAGCCAAGAAATTACACGATAAGGGATGCCAAATTTTTGCGGATGAACGGGCAAGCGAGGCAATCGATACAATCCCCAACCAGCCTGCGGGGGATGCTGAATTTGCGGAAGAATTTCTTGATTTACGGATCGCAATTAAAACAGTCGATTCCCTTGATCATGCCATCTCATTCATCAATCGGTTTGGGACCGGACACAGCGAGGCCATTCTCTCCCCCTCTGCCAACCGTGCACAAAAATTCCAAAGGGAGATCGATGCCTCATCGGTTTACTGGAATGCCAGTACCCGCTTCACGGATGGGTTTGAATTTGGACTGGGGGCAGAGATTGGTATATCAACCGACCGCTTGCATGCACGTGGTCCCATGGGCTTGGAGGAATTATGCTCTTATAAATATCTCATCACAGGAACTGGACAGTGGAAGTGATCCAACTTTCCCATCTTTCCTGAAACGAAACTCCAAATAGTATCATTCATGAGCGATTTACTCATCCGCGGAGGTTGTTTAATTTCCGATGGTAAAAGACAACAATCGGATATCCTGATCCAAAAAGGAAGAATCGAACGAATCTCCCCATCGATTTCTGCACCCTCACAGGCAAGAGTGATTGAAGCAGATGGACAATGGGTAATCCCTGGTTTGATTGATGACCAAGTGCACTTTCGCGAACCGGGATTGACCCACAAAGCATGCATTGCCACAGAAGCCCAAGCGGCGGTAGCGGGCGGTGTGACTACTTTTTTTGAGATGCCCAATGTCTCGCCTCCTACGCTGGATATGGAGAGACTGGAAGAAAAACGGGCGATTGCCAAACGGGAATCTGTGGCTAATTATGCCTTTTTTCTTGGGGCCAGTAACCACAACATTGAGTCAATAAAATCTGCCGATACAACGAAGATCGCTGGGGTCAAAGTGTTCATGGGTTCCTCGACCGGAAATATGCTGGTTGATGAGGAAGCGGTGCTGGAACAAATCTTCCGTTATGCCCCTACCACCATTGCCACACACTGTGAAGACACCCCCACGATTTCCCTAAACGAGCGGCTTGCCCGAGAAAAATACGGGGAGAATGTACCTTTTAGAGAACATCCCAACATCCGCTCGAGGGAGGCCTGCTTAAAATCTTCCTCTCTCGCCACAGAATTGGCGAAAAGAGAAAATGCTCGCCTTCATGTACTCCATATTTCCACGGAGGAGGAACTGCATTTGTTCACTCCTGGTGATCCCCGTATCACAGCAGAGGCCTGTGTGCACCACATGTGGTTTGAGGAATCGGACTATGCCAATCTGGGTTCGCAGATTAAGTGCAACCCATCAATTAAGCGGGCAAGTGACCGGGCAGCAGTCCGACAAGCAGTAGCCGATGGTCGGATATCCGTGTTGGCCACCGACCACGCACCCCATACCTGGGAGGAAAAACAGGGCACTTATTTTCAGGCACCATCGGGCCTACCTCTTATTCAGCATACTCTCTTATTGATGCTGGAAATGGTAAAGAAAAACTGCTTCTCCCTGGAAACGATGGTTGAACGGGCATCCCATGCACCCGCCCGTATTTTTGATGTAAAGGAAAGAGGATATTTACGGGAAGGCTACTGGGCGGATATCGTGATGGTCAACCCGAAGATCGAGACTGTGGTGGACGACTCAATCTTGTGGAGCAAGTGCGGATGGTCTCCTTTTTCCGGAGAGAGGTTTTCCCACCAAATTGAGCGGACGATTGTATCTGGTTCAATCGCCTATGAACTTGGTGAGGTCAACCGGAACTGCCGGGGCAAAGCCGTCGATTTCGCCAAGGAAAGAAGGTAAATAAGCAAGCGAATCAGGGAAGCCAGGGGTATTTATCAAACTCGGGCTTTCTCTTTTCCAAGAAGGCTTTCTTCCCTTCTGTGCCTTCCTCGGAAAGGTAATAGAGCAATGTGGCATTGCCCGCCAATTCTTGTAGTCCAGACTGACCATCACAATCGGCATTGAATGCGGATTTTAAACAGCGAATGGCAAGTGGGCTTTTTTCCAGAATTTCCGTGGCCCATTGGATGCCTTCTGATTCCAGTTCATCAACTGTCACCACTTTATTAACCAGTCCCATATCGAGAGCTTCCTTGGCATCATACTGCCGGCAAAGAAACCAGATCTCCCTGGCTTTTTTCTGACCAACAATACGAGCAAGGTAGGAGGAACCAAATCCACCATCAAAACTACCCACCTTCGGACCTGTCTGTCCAAATATGGCGTTATCTGCGGCAATGGATAAATCGCAAACGACATGCAACACATGACCTCCCCCAATCGCGTAACCGGCGACTAGGGCGATGACCACCTTGGGCATGGAACGGATCAGTTTTTGTAAATCGAGCACATTCAGACGGGGTACGCCCTCGTCATCCACATATCCAGCCTCCCCCCGCACACTTTGGTCACCCCCAGAACAGAAAGCATACTTACCATCCGTATGAGGACCAGCACCAGTCAGTAAAATTACTCCAATTTTAGGATCTTCCCGGGCATCCAGAAAGGCCTGATACATTTCACTCACGGTCTTGGGCCGAAAGGCATTACGCTTGTGTGGACGATTAATCGTAACTTTGGCAACTCCGCCTGATTTGTGATAAAGAATATCCTCGTACTCGCCTACTGATTCCCAATTCATGACTCGATTTCCTTATTAGGTTGAGGAGACTCTCCCGGCTCGACCTGCCTACCCTGCATCCCCCATTTTTCGCGGAGATAAAGGCGTTCCTCCTTCCAGTCGGAAAAAGGTTTTCCACGCAGAGAAAGCAGGTTATCTAAATCCTGACCCTCAAAATTATCGGGGGAAGGCGTAGGAGTTACGGGTTCAGTCGGGTGATCGTCCATTTTTCGTCGATAAGTTGATAAAGAAAGCGGTCATGCAGACGGTTTGGCCCCCCCTGCCAAAATTCAATTGAGCGTGGATGTAGGTAATATCCACCCCAGTGAGGTGGCCGGGGCGGCCTATCTCCAAACTTTTCCTTGGCTTCTAAAAAAGATTCCTCCAAAGATTCACGGCTATCAAGGGGCTGACTTTGGTGGGATGCCCATGCCCCAATCCTACTGAGATAGGGACGGGACTGGAAGTACTCCTCCGCCAGGGAATCCTCAACCTTGGAAACCTTTCCCAAAACTGACACTTGGCGCTGCATCGAAAACCATGGAAAGTGCATACTTACATTTGGATTGCCCGCAAGGTGTCTGGCCTTACGGCTGTTGTAATTCGAGTAAAACACAAACCGCCCAGCATCCAAGCCTTTCAACAAAACCGCCCGTGAAGAGGGATGGCCCAAATCATCCACGGTGGCCAGACTACACGCATTGGGGTCGTAAACCTTGGTATCTATGGCCTCCTGCATCCATCTCTCAAATTGAACCACAGGGTTTTCACTAAGTTGTCCGCGGCGTAGGGGTTCTTGATCGTAGCTTTCGCGCAAGTCTTGAAGGCTTTGGTTAAAATTTGTCATGAGAATATATAATTATAAAAGAAAGAGAGCATTCGGCAAAACCCTTTATTCTGATTCAGACTGATTTGCTTGAGTTATCTCTTTTCTTGCAATGCTGGCGACAAGACCTGGTGAACGATCGCGCATCTTCTTTCTCCAATTCATATTCCAGTCAATGAGCCTTCGTGCGATTTTTCCACGAATCGATTTTCTTATCCAGTGTAACTCATGGGCAGGCACCCATGCATTAGCATAGGTTTGTTTGTAACCAAAAGAAGCCGGCAAGAAATCGAAAGTACGCCCTTCCTCCCAGCAGCGCTTCAGACAAGAAACTAGCAACTGTTTCCCAGGAGAGTATTTTCTCCATGCCTGATCGAAGGCAATGTGATGAAGGTAGCAATGACCAGGAGTCAGTAATTCCAACTGCCAAGCAATCGGATGATCATCGACTCGTAAAAAGGATACACGAACCTCTCCTGTCCGGGCAAGTTCCGGAAGAAGTTCGAAGAAGAAACCCCGTTTTCCCCGAATGCTGTACAAGCCAGCATTTTCTAAAGTTTTACTGGATTCCACTTCCACAACGCAAGATGAGGGCATCCCTGAACGTACCTCATCATGAGTTGAGGCAGTTTCATAAATTACTTTTCCCTGGGTCGCTAAAGTGCGCTGATCATACGCTAGAGACTTACGCGACTTCACTCCTAACTTTTGCTTCCAAAATGATTCAAAGTTCAATCCTTCAACTATTCGGATTAAGGATGAAGTACGTTCCTCACGGATGATTTTTAGATAATTGGACTGATTTAAAATGGGTGCGATATATGCGACCCAAAAATCATGCGGAATCTGGGGTAACCAGACAAAAAGGAAGGAACCGATGCATTGTTGCAGAACTTCCACAAGCAGAGGAGCCACCCGTTTTTCGCAGGTTGGAAAATGATAATTTGCCTCATCGTAAACAAAGGGCCACAGACCTTTAGATCCAATTAAACCAGGTCTTTCCACCATAGGCCAATATCCTAAAAGTTTGCCATCTGCTGTAGTCGCAAGAATTACCAATGGCGATCGGTCTTTTTTTTGCCGACTCCACCAAGAGCTTAACCAAGAAGGAGAAAAATACGGGTTGACCCAATCGGCACGATTGAGAAGAGAATCGTATTCATTACGGATGCGCTCGAAAACCGAATCATCCCGACAGATTTCAGTACGAAAAGGGGATGAATTCAAAACTCCGGAGGGTCAGGTAGAAACCCGGAAGGGAAAAGTTGATGCTAGACCACGAGGTTAGAGAAATCCTCGTATTCTGCGCGAAAGCCACCATCCACCCCCCGACAAAGAACCGCCACCGCATCGTGGGAATGCAAAGATTCAAAGTGAGAACATACAATGCGAAAATCGATAATACGGCTCTCCTCGACCAATTGTTCGTAAAGCAGGCGGGCCGCATCTTCCACAAATTTCACCTTGGCCCCATTGAGCTCAGCAAAAGCTTGTTCGTCCTCGCGCTTGACCATGACTTGTGTCTCTGTGCCAAGGCCATGGACGCACATATCACGAAGCTCGAGCATAGAAACTTCGCGATCGGGATGAACTTCGACGCTCACACGGGCAAGACTGCGCTGCGAATGAGGAATGGCAAGGAGGTTGCGGGTTTGACGGGCATGTTCGGAAAGTTCGGAAGCACAGGGACATGCCGAAGAATAAATGAAATCGAAATTGATAATTTTACGGACCCGGTCGGCCCGGTCAATGATCCCCTCAAAACTGCAATTATAGTACTGATAACCTTCTAGCCCGCTTCGTAAACTTTTTTGGACCATAGGGTAGGAAAAATCGACCTTAATTCGGGCTTCACGAGAATCCAGTTGATATTTGTAATCGCGAAGCACACGGTCTAAGGTTTCTGGCGAAAAGACCTCTTTTTCGTATTCGTAAAAAATTCGAATAATGCGGGACATATTAATACCCTTTTTATCCGCATCCAAACTCACCGTTCCGGTGACGCGGGATTCTAAGGTGAGGTCCTCACCATCCGGACCAACATATCTTAAAGGCAGGCGGAAACCAGATATGCCAACTTGGAGAATGGGCACATTGGCACCTTGCATATCGGAACATCCAGAGTTTTGAACATCCGGAAGAGACTTGCGGTACTCCGGAGTGATCTTAAAATTGGCATCGTACTCGCGTTTGAGCTTCTGCGGTTGGTCGGATTGGGTATCCATGATTATAGAATGGTCGATTATTCGAAAGGATGCAAACCGGATGGCTTATTTTGCTTTGCCTTGGTTGGCCACCGCTTCCATTGCCTTGGCAACCGCTTCGGGGTCGCCAAGATATTGGCGGGTGATGGGTTTAAGATCAGCATCCAATTCATAAACCAGAGGCATACCGGTGGGTACATTCATACCAATAATCTCCTCTTCCGAGACGCCATCAAGGTATTTGATCAAGGCACGCAGAGAATTCCCATGAGCCGCGATCAAGACGCTTTTGCCCTGTTTAATTTGGGGGGCAATGGTTTCTGTCCAAAGCGGAAGAAAGCGGGCAACCGTATCTTTGAGGCATTCGGTGAGAGGGATGTCAGATTCCGCAAGATTCGCATAGCGGCGGTCTTTTCCCGCATAGCCATCGTCTAACTTGGACATAGCGGGAGGTGGGATATCATAACTGCGCCTCCACACAAGCACTTGATCATCCCCATGCTTCTCCGCGGTTTCCGCTTTGTTAAGACCTTGCAACCCGCCATAGTGACGCTCATTGAGCCTCCATTCACGATGCACTGGGATCCATACCTGGTCCAATTCGGTTAGAGCAAACCAAAGGGTACGAATGGCACGTTTGAGAACGGAAGTGTAGGCAACATCGAAATGAAAGCCTGCTTCTTTCAGTAAACGGCCAGATTCGCGGGCTTCGCCCTCCCCTTTTTCTGTGAGGTCGACATCGTGCCAACCGGTAAAGCGGTTTTCCTGATTCCACTGACTTTCGCCATGACGAAGGAGTACTAGTTTGTGCATAATATGAATGGTTTTTAGAAGAGAACCCACCCTATCGAAACAGTCACCGTCCGTCACGAACTTTCCGCTCCATTAAGGAATCAAGAAAATAGTCAGATGGTCTTGTGGAATGCGGTTCGATATGATTGAATAAGGTAATGTTTGGAAGGTTGCTTTTGCTTTTTATTTTTCTTCCCATGGTCGAATTGTACCTCTTGATCATGCTTGGTTCCCGTATAGGAGCCATGCCCACCATTGGCTTGATTGTTTTTACTGGAATTCTGGGAGCTTCCCTTGCTAGGCAGCAAGGGTTATCGGTTCTGTCTAAAATCCAGAGAGAAGTGAACTCGGGAATCCCTCCCACACAACAACTTGTGGAAGGGGCTTTGATTGTAGTCGGAGGAATTGTCCTTCTCACTCCTGGTATACTCACTGATATTTTTGGTTTTTCGCTTCTAGTCCCTGCCTTTCGTCAAAGAATTTGCAAGGTTCTAACTCAGTCTTTTGCCAAGCGGGCAGGCACATCCGGTTTTGCCCATTTCTCCGGTGGACCATCCTCTTTTCGCAAGGATGCCGATGATGTGATTGATGTTTAAAAATTTTCTCACGCCCCCAATCTTTCTTTTTTGCACGCTTCTTATCTGCGGATGTGGTGGGCCTAGCGAGGGTCATTATTCTGGGAAAATTGGGTTTAAAAATGTCGATATTCATGTAGACAGCGAAGGTGTGGTTACTTTGGATGGCTACTGGCAGGAACCTTTAACAGGATCGTTTGAACGAGGCTCATTAAAAGGCAAAAATTTGGATGCTCTGGTATTTCAAGGACCCGTCCAAAAAAAATTTAAACTCAGGATTTTATATGAAGAAGACGGGGATGATTGGATGATACATTCGATTCAGTCGCGAACATTTGGGCCGGGTGCGAGGTACTTACCTACCGAGAACGAATCGGTGTTCAAACCCCTTCCTCGCTTGGTTAAGCAGGTTAGAAATTAACCCTCTGGACGGGTATCCGCTATCATTTGTTCCAAGGCATCGCGGAACTCATTGCCCACCCCTTCCCTCTTGGCAATCTCGAGATAGAACGGTACAAAGTCATTCATTTGCAGGGCTTTTTCCGCAATATTGTGAAATGGCTCATCCGAAGAAATAAAATAGGTGCTCTGTCCAAAAGACAGGGTGATTCCTGAATCGCTCTGAAATATACCCAGTCTTTGATGTGGCTCCGTCATTCGTTTATCCTTGCTAATGAGAACGATCGATCTAGACAAGCTCGGGATTGATCATCGACCAGGACAAGCCTAGGTTAATCAAAAGATTATGATTTTCTTTCCCTACAGAGATGACAACCCAACCCGTTCCTTTCCACTGGTTAACTGGTTACTAATTATGGCCAACCTGTGGGTCTTTTTTGCCTGGCAACTGCCCCTTAGCCCCAACGATCAGGAAACCTATTTCTCAAACTTTGGGTTTATTCCAGCCGCATTTTATGGTCAGTTCTCGCAAAACGACCCAAGTATGATTGCTTGGGAATGGGGAACCGTGATTACCTCCATGTTCAGTCATGGTGGATTGATGCACATATTCGGGAATATGCTTTTTCTCTATCTTTATGGGGACAATATGGAAGATGCCCTTGGGAAAATAAGGTATTTACTTTTTTACATTCTTTGCGGTTTTTTTGCCGCCTTGGCCCAGTCTCTGATCAATCCTTTATCGGAAATCCCCATGGTGGGTGCTTCTGGAGCCATATCTGGAGTGATTGCAGGCTACCTTCTGCTATATCCCCGTGCTAATATTCGGATATTTTACTGGTTCTTTTTATTTATCGGCACCCTTTATCTCCCTGCTTACCTCGTCCTGGGATTATGGGTATTCGAACAGATCATCGCTCTCCCCGAATCGATGAGGCAGGCAGGTGGAGTGGCAATTGCGGCACACCTAGGCGGGTTTACCGCCGGAATCCTTTTGACTCCACTTATGCGAAAACCTGGAGTTCGGCTTTTTCAGGATGGTCGGACGCGCTCTTTTACTCGCCAACCGAGGGGATTCCGATAGGCTAACCCGCTTTCGATCGAGTCTATGGAAAAAGCATATCAACCAAAAGAGGTGGAAGACCGCCTCTATCATTCCTGGGAAAGAGATGGTGCCTTTGAGGGCCAACCCGACGCGGAAAAGCCCGCTTATTCGATCGTCATCCCGCCCCCTAATGTTACCGGGGTATTGACTATGGGGCATGTTCTAAACAATACCATTCAGGATATTCTTGCCCGCCGTGCACGCCAACAGGGATACTCCGTCCTCTGGCTGCCAGGTACCGACCACGCGGGGATCGCCACCCAGACCAAAGTGGAACAACAGTTACGCAAGGAAGGGAAAAGTAAATATGACCTCGGTCGTGAGGCATTCCTTGAACATGCAAAGAATTGGCGGGATAAGCATGGCGGAATCATCCTTAAACAACTCCGTAAATTAGGGTGTTCATGCGACTGGAAGCGAACCGTTCATACGCTCGACGCCGATTACTCTAAAGCCGTGCTCGAAGCCTTTGTTCGTCTGTTCAACCATGGCTATGTCTACCGAGGTAAACGAATGGTCAATTGGTGCCCAGTTAGTCGGACTGCCCTTTCCGACGAAGAAGTGATCATGAAGCCGCAAAACGGCAAACTTTACAAGATCCGCTACGAGTTGGTGGACTCCCCTGGAGATTATCTGGAGGTATCAACCACCCGTCCAGAAACCATCATGGGGGATGTTGCTCTTGCCATTCATCCGGAGGACGAACGTTGGTCTGATCTACAGGGCAGAAAAGTTCGCCGACCCCTGCAACCTGCAGAAATCCCTATCATTGCGGATGATGCGGTAGAAAAAGACTTTGGCACAGGAATGCTGAAGATTACTCCGGCACATGACCCCCTTGATTTCGAGATCGGTCGCCGCCATGAGCTTGAGATCATTGATCTATTAAACGAGGATGGAACCCTTAACCAGTTAGCGGGTCCGGATTTTGCGGGAATGGACCGTTTTGAGGCACGCAAGGCAACCGTGGAAAAATTACGACAACAGGGAGACCTAGTTGACGAAGAAGACCATGCCAATCATGTCGGTTTTTCCGAGCGTGCCGATGTTCCGATCGAACCTCGTCTTTCCGAGCAGTGGTTTTTACGTTATCCACGGGTGAAGGAAGCTAAACGAGCTGTGGCCGAAGGTTTCATTCGATATTTTCCTGCTCGTTGGAGCAAAACATATCTCCATTGGTTGGAAAATATCCAAGATTGGTGCATAAGCCGGCAACTTTGGTGGGGACACCGTATCCCTGTTTGGTACCGCAAGGAATCAGACCGTAAGGACCCTCAAAATTGGCATGTATCGGTGGATGGGCCCGAAGATCCCGAAAACTGGGAGCAGGATGAAGATGTGCTTGATACTTGGGCATCTTCCTGGCTTTGGCCGATTGCGACCATGGGCTGGCCTGATGAATCTTCCATGAAAAAGCAGGGGCTCGACTATTTCTATCCCACATCCGCCCTGGTAACTGGTCCAGATATAATCTTTTTCTGGGTCGCACGGATGATTATGGCCGGGCTCGAATTCAAAGGAGAACCGATCGATCCCAAGTCTGAGCTTTCCGACGAAGAAATCCGTAAGCGTATTCCATTCCGTGATGTCTATTTCACTGGAATTATACGGGATGATAAAGGTCGTAAAATGTCCAAATCTCTGGGTAATTCACCTGACCCCCTCGATTTAATCGATAAATACGGAGCCGATGGGCTACGTCATGGGATTATGAGTATTGCCCCCAAGGGTCAGGATATCCGCTTTTCTGAGGAACGGATCGAACAAGGCCGAAACTTCTGCAACAAACTCTGGAATGTTTCACGCTTTCGCCTAATGGCAGATGAGGCAGGGGCTTCGCATAAGGTGGAAGAAATTTTGCAAAAGATCGATCCCGACCAGCTCAATCAGGATGATCATGCCATCCTTCTTCGCCTCTTGCAGACTTTGGACGAAGTGGATCGTTTGTATGGCGAATATGAATTCAATTCCGCCCTGCAGTCCATCTATCGTTTCTTCTGGAACGATCTGTGCGATTGGTACATAGAAAATTCAAAGCCTAGAATGCGCGGTGGGGAAGGAAAAAAGACCTGCCTCGCGGTGCAGGACCTCTGCCTGCGCAAGGTTCTGCTCCTCCTCCACCCAGTTGCTCCCTTTATCACCGAGGAACTTTGGCATGTGCTGGGGTTTTTCGGGGGACAATCCATCCAATGGGTCAATCCAGGAACCGGCCAAGACTTAGCTAAACAAATTCAGTCTAATGGAATCCAATTAGAAACTCGTGCCCTAGAGGAGATGCTTGAGATCCGAGAATTAGTTACCTCTATGCGTGCCCTCAAGGCAGATCGCAACCTCGCTAACAACAATCGGGTGGAATTCTTCTACCTGACGGATGAGCAAAAGGCAGAAGTTTTAACCCGTCATGCACCTTCGATACTAAGCTCCGTTGGAGCCGCTGCACTCAACCGGGTAGATCAAGCTCCCACCGGTATGCCTGCCCTGGTCACCGCCTACGGCTCGGTTTATTTGGACCTCGCAAGCAGCATCGATGTCGATGCAGAAAAAACCAGACTTAATAAGCAACTAGAATCGCTTAATCATGTGATCTCTTCGATTGAGAAAAAACTGAAAAATTCGGCATTTACTGAAAAAGCACCCCCGCAAGTTGTGGAGGGTGCCCGCAAACAGTTGGCTGAAAACCAGCAAAAAAGGCAGGAGACCGCAGACGCCCTCCAAGCCCTTTCTTAACTCCTTCGAAAAGGGCCTTCAAACCGGCGGCGTTGACGAACTGGAAGTTCAGGTAACTCCGGCAAATCGCTGGTCTGAGTCTGCCCACCACCAAGTTTTTGGGCGATCAATTGTAACTCCTGCCAACGATCGATTCCGAGGTCAGGACCATAGGCAATTAAGTCGAGCAGGCTCTTCCATTCAATCAGCAACCTTTCCACATCACCAGATGCGAGATCCTCGTTTTCTTGATTACTCAAGCTATGAACCAGATTTCGTTCGCGGATAAAATCCACTCCTCCCTCACCATACTCCAAAGGCAAACCAGTTCGTAAATATCCCGGACAATCACGAAAACCAAAAGCCTGTCGACAAAGTACAGAAAGGCGGGATTCTGATTTTGCCCAAGTTCGAAAACGGTGGCCCGCCCGAAGGTTAGCCAAATCGTATATCATTTCCTCCACCGGGTAAGAGAAATCTTCTAAACCTACAGCAATGGCCAATCCTTCACCCCTGGAAAACTGACTGAATATACGACCTCGGTTCGTCGGTCGGGCCGACTCGTCAACCAAGCCGAGCACATACCACGCCTCCAACGCACTCGCTTTACCTAAGTCATCTCCGGAGTGCGGGGAATTTTGCAGGAAAGGAGAATCAAAGGACCGCGATGTTTTACGAAGGCGGGGATTCAGCAGGAAACAACCCCGGGAATCTTTCCATCCAAGAGCCTGAGCATTTTCATAGGTCAGGCGGGCATTCAGCACTTTTCCTCGGTCAACAAATTCCACCAACTCACCTCCCTGGGAAAGGACTGGAAAAAAAGGCCGAAACTGATCTTCTAGACCTAGCCGCCTCCAGGTCTTACGGGAATATTTTCGCTTCCCCTTGGGACGATCCTCTTGGACTGCTTGACGTAAAAGCTTATGAAAAGATTTGATCAGTAGGACTTTTTCCCCAATCGATTCCTCCACATAAACTGCGATAGGAATTTCCCTTCCATAGGTGGGAGACTTTCGACTCCCAAATCGGCAGGGGTTACCTATTTTTACTTTACTCAAGGTGTCAGTAAGGGAAAGCGCGGGCACCCATGCAGAATCTTTTAAAACGACCGCCCGACCCAAAGGAGTTCTAATTTGGCCCCCTCTTCTTTCCCAAAGACCAGAACTGTTAAGCATTTCAATCACTTCATTTCTGGAGTTGACCGGTTCGTCAGGGGGAGAAGCCAATGAATGGGCCAATTTGTTTAAATTTCCGAGCGACTCTCGAAATCCTAGTCTGACCTGCTCTTCGGAAAATAAACGATCAGCGAGATAACGGGCTGCTTCAATATGATCGTCTCCTCGCTCAATCGCCACTTGCATCACCTGGATCAAAGATGACCAGTCGAGAGTGGAGGAACGGTGCAAGCGTAAAGGGCGGGCATCGGACAGGCGAGTTTGCCTTGATCCAACCACGACATATCCACGGGTATCTTTACCCCTTCTGCCCGCTCGGCCAAACATTTGCAACAGTTCATCGGACCGAACCTGCAGTAATTGGTCGTCGATACGATATTCACGATCGGTAACGAGTACAGACCGCATCGAAAAGTTAACCCCAGCTCCTAACCCAGTTGTGGCAACCACCACCTGCAACTGTCCTGCTTTTGCTAAAGGTTCAACCACCCCAGCCCTTTTTAGGTAGTCCAATCCGCTGTGGTGGTAAGCCACCCGACTGCGGAGCAAAGAGGATAGTTCTTTTCCTGCCAATTGCTTTTGTTCATTGGTAAGTTCGAGAATCTCCGGTTCGGGCAGTTCATGAGCTAACTGACGAGCAAGATCCTCCGCGGCTTTGCGCCGCGGAGCGAAAATGAGAAGAGGCCCTAACCCGGAACGCAGTACCCCATCAACCAACTTAGGCCAATGACCCCGAATTTTTTCTCCATGAGATGCGTGTTTAAGTAAGGCCTCGCCCAAAACTTCCTCAAGGGGTACAGGACGGCGTGCCTCTTCGATCACCGCAACCTGTCGTCCATGGCCGACCAACCATTCTGCAACCTCATGGGGATTGGCGACACTTCCACTCATCAGTAGCAATGTCGTCGATTGGCTTGCCTGAGCTAGGGTGACCTCATAACCGGGACCGCGTTGTAAATCTCCCAATAATTGGTATTCATCCACCACAAATAGATCGGGAGGAAAACGACTGAGCATCGCCCCACGCTGGGTCTCCAAAGTGGCGACCACCACGGGGGCATTGGGTTGATGGCGAATATCTCCAGTAACCAAACCGACATCCCATCCACGCTCTTTCCATTCCCGGAATTTGTCGTTTGCTAAGGCACGGGTGGGTACGGTGTAGACGGCATGGCCTTTGAAACCACGCTCGATCCATTGTTCAAAGACAAAGGTCTTCCCCGCTCCGGTAGGAGCATGCAAAACGACATCCTTGCCCCCTCTAAGTTCGTTTAAGGCCTGGCGTTGCCAGCTATCGGGCAGAAAAATCCGCCCGCCAAACTCATCGATATTCGTTTGCATTGTTTCCACTGACCGCTTGCATGGAAGGATGTATCTTATCCGCTCCCATCCATGCAACTGAATACGACCCTAATCGCCAAAAACATTTTCCTATTAAAATGATCCGTATGATTGCAGCCTGTGCCCATAACGGGGTGATGGGGGCTGGGGGCACCCTACCTTGGAAGATTGCAGAAGACTGGAAGTATTTTCTGGAAACCACCCATGGAGATGCTTTGTTGATGGGTAGAAGGAGTTATGAAGACTTCACCGAATATGCCCAGAGTCGCAAGGTGGTTGTGCTAAGCCGAAACCCCTCCAAGAAGTTTCCCCATGCCCAACAGGCACACAACCTCAAAGAAGGGCTGGCGATGGCGGCCGAACTTAGCTCAAACATCTGGGTGTGTGGAGGCCGAGAGATTTACCAAGAAGCGATGGTTTTGGCGGAGGAACTATACCTTACTCTAATCGATGCAGAGTACGAGGGGGATGTATACTTCCCAAAGTGGAAAAAGTTTTTTACTAGGGAAATTAGCCGAAAAGAACTCACCTCGAATCAACCCAAACTGACCTTTCTTATCCTGGGAAAATAAAAGACTTTGACCCAAGGTTGTCCGAAAGCTTGCTTCTGAGTAGGTTAAGGGCTATTTCTTGTCTTTGGAATGAGTGACTCGATACGATTTTTAACTTACGAAGATTTGGACGAGATCCAAATGGAGTTTGGTACTCCCAGCTTTGTTTACGATGAGGCGACTCTCAGGGAAAATGCCCGCGAGGTACTCAAGTTCCCCAATGCTTTTGGCATTTTCCCAAGGTATGCGATGAAAGCAGCTCCGACTGCCGCAATTCTACGGATATTTAATGAGGAAGGACTTGGGATCGATGCCAGTTCAGTCTTTGAGGTGGAAAGAGCTGTCAAGGCCGGTTTTGGTACGGAATCAATTTCGCTGAGCACTCAAGAACTTGCAGATGATTTCATCTATTGGGCTCAAGACGGTATCCGAGTCAACCTATGCTCTCTGAACCAGATTCATAAATTTGGGAAATGGGGAAAAAGTCGCCGGGTAGGGCTACGGTTTAATCCTGGCAAAGGCTCAGGGGGAAACAACCGTACCAATGTGGGCGGTCCCGCCAGCAGTTTTGGAATTTGGAAGGATGACCTGGAGGAAGCGAGCAAACTTTGCCAGGAATATGGTCTGACCGTTGAGCGCATTCATACCCATATTGGATCGGGTTCCGATCCGGAGGTATGGAAAACCGTCGCCTCCATGACCCTGAACCTTGCCCGATCCTACCCATCGGTGGAAACCATCAATCTGGGAGGTGGTTACAAGGTGGCCCGCATGCCCGATGAGCAAGCCACCGATCTTCATGAAGTGGGAACTCCGGTGAAAGATTTATTCATAGAATTTGCTAGGGAAACGGGACGTGAACTCAAACTGGAAATCGAGCCGGGAACATTTTTGCTCGCTCATGCCTGTAGCCTGGTTACCCGGATTCAGGATATCACTTCCACAGGAAAAGACGGGTACCGCTTTCTGAAGCTCGATTCTGGAATGACGGAAATCTTGCGGCCTAGCCTGTATGGGGCCCAACACCCCATACATCTGCTTTGTGAGCCTGGTCAGCAGAAGTACCGAGAACCGATGGAACAGGTAGTCGTCGGACATTGTTGTGAGTCAGGCGACTTAATGACCCCGGCACCCGGTGACCCTGAAGCCCTCTTCCCCCGGATATTACCTAGAGGGGAAATTGGAGATTTTTGTGTAATCGAAGGGGCTGGAGCCTACTGCTCATCGATGTCCGCTAAAAACTATAATTCCTTTCCGGAAGCAGCCGAGGTTTTGCGCAAGCTGGATGGAAGACTCGCACTAATCCGCAAACGCCAGACATTTGATCAAATCATAGAAAACGAAGTCGTGCCGTGAAGACATCGGGCCTCGGTCGCTTCTCCTTGGGGCAGCCTGTACCCGCCCGGACCCATGCTGTGTGCGTGAGTTTGCCGACTTTGGAGGATGTGATCGGGTATGAGGAAAAAAATCCGGAAACCTTAGCTACCATGCCCTCCGGTTACCCAAGATTTGTTCGTCACCGTATGGTTCAGCAAATGGTGGATTATCTTCTGGCAGATTGTTCAGAAGACTATTGCGGTTATTTGTTCAGCAGGGAGCAAGATTGCGAGGAGGCAGTCCACCGCTACCGATTGGTGGATTCGAATATTAAGAAGGGGGATGACTGGACACTCCTTAGCCTGCCCAGGCACGCAGAGGAAAATGCAAACGTGGCCTGTTATTTCCAACACACCGGTTGCGGCATTTCTTCCAGACAGGCAGAAGACTACCTTTGGGAACACGGACAAATCGAGGAACACGAGCTATTGTCTGACACCGAACAGGCAGAATTTCTGATAAAGGAAACCATCTCCGAGGCTCACGGGCCAGAGGTGGAACCGGCCAACCTGCTGCTCGCCTCCTCGGGAGCCAATGCATTCCATGCTCTCTTTCGGTCGGCTACGGAATGGGCCAGGCAAAAAAACAAGTCGGTTTGGATCCGTTGGGGCTGGCTCTACCTAGACACCATCGAGGTGATGAACCTTTACGGCAGAGAGAATGGAACCGTATTGGAAGTAAATCAAGTCGGGCAAACTGAACAGCTCATCTCTCTTTTTGAAAAGTATGGAGATCAAATTGCCGGGGTTGTAACCGAATTTCCAACCAATCCGCTTTTGCAAAGTGGTAATTTGCAAACTGCCCGTTCCCTTTGTGATCAGGTGGGTGCCCTGCTAATCATCGACCCAACTATGGCTTCTCCCAAGACTGCCAAAATCACCAACCTGGCCGATATAGTGGTCAACAGCCTGACCAAGTATGCCGGATGGGAAGGGGATGTTATGATGGGAAGCCTTGCGTTTCCCAAGTCTTCAGTCTCTGGACAATCCCTGTTCGAACCCACCCGCACACGCATTTGTACGCCCTATAAGAGAGACCTTGTTCGCATGGCGGAGCAGATTCCATACTACAACCACTTTATTGAGCGGGCCAATCAACAGTCCCTAGAGGTGGCTGCTTTTTTGCAAGGGCATCCGGGCATTCAAAAAGTCCATTGGGCATACCAGGACGGGTTTGCCGAAAACTATCAAAAAGTGGCAGGCATTGAATGCCCAGGGTGTAACCTAAGCTTTGAAATAAAAGGGGACTTCAAAACCTTTTACAACCGACTGCAAATGCTGAAGAGCCCGAGCTTTGGAACTGAGTTCTCCAACTGTTGCCCCTATGTATACCTAGCCCATTATCCAATGATGCGAACCGAAGATGGACGGAAAAAACTCCAGGAAGCCGGCATTCCGCAAAACTTGCTCCGGCTTTCTGTTGGGCTAGAGCCAGTCGAGGAAATTATCGGTTCCCTTCGTTTTGCCCTCCAATAAAAAAGCCCCCCGTATACGGAGGGCTTTTTAAAAGATTGGTATGATTGGCAGAGCCAGATTCTATCATTCAAAAGTGAAAGGATCCAAGACCTTACGTACTCTCCTTTTGGACAAGCGTACATAGGCAGGTACCCCATTTTCAAAAGGAACATCGACTTCACCGATGATCAAAGGCTGAGCATATTTGATAAATTTAGCGGTCATACTCACTCCATCTTCTGAAATCCAGTCAGCTGGAATTTCTTTGACACCATTGGCAATCTCAGAAAGAGGGGCCAAACCGGTCTCGCAAGAATAGGTTTCCCCTTCCCCACGGACTAGGATAACCATCTTGTCTGTTTCTCCCTCCATCGCTGCTTTGACGGCTGCCTGGCCGGCCATGAATGCTTCATCATTATCAGTCTGCGATGAGCAATGAGCCGCAGCCCGTTGACCGATTCCCAATTTGCAAGAGCGTGCCTTGACTGCAAGGTTCTGCTCAATAAAATTGGCAAGGTAGTCACCTACTCCACCGAGTTGCTGGTGCCCGAAAGCATCCTGCCCGGAAGCCGAGTTGGCCACATAATTCCCGTCTTTATCGACCAAGCCTTCACCCACGACAACCATGCAATAACGGTTCTTCTTGAGAACATTTTGCACATCCTCAACAAACTTGTCGGGGGAGAAGGGAAGCTCTGGCAAATAAATAAGATGAGGAGCGTCATTGGGATTTTCCTTGCTTTTTGCCAAGGTGGTACCCGCCGCTATCCAGCCGGCATTTCTTCCCATCACTTCGATGATAGAAACCAAATCGTGCTGCCCCATTGCCTCATGGTCGAGGGCAGATTCTTTTACCACGGAACATAAATACTTAACCACACTACCATATCCGGGACAATGGTCGGTGGTGACGAGATCATTATCAATCGTCTTGGGAACCCCAATTACTCGAAGGGTGTATCCCTTGCTTTGGGCAAGCTTGGAAATCTTATCGGCAGTATCTTGGGAATCATTGCCTCCGCAGTAAAAGAAGTAGCGAATATTATGTGCCTCGAAAACTTCGAGGATTCGTTCGTATTCCTGGTCACGCTTAAGCTTAAACCTACAAGTACCCAATGCAGAAGCTGGCGTGTAGCGCAGGCCACGAATATTTTGCTGAGATTCTTCCGCAAGATCGATCAGGTCTTCCTTAAGGATACCCAGCACTCCATTCATACCACCATAAATTTCTTCAATGCATTCTTGATTAAGTGCTTCCGAGATGACCCCGGCTACGCTTGCGTTAATGACGGCAGTAGGCCCACCCGATTGGGCGACCAAGCAATTTCCAATAAGTTCTTCAGCCATGACTAGTAAAAATTTAAGTAAGCTAAAAGAAATGCACCCTGCCCCCCCCTGTTGGCAATCGCAAAATCGAACGATTGGGCAGAGAAAGCACTGCGAATGTGTGGCTTACAAAATAGAAGGAGGCGAATAGTCTCGAGCTTCGGGATATTTATCACCCCACTTATTAGCACGGTTGATAAAGTGCTCCACCTGTTCTTTGGCTGCCCCGATTTTACCCTTTCCTGCGGAGAGAAGATCGAGGAGATCTTTTTCGGTTAACCCAACCCGAGAATCGTTAGCTAAACGAGAAATAAGATCATTTTCTTTGATTGTTCCATTCCTAAGATCCCTTACAGTCGCCACCGCATGTTCCTTGATGGCCGAATGGGCATCTTCGCGACCCGCCCCTGCTTTGACCGCTTCCATCATAATCGTGGTGGTAAGAAGAAAAGGCAGATACCGGTCCCTCTCTGCATCGATCACCGCTGGAAATACCTCCATTTGCTTAAGCACGGTAAGAAAAGTATCCAACAACCCATCCATCGCAAAAAAGGCATCTGGCAAGGCGACCCTACGTACCACGGAACAAGAGACATCACCCTCATTCCATTGATCTCCGGCTAGGTTAGAGACCATGACTAAATAACCCTTAAGAATGGAATCAAAGCCATTGATTCTCTCACAGCTCCGGCTATTCATTTTGTGAGGCATGGCCGAGGAACCTGTTTGTCCTTTGGCAAACCCTTCGCCAAGTAGTTCGTGCCCCGCCATGATTCTTAAAGTTGTAGCAAAATTAGCCGGGGCTGCAGCTATGCGGACAAGCAGGGAAATGACCTCAAAATCAAGGCTTCGTGGGTAGACCTGCCCAACATTTTCCCAGTTCGAGGTGGCTCCTAGATGATCCATCACTTTACGGTCCAATTCCGCCGCTTTGGTCTCGCTTCCCATCAGAGTCACCTGATCAAGTCGAGTTCCCACTGCACCTTTCAATCCACGGTAAGGGTAGATCGCACAAAGCCGAGAAAGGTCCTCGACGGTTTTGGACAACTCTTCGCCCCAATTAGCAAGTCGTTTACCCAGAGTGGTCAGCTGGGCAGGCACATTGTGAGAACGGGCAGTTAGGCATAGTTCTTTGTATTGATCTGCCCTTTCCGCTAGGGCCAGAATAGAAGCAATTGCTTTTTCTAAAATTAGACTAAGGCTGCGGTGAATTTGAAGTTGTTCCACATTTTCAGTGAGATCTCGGCTAGTCATTCCCTTGTGTGCATGTTGATGTCCGGAAAGATCGGCAAATTCCTCTAGCCTCGCCTTTA
>JAYQBP010000016.1:11494-22139 GCA_038137385.1 Opitutales bacterium | reverse complement strand
ATGACACGGATCAGGAAGCTGTGCAGATCGATTTAAATATGGGAATGGATCATGTGCTCAAAGAACTCTCCAAGTATCCTGTACGAACTAGATTATCTCTCAATGGTCCTTTAATTGTTGCCCGGGATTTAGCTCACAGCCGTCTAAGGGAAAGGTTAAATGCGGGGGAGGGGTTACCCGAATATTTTAAGCAATATCCGGTCTATTATGCTGGGCCAGCAAAAACGCCAGAAGGCTATGCATCTGGCTCTTTTGGTCCGACCACAGCTGGTAGGATGGATGCTTTTGTAAACAAGTTTCAGGAAGCAGGTGGGTCCATGGTCATGCTAGCCAAAGGCAACCGCTCGAAAATGGTCGTTCAAGCCTGCAAGAAGCACGGAGGATTTTACCTAGGAAGCATCGGGGGTTCTGCTGCCCGGCTTGCCCAAAATTGTATCAAAAAAGTTGAATTACTTGAATACGAGGACCTCGGGATGGAAGCGATCCGCAAGATCGAAGTCGAAAGTTTTCCCGCCTTTATTATTACGGATAATAAGGGAAATGATTTTTTTATCGGGGATGGTGCGGCTTAATTTGGTTTAATCCTCAGCCAGATATTCCAAGGCATATCGATATCCCTTAAAGCCCAACCCGGCAACCACACCTTTTGCGATTCCGGAAATTAGGGATTTGTGCCTAAAATCCTCCCGGGCATGAATGTTGGAAAGGTGTACTTCTACGGTTTTTAGTCCGGATGCCACGATTGCATCCCTAAGGGCTACGCTAGTGTGAGTGAATCCTCCAGGGTTAATGATCAAGCCTGAAAAACCCAGATCCGCCCATTGATGAATTTGGTCAATCAAAGATCCTTCGTGGTTGGATTGATAGGCTTGGACTTCACACCCCAAGGTCGTGCCCAGAGATTGGGTTTTCTGAACGATTTCCTCGAGTGTTTCCGATCCATAAATATCAGGCTCTCTTTTTCCAAGTCGATCCAGATTCGGGCCGTTAAGTAGTCCTATTTTTTTCATTTTTTAAAAAGATAACGAAGGGGTAAGGTTTTAGAAATGGGCTTAAAGCGGGCAGTCGGTGTTAATGAACTCATAAGGAATGTCAAACTTTTGGGCGACCTCCCGGGCCAGTGCATCTACCCCGAAACATTCCGTTGCATAATGTCCACATGCGTAGAGGTTTAATTCCATTTCCTGAGCAAAATTAAAGTGGTGCTGTTTGAGTTCTCCGGTGAGAAGTGTATCGGCACCTTGAGCAAGTATTTGATCGACAGCACTTTGGCCTGAACCCGAGAGAATGGCAATTTTTTCGGGCTTACCCATTCCAAACTCCATAGCATGAAAGCCCTTAGGAAATAAATCTGTGAGTCGTTCAACGAGTTCTTTTCGATCGTATGAACTGGTGGTAATCAGTCCAATATCCACTCCCTCAAAGGGAAGGAAGCTCCCGCATGGCTCAAGCCCAAGTTTATTGGCAAGAAGGGCATTGTTACCGATTTCTGGATGACAATCCAAGGGGAGATGACATCCATAGAGGGCCAAATTGGCATCGATGCAGAGTTTGATTTTTTCGTAGTTTGACCCAGTCAGTGGGTTAGGGGGTGTCCAATACATTCCATGATGACAAACAAGAAAATCAGCCTTTTTTTCAATCGCTAGGCGAAAAGGAACGAGGCCCGCATCCACGCTTGCACAAATTTTTGAGATTTCTCCATTATTCTCAAGTTGTAATCCATTGAATGCCCCCTCAAAGTCAGAAACTTCATCTCGGTGGATACGTTGGTCACAATAGTTAACCACATCCCTTAAATTGACCATGGCATTCACTTTAAAGAGGGTATAATATGGGGCGAGAAAAAAGTTTTAGGTTGCACTAGTTGGTTGATTCGTTAGGTTTAAACGCTTCTGTAGCAGGGTGGAGCAGTCTGGTAGCTCGTCAGGCTCATAACCTGAAGGTCGCAGGTTCAAATCCTGCCCCTGCTCCCAATTCTCAATTATTAACCTACACCAAAAGAAAATTATTTCTCCCTTTTACTCGTTCGAAAAGGGCTTTGAACTTACAACATTATGAACGTTACTGTTAAGGATCTCTTAGACGCCGGTGTTCACTTCGGTCACCAAGTTAGGCGTTGGAACCCAAAATCTAAACCATTTGTCTATGATAATAGACATGGCATCTCCATTATTAATTTGGAAAAAACCTATGATCTTTTGGAGAAAGCCGCCCAATCGATCGAAGAAATTGTGGCTTCTGGTAAGCAAGTCTTGCTTGTAGGAACGAAGCGTCAGGCAATTGAACCAATTAGAGAATTAGCTGCGGCTACCAATATGCCCTTTTGTGTCAATCGTTGGATGGGAGGGACACTTACCAATTATGAAACTGTGTCCAACAGTATTGCGAAATATAAAAAATACCTTCGCATGGAAGAGGACGGAAGCTTGGATAAAATGCACGGTAAGGAAAGTGCAGCGATCAAGCGTCAAATGGCAAGAATGCACCGCGACTTTGAAGGTCTCTTAAATTTGCAGGGTCTTCCGGGTGCTCTTTTTGTGATTGATTCTTTCAACGAAGAGATCGCTGTTACGGAAGCCAACCGTCTCAAAATACCTGTGATCGCTCTGGTTGATAGTAATTCGGATCCTTCCGTTCTTTCTCATCCCATTCCTGGAAACGATGATTCAACGAAGTCTATTCGTATAATCATTGATGTTATATTGGATGCGATCCAGTCGGGATCATCGAAACGGGTGCAAGCCCCGACCAAGAGAAAAGACATTACCCCAGTTGCTCAGGAACCTGATTTTCTTGAAAATGAAGACGAGCCAGAGGTTACCCTTCCTGAAGGCTATGAAGAGATTGACTTTGATGACCGCAAAAAAGGAGACGATGTGATCGAATCCCAAACTGCAGCTGAAAAAACGGAAACCGAATCATCATCCAACAATGAGGATGCTCAAAATGTGGAGGATTCCGCGGATTCTACAACGGAAGAATCGGTGGCTGAGGAAGCCAAGAGCTAACCCGGTAATTCCCTTTCTTTTAAAGATATAACCTTCAATGTATTCAAAATGTCGATAACTAAAGATAGTGTCATGGCCTTGCGTGAAAAAACCGGAGCAGGTCTAATTGATTGCAAGCGTGCCTTAGCGGATAGTAATGGCGATATGGATGAGGCCGTCTCGATCCTTCGCAAGAAAGGGGTTGCGACAGCTGCCAAAAAATCGGGTCGAAGTGCGAGTGAGGGAGTGATTGCCCAGTCCATTTCAAGGGATCGTTCGAAGGGTATTTTAGTGGAAGTGAATTGTGAAACTGATTTCGTTGCTAAAAATGAAGACTTTGTCGAGTTTTCCACTTCGATTGCGAGTGAATTGCTTAATGACCCTCAGATCGACCTTGAGGAAAAAAGAACAGAACAAGTAGCCAAAATTGGTGAGAATATCCAAATATCCCGTTCTGAAACTCTTTCCCCAACATCTTCTGGACTGGTCGAATCATATGTTCATACAGGGGCCAAGGTAGCAGTTTTGCTTTCTATCGGTTCCGATTCGACCGATGTTTCCGGCCACGATCGTGTCGTGTCCATGGCCAAGGATATTTGCATGCACATTGCCGCGACTTCTCCGGTTTGTGTTTCAAGAGAAGAAGTACCTTCCGACTTAGTAGAAAAGGAAAGAGAAATTGCGAATGCACAAGCAGTAGGCAAGCCCGCACAAGCGATTGAGAAAATTGTTACTGGAAAACTTGAAAAATACTATTCTGGAGTCTGTCTGCTTGAGCAACCTTTTGTCAAAAATCCCGACCAATCCATTCAGCAATATGTCGATGAAGTGGGCAAAGAAGTAAACTCTCCGTTGAGAGTGGAAAAATTCCTTCGTTTTCAGGTAGGGGAAAAGGCCTAGCCTTACTTTTTTGTTTTTCCATCCTTTGGCTGGGAAAAGAGATCCGATATTAAAAGTTTAAGAGTTTAGGATCCAAGTACTTGCACTTGCGATAAGATAAATCATCAAGAGTATAATACCCTCCTTCTTACTCATGAGCTTTCCTTTGAGCCAGTAAAGGAGTATACCTGTGGTGAGAAGGAGAAACAGGTAATCGATCCAGGCATGAGGAGAACTTCCTTGAACGGGGCCCATTACGCCTGCTAGTCCACCGATGAGGGCAATGTTGAAAAGGTTGGACCCGACGATATTTCCCAAAAGCATTCCGGTTTCTTTTTTTCTAACTAGGCTGATGGAGGCCGCCAATTCTGGTAGACTGGTACCGATCGCCAGCAATGTAAATCCAATGAGTTCTTCGGGCACTCCTCCAAGCTGAGCAAGGCTTTTGGACCCAAAAACTAATGAATCTGCACCAATCCATAAGGAAAGAGTAGCGATCAAAAGCATAACGAGGGAAAATAAGATACCAGAAGAAACTGAGTTTTCAGTAATTTCGAAATTTTGAATATTTTTCTTAGCTTTATTTTCTTTTAACCCATGAAATGAAAGAACGATCAAATAGCCCAAGATGAAACCGAGAAAAATAATACCAGGATAAAAACCAAATTCGTTATTGTTGGTGCAAAATAGGACCAAGCAAAAACTAACCGTGACAAGGAGGAGGCAATACCTTTGACCAATAGAAACTGCATTGTGGGTGGAAACCTGGCCTAAAAGTAGAGCAATTCCTAAGATTAAGCCAACATTGGCAATGTTCGACCCGATAATATTGCCAAGAATTAATCCAGGAGATTCACTTTTTAAAGCAGAGATTGAGGTAAAGAGTTCCGGCGTGGATGTGGCAATGGATACAATGGTTAAGCCGACGATGACCGGAGGTACACCCAACTGACAGGCAAGATTTGAAGAGTGGTCACTTAACCAGTCTCCCCCTTTAATCAGGGTGTAGAAACCAGCAAGGATAGAGGCTGTGAGAATAAAAATATACAGTGTTAAGGACTGATCAAGTAGGGGTGTTACCCAACTTTCTAATAATTCATACATACCACAGAAATTTTGAAATAGGGTGGATGCTCCGGTTCGAAAGGCAAGGAGATTCGGGTAATAAGGAGGCATCCGCCCTTGACTTGACGGCTTATTAATACATCTTTTTCACCCTTCGTATGCTTTCTAAGTTTAGATGAACTCCTCGGACAATTTAAAGGAAACCTTAAATCTTCCTCAAACCGACTTTCCCATGCGTGCAAATGCCGTGGTAAGGGAACCTGCTCGAATGAAACATTGGGAGAAATTAGGAGTTTATCACAAGATGCAAAATAAAGGTTCATCGGGAGAGGCTTTTGTGCTACACGATGGACCGCCTTTTACCAATGGAGATGTTCATGTAGGAACCGCACTCAACAAAATTCTCAAGGATTCCATTTTACGATTCAAATCTGCCCAAGGATATCGTACCCCCTATATCCCTGGTTGGGATTGTCACGGGTTACCCATTGAGCACAAAGTAACCAAGAAATTACGTAACTCCAAGGTCGATTTTGATGCGGTTCGACTTCGCAAAGAATGTGAGGAGTTTTCCAAATCCTATATCGAAAAACAACGTGGACAGTTCAAGCGTTTGGGAGTCCTCGCTGATTGGGAAAAAGAATATCGTACCATGAACCCTGCGTATGAGGCAGAAATCCTTCGTACTTTTGCTGATTTTGTGGAACAGGGACTTGTTTATCGAAGCAAAAAGCCTGTCTATTGGTCTATTCCCTGCCAGACTGCATTAGCTGAGGCGGAAATCGAGTACCAAGATCATGTTAGTCCATCCATTTATGTAAGGTTTAATCTAAAAGAGGAAGAAAATGGTTCTTTGGTCATCTGGACTACTACACCTTGGACTTTGCCCGCTAACCTTGCGATCGCGGTTCATCCCCGAGAAAAATACTCTCAGGTGTCCTTTTCTGGTCAAACATACTGGATTGCTGAACAGCGGGTAGAAGCATTTACGAAGGAGTGTGCGATGGATGATTTTTGCATCTCTGCCACTTGTCAGGGATCTGACTTAGCCGGTAAAATCACGATCCATCCTTTTATTGATCGCGAGAGTCCCGTGGTTTCTGCCGAGTATGTCACGATGGATACGGGTACGGGTTGCGTTCATATTGCTCCGGGTCATGGTTTGGATGATTACCTAACCGGACTGGAACATGGATTGGATATTTATTGTCCATTGGATGATGGTGGCAAGTATATCGACGATGGTCAGGTACCTCAGGAATTGGTAGGTATATCCGTCCTCGAAAAGAGTGATGGATCCAAGGCAAATCACGCTGTTCTTTCTCTCCTTTCAGCTTGTGGTGCTTTATTAGCGAATAAAGATCACCATCACCAGTATCCCCATTGTTGGCGGAGTAAGTCTCCGGTTATCTTCCGGGCCATGGATCAATGGTTCGTATCTTTGGATCAAGATGGATTAAGGCAAAAATGCCAGGAAGGGATTAAGGAGGTTTCTTTCACACCGGAATGGGGAAGAAATCGAATTAATGGTTTTTTGGAATCCCGACCAGACTGGTGTATTTCAAGGCAGCGCTCCTGGGGAGTTCCCATCCCCGTTTTTTTTGATGAAGATGGGAATGCTCTGCTCGATTCTAATCTTATCCAATTTTTGGCCGATAAAATTTCTAAAGAAGGATGTAACCTTTGGTTTTCTCAATCTGCCGAGGAGTTATTAGAAGGGTTTCAACTGCCTGATTCCTGGAAGGGCCGGAAAGTAACCAAGGGACAGGATACGCTCGATGTCTGGATTGATTCAGGGTGCAGTCATCGAGCTGTTCTTGGAAAATCGAATTCAACTTCATGGCCAGCCGATTTATACCTAGAAGGTAGTGATCAGCACCGTGGATGGTTCCAAAGTTCATTGTGGACGAGTATAGTTTCCAGAAAATCGCCTCCTTACCGAAGAATTTTAACCCATGGGTTTGTGGTCAACGGGGAAGGTAAGAAAATTTCCAAAAGCGATGGCAAGCCACAAACGGCGGATTCATATGTGACAAAATACGGTGCAGATGTTTTGCGCCTGTGGGTATGCTCTGAAGATTTTCGAAAGGATATCCCCTTATCAGATGAAATTTTAGAGCAAACCGTTCGGTCATATCGTACACTACGCAATACCATAAGGTTTCAACTTGGAGCTTTGCATGATTTTTCTGAGGGTGATCACAATGTTCCGCTCAAAGAAATGTCCGCGGTCGATTTGTGGGTCTTAAGTAAGACCAACGAACTCATCGATGAGGTTACTCATTCATGCGAAATATATGAGTTTCATCGTGCCATTCAATCGATGAATCGATTTTGTTCATCTGTCCTGTCTTCTACTTATCATGATATTATCAAGGACCGCCTTTACACTTTGGGGAGAAACGATGTTTTACGTAGGTCCACCCAGTCTGCCCTACTTTTTATTCTTCGTACTTTGTCCCGCTTGATGGGCCCTTTTACTCCTTTTATTGCCGATGAAGCATGGTCTTTTCTTCATTGTGGTGATGAACACAGCGAGGATTGTATTGCTTTGCACGACTGGCCCAAAGTGATTGATTTAAGTGAAAATACGCAGGCAGTAAAAGATATTCAGTATCTTCTTGAATTGAAGGAGTTAAAAATAAATGAAGCCTTGGAGCACCTTCGCGTTAAAAAAGAGATTGGCCAGTCCTTGGATGCAGAAGTAGAAATAAGTTTTGCAGAGAATAGCCCAACGGATCAGGTATTGAAACGCTTTAACCCAGATCAACTTGCTGAACTCTTTATCGTTTCAAAGGTTTCTAAAAATCAACTGCCTCAAGGAGCGAGCGAACAAGTTCTCGCTCGGCATGCCCCTGGTGTTCGTTGCCCAAGAAGCTGGAGGTGGGTTCCTGAGCTCGTCCAAGTGGAGCCGTGGGGTGAAGTTTCCCCCCGGTGTGCCGAAGTGCTTGCCAACCTTGCTTGAAATAATATCCTGCCTAAAATCTTCCCTCATGACCGCAAAAAAGAAAGCAACTTCTTCATCCAAGACAAAAACGGCTAAACCCAAACCGGCCAAAGCCAAGGCCGTGGCTAAAAAAGCGACTAAACCGATCGCAGTAAAGAAAACATCCTCCGTTAAAAAAACTTCAGTAAAGAAAACTGCGACCCAAACCACCAAGGCAAAAGCGATTCCAAAGGCTTCCGTAAAAAAGCCCACCAAGCAGGTAGTTAAAAAAGCGACTCCATCGAAAAAGAGTAAGGTGACCGTCAAAAAACGGCTCCCTCCGAAAAAAGATTCGAGTACGATTAGCAAGGTGAAGGAAATTGTCAGTAAGACTCTCGGGAAGTCGACCAGTGAAGAAAGCAAAGCCGAGAGCACTGCCTTTTCGTTTGACGATGTTTTGAGTTTCTTAAAGTCGAAGAAGAAACCTGGTGCTAAAAAGAAAGCGGTTAAAGAAAGTGCTGAAAAAAAAGTTACCAAAGCAGAAAAAGTAAAAGAAAAAAAATCTTCTAAAGTTAAGAAGCTCACCACCGCCTCGATTGATGATATACTTGGTTTTGGCGGGCCTTCAGTTGCTGTGGGAAGACCATTGTGGGATGAATCTAAAGTCCCCAAACAATGGATGCCTTACTTTCGGGCCCTTATGTCTTTGCGCTCGGCCCTTAAAGGATCGCTTGGCGAAAGGTCAAGCGAGACGATCGGTGCCTCTGCCCGGGAGTCGGGCGAATTGTCGATTAACTCTAGTGATGCTGGCACTGAAACATTTGATCGAGATCTTGCTTTATCTATGGTTGCCAACGATCAAGAGGCACTGGAGGAAATTGAAGATGCGATTGACCGAATTTTCAATGGTACTTACGGAGTATGTCTAGAGACGAAAAAGCCAATCAATAAAAATAGGCTCAAAGCAGTTCCATTCACCCGTTTTTCTGTGGAAGGTCAAATTCAATTTGAGCGAGGTAAAATTAAGGAGAGAGATTTCGGTTCAGGTTCTTTTGCCACATTGGCTGACTCCACAATGGGTGAAGAAGAATAGTTCCCGCTCTTTACTGATTAACCAAACCTGTTTCCTTTTTTGGCCAAATACTATAGGTTTTGGATTCTCTGGTTAGGTGTTCTTGCACTTGACCAATGGACGAAGACATGGGTCGTTTCACATGCCGTTGAATTAAGGCGGAACCCCATCGTAGTCATCGATGCGATGGAAGGAGATCATGCCTTCATGGAATTTACATATGTTACCAACCCCGGGGCTGCTTGGAGTCTTTTTTCAGACTATCCTGAAGTTCTCACCCTGCTGGCTATTTTTGCCTTAATTTCAATCTTTATCTTCCGTAAACATTTGGAAATGGACAGGCCCCTCATCCAATTTGTATTCGGAGCAATCACGGGTGGGATTGCTGGGAATCTGGGCGACCGTTTATTTCGTGATCCAGCAGCTGTGGTCGATTTTATTGATGTGTTTTTACCGGTAGTCAACTACGACTATCCAATCTTCAATATTGCGGATTCAGCCATCTTTATTGGGGCAATTTCATATCTGATCATCGGTCTAGTGGAATCTAAGCAAAAAGCTCGATCAACGGTGTCTACTACCTTGTGAACGAAAGCTTGATCGAAAATTGCCAACCAAGAGTAATTTTCTGCCCGTCACTCTATATTGAGGATTTGTTCGCGAATCTTTTCAATTTCTACTTTAGCACTAATCACCTGATTGGTCATTTCTGATTTCTGTGATTTTGATCCAATGGTATTCAATTCTCGGCCAATTTCCTGAACGATAAATTCAAGCTTACGACCAATCGGTTGGGATTGCTTAAAGGTATACTCTAATTGTTCAATGTGGCTAAAAATCCGGGTAATTTCTTCTGAAATATCCGATCTTTCAGAAAATACGGTGAACTCACGCCGGATGGCTTCGTTCTCGCAGTCAATCTCCAAACCACTTTCCCTTATCCTTTGAAGGAGTCGCTCTTTCCAATCCTGAGCAAGTCCTTCCGTAAGGGTATCAATTTTTTGAACATGATTTCTGAGGGTCATCACACGATTATTTAAATCTTTGGCAAGGGTCGAGCCCTCTTCTGTGCGCATGGATACCAAGGCGGATAAGGCTTTCTGAGTGGCTTCCGATAATTTCTCTTCCACTTCCTCCAAGGGTAAGATTATATTTTCTTGAGTCGTTGTAGAAATCATTCTTTGTACCAATTCTGCGGAGGGTTCGAAGGGGACATTTCCGCTTTCACAGATTTTTTTTAGAACATCTAACTGTTCCAGAATGGTTTTGGATGAATCTTTTGTCGAATGGGGGAGAGCCGAGCTTTGGGGGTGCAATAAAATGGATAGTCGTATCCTACCTCGTTCGGTTGAAGAACGGACGATCTCTTGAGCTTTTTTTTCAAAAAATTGCCATTCTCTGGGACCATGAAGCAAGAACTCGAATCCCTTTTTGTTCACAGCAGAAAGCTCAATAACTCCACAATGATGGCAATGGCTAAACTCAGCCCTCCCATATCCGGTCATACTTTTCATGAAATTTCCATTTTGGGCAGTCCACTTACTCCCATCAGTCGAGCTGCTTCCATGGCGTCCTTATCACCCCGGCCGCTTAAGTTTACACAAAGCAATTCGTCTTTTCGCATTTGTTTAGCCCGTTTGAAAGCATGGGCAAGCCCATGGGATGTTTCGAGTGCGGGTAAAATTCCCTCAGTAGATGACAGACTCTTGGATG
>JAYQBP010000016.1:0-11484 GCA_038137385.1 Opitutales bacterium | reverse complement strand
GGCAAATTCGATTCTTTGAAGGTCTCGATAATAGGCATGCTCTGGACCAATGGCTGCATAATCCAGACCTGCAGAAACCGAGTGAGTAGGATTAATCTGCCCATCCGAATTTTGTAGAATCCATGTTTTACAACCTTGTAAAATCCCAAGTTTTCCACCTTCAAAACGGGCGGCATGTTCTCCTTCATTCAAGGATCTGCCTCCGGCTTCGACCCCAACCAACCGAACATTTGGTTCTTCAAGGAAATCAAAAAAGAAGCCAATTGCATTACTGCCCCCCCCCACACAAGCAATCATTTCATCGGGTAAACGACCCTCCATTTTCATGAATTGCCGTTTCGTTTCTTCGCTGATTACCCGATGAAAGTCACGAACCATACCGGGATAGGGGTGTGCTCCAAGTGCGGAACCAAGGATGTAGTGGGTGGTTCGGACATGAGTGACCCAATCTCTCATGGCCTCATTGATCGCTTCTTTAAGGGTTTTGCTTCCTGCTTCAACTCCGTGGACTTCTGCCCCACTTAGGCGCATTCTGAAAACATTGAGGGCTTGTCTGCGCATATCTTCTGCCCCCATGTAAATTTTGCATTCTAAGCCAAACTTCGCACAGACCGAGGCAGTGGCAATTCCATGTTGTCCGGCTCCAGTTTCGGCAATAATTCGCTTTTTCCCCATCCTCTTAGCCAGTAGAGCCTGTCCGAGTGCGTTATTGATCTTGTGTGCACCGGTGTGGAGAAGGTCCTCCCGTTTGAGATAGATTTTGGCTCCTCCAATTTCCTCGGTCAATCGTTCGGCAAAATAAAGCTCGGTAGGTCTACCGGCAAACTCTCGAAGTAATCGATTTAGATCCTCATGGAAAGAGGGGTCTGCTTTTGCCTCCAAGTAGGCATCGTTGAGTTCCTTGAGGGGGTGGTAGAGAGTCTCTGGGACATAGCTTCCTCCATAGGGGCCAAATCTTCCCTTTGAATCGGGTAAAGAAAAACGATCGGGCATGTGAGTGGGAGGGGAAGGGTCTGAAATTTCAACTGACATAATGGACTAACTAGTCTAGACAGCTATTTGCTTGCGACAACCCAAGAAGTTATCCAATAAATGCTATTCAGAGCCCAATGGCAGATTCCTCTTTACCCACAATTATCGTTCCTGCCAGGCTGGCATCTTCCCGTTTCCCTAGAAAGTTACTTGCAGATGCTGGAGGCATGCCTCTTATTTTAAGAACGGCAAACCGGCTATTGGAACAGGCCCCGGAATATGAAGTAATTTTTGCTGTCGATGGCGAAGAATTAGCCGCTCCATTAGTTCAAGCTGGTTTCAATTATGTGATAACCGATCCTGACTTACCCTCGGGTACGGATCGTATTGCCTCTGCAAACCAGACTTTGCAAAAAGAAGAAGTTCTGAATATCCAAGCGGATGAGCCGATGGTAACCAGAGAGCACATATTCGCTCTGACGAAAGCAGTTCAACGCAAAGGAGCGGATCTTGCTACCTTGGCGACTCCTTTCTCCAGCACTGAGGATTTCCATGATCCAAATCAGGTCAAAGTAGTTATTGACCGAAATGGTTTTGCCTTAATGTTTTCTCGAAGTCCAATACCGTATGACCGGGAAAGTGCTGGAGAATTCAATGCTCTATCCCATAAACACCTGGGATTGTATGCCTACCGAAAAGAGTTTTTAGATGATTTTTTCAATTTGCCAGCAGGCAAGCTGGAAAGTTTAGAAAAACTTGAACAACTCCGTGCTTTAGAAAATGGCAAGTCGATTGCTGTAGAAATAGTTGGGCAAGGTACCGTTGGTGTGGACACGGAGGATGACCTGAATTCGATTCTTTTTATTTGAATGACGGATAGGTCCTCTAGAATTTTGTCCCTTTATATTTTCCGCCAAATCCTTGGGACTACCTTACTATGCTCGTTCGTACTCACGATCATTTTGATGTATGGAAATTTATCTAAACATGATGATATCCTCTTTAGGGCCCTAAGCATATCCCCAATGCTTTTTATGGAACTTATTTTTTTGATGGTTCCGTTTGCCCTTTCATTGGGTCTGCCATTTGGATTTTCTTTAGCGGTTATTTTTTGTGTAGGCAGATGGTCCGCAGATCGTGAAATCCTTGCTATGCAGTCCTTAGGTATGGGCCATTTTCATTGGATAAGAACCGTTTTATGCACCGCCCTTGTTCTTTCTTTTATTGGATGCTTTGGGTCTTTGCATTGGGCCCCTGTAGCACGAAATAGCTTTGATCAGAATGTAGAAAAAATGATCTACCAGGACTTGAATCGCCTGGCTGTAGATGGGAAGGAAATTCAATTTTCGGTTAATCGGAAAGACCATGAAAAATGGTTTGCCGGGTCGTTCACATCTCTGTCTAAGGAGGTTTCCCATGCCTCTTTGAACATCGGGCAAGTCATAGACAACCAATGGAGAAATATCCGATTGCAATTATTTGATCAGACCGGGGAATTGCAGGCAATTTTACATGCAAAAAGAGGCTCTGTGGATCCTTTTCAGCCCGGTTGTTTTGATCTAAATTTAGAGGATGTTGATATCGAGAAAACCCTAGGAGAGGGGGTGGTGGGCCCTTCCACAACCTTCATTTCTTTCGAAAAATGGAAAAATCCGTTGCGCTTTCAATTGTCTGATCAAACTAATTCCGGTTTTTCAAAGTATGTATCGATTTTTGAATTCTTTTTTAAAATGGACCAAGACCTTTTGACAACGGGGCAATATTTATCGGTCATCAAACAATTTAATAAATATGGGGCTTTGGCATTTTCTTCAGCGGCCTTGGCTCCTGTTTTGATCTTCTGTGCTTTATTCAGGGGGCGCCGCGAAACTTATGCTAATTTATTTTTGGGCTTATTATTGTGCCTTGTCTATTTTTTGTTGGCCAAGTTATTTGGAGAAATTCCTAGAATTTATGGAACTGGTTGGTGGTTGGGTAATGTCATTTCTCTAATTTTAGGCATAATCTTATTAAAAAAGTTCACAAAGTCATGAAAATTGGAAGGTTTTGTCTTGTTCACATTAAAATCAGAAAGATTCTTGTATTAAATGCTTAGTATGAGCTAATATAATTAGAACCTATATACATGCCCAATCTTTTACCTGTATGAAAACTAGACCTGTTATTTCGTTCTTATTTTATGTTCATCTCTTGCTAGCTTCTCAACTTTTGTTGGCTAATGTGGGAGGAGTAAGCGGTTCCAATCAATTTACCGTTTCTTCCAATGGCAGTTCTACGACATGGAAAATTGTCAGCGCCTCGGTCACCGGAGACGCCGTCTTCACCGGATCCGTGGCATCACGGGGTACTTCTGATGGTAACATAACATTTAGTACTGGGTTAGACGAAAGTAACAACACCACTTATCCCTTTTTCGCAAGTGGATCATTTAACAAAGATGTACAAGTCCCTTCCATTACACCGACGATATCAGGTGGTGCATTAACCGCCCTTACCATTTCTTACGGTGATGGTTACAATACCAACTTATCTGGTTTTACAAACGCCCCTGAAATTATCGTGTCCCCTTCGGATGGAGGGGGTACAACTGCAGAAGTTACGGCTAACTTGGGCACAGGGTTAAACTCAGGGAAAATAGATAGTTACACCATTTCTTCTGGTGGTTCCAGTTACACAAATACCCCCGATGTTTCGCTAGTGGGAGGGCCCCATTTTGTAAGGATAATTAGCGAAGACAGTAGTTACTTTGGTCGGGTGTTCTTGATCAAAAACAACACGAGAACCACGCTGGAACTCGACCTGGACTCGTCCGTAGTGGCTGGCGAATCATCCAGTGCTGCATCGACATTTTTTGATGTCGGAACTCGTGTGGAGGTTGTACCTGCAGCAACCCTTCAATCTGTTTTTGGTTGTGCAAACAACCTGGTTAGTGGATGGGTTTCAGCCACTTCATACAGAAGGTCTACAAGTGGTGACTCAGTTTTTCTCTCCAATGGAGATGGATCATACTCTGAGTACATCCATGTTGATTACTCATCATCCAGTCGATCAACCGGATGGTATATGAAGTCTTCTTCAAGTCTTCGAAATAACACAATTATTTACCCAGACGAGGCTATGATTATCGCGAAGAAAAAGAATGGGACCACCACTTTTGATGTTGATGTCATAAATTCCGACGCTCCCGCCCGTTTGTTTATTCCAGAATATGGGGGTGTTTTTTGTGCCAATAATCCTTATGGGATGAAAATGCTTTTGGGTGAATTAATTCCCTCTACCTCGGTCGGTACCGGTGCAGATAAGTTCAAACCAGGGGCTACCGCTGACAGCGATGGGATAGATACAATTTCAATCTTAGGGGATTCTGGTTGGGATACTTACTACTATAAAACGGGCGATAATGACGGTGGTATCACCGAACTAATGAAGGTCGGTGCTCGATCGGGAAGTGGTGGGAGTAACGCCCTGGTTGCTACTGATTTATTTGTCGATTCAGGCACCGTTACTGACTTGGAAAGTTGTTCAGATGCCGCTGGTTCAAACACGGTTGTAAATTACAATGACGGAAACTACACCAAAATAAGCATTAGTGGAAGTGCTCAATCAAATCTCACTGGTTTTAACATAACGATTTCTGACATTCAGGGATATATGTTAAACGATGATGGAACCGCCGAGCAAAATGCATCTACCGGTGAAAGCATGGATGTGAATGGTACAGGATCCGTTATTTATTCGAATATTATCGGTACCCATACCGTTGTGGGTAGTGGAAGTGGTTTTGTTGTCGTGGAAAAGCAAAGAGATGTTAATTTTAAATCGAACGAAGGCTCACCCTCATGGAACATTGGAGATTTAGGTACAGGTTACGATGGTACTGCGAGTTGGTGGGCTATCGGAGGCAATGGGACGGGTGCTAAAGGTACAATTACTACGGGAGGCAGTGTTAGCGTGACTAGTGGTGGTTCTGGATATACCTCGGCCCCACAAATCGTAGTATCTGGAGGAGGTTGGCGTATATCTACTGATGGAACCGCACCTCAAGGGGGTAAAGAAATCGACGCATCGGATGGAATTATAATCATGCGTAGAAACTCTTCAGGAACGACCGCTTACATTGAATTGCCAAGCGTTTCTAATTAACAAATTAGCCCAACATAGCTTCTATTTACCTCTCTTTGTTACCCAACATTGAAACTATACCTCGTCTCGCATTCAAATCTCTGTCTAGGTATTAAATTAGGTGCAAAAAGAGCCAGTTACATGTCTCTTTTTTGGTTAAATTATCTGGGACCGATCCAGAACTACCTAATGGGGGAAACTCATAGCAAAAGACAACTCCTTTGCTTAGGTAACGATTAACCAGAGCAAGAAGGCTTATTCGCTGGCATTCATCTTTAGAAACTTATGCACACAGAGAACTGTCATCCTTTAAAAAAGGCTCTAATATAAGGTTAAAATAATAATCAAGTAGGATGATAGGGGAAGTGTTCTTGTGCTACACTTTTATTTTGATAACCAACCCGCACTACCATCATCAGTTCCATAACGGTAAATAAGTAACCTGAACGGGGAAGAGTTTTCTAGATCCACATAAAACCAACCCGAGTTGGATAGGGAGTCCGCATATATGTACGGGTAAATGTCTTGGTTCGTCCAAAACCAATCCTCAAATTTAGATATCCAAATCCATATAGATCCATCCTTCTCATGATTCATGTAAATCCATCCTAGGTGCTGATGGAATGCCCAGGTGGAAGAGTCTTGCTTCCAGTAAAACCCAAACCAGGGATTCTGCCACCAACCATTACCCAATTCACTGGAAACTTCTGTGAAATTGGAGTCATCTGTTTTTATAATCGGTCGGAAGTTTGCCGTAAGGGTAGTGCTGTACTCAATCAATAGATCACTGTAAGGTACTTGCTTGTTTAAGTCCCCAAATCCATCCCAACCGAAGAACTCATAACCTTCTTCTGGGAAAGCACGAATGGGGATAACCGAACCCTCTAGGTAATCTCCTGATCCTTCAACCCTTCCCCAATCAGTATTACTTGAATGAAGGGAAAGATTAAACATCCGGGGTAATTTTTTAAATATTGCACGAACCACCAATTTATCACGATGGGCAAAGTCAAGAGTTGTCACCGATGAGTAAATATCATGGATCTGAACATTTTCTAAATCATCGGTTTCCCATTTTACAAATTCATATCCTTCATTTGCAATGGCCGTTATATTATGGTCAAAAATTTGGTTTCCGATTACCTCACCATTGCCCGTTACGCTACCGCTTCCCCTTGGAGATACAGGAATAAACAGAAAAGTACTTTCAGGATTCTCAACAATTTCATTTTCAAAATGAACGATAACTTCAAAGTCTTCTTTAACAATCAGGCTGAGTTTCTTTTGAGAATAAAACTTGGATCCCGCGGAGGATTTAATTTCCCATTGTTGAAAGGATCTCCCTGTGGAGGGTGTAGCTTCAACCGAGATCATTGAATTGAATGCCAGTTCTTTCTTAATAATTTCAAGTTTGGCTGAAAGAGTTTCTTCACCCACGACAGAAAAGTCAATCGTGCCAGTCTTTGGGTTGATTGTGACATCAAATTTGTCAAGAAAGGCTACCGCGGTGATCGATGAGTTCCTTTCCGCATCAAAATAATATTCGTTTTGGTTTAGGATGAGATCATCAATGATCCAATGTTTAAACCGGTAACCATGATTGGGTTTGAATAAGAGCCGAAGGTTATCTCCATGTTTAATTTCTTGCCCTGTATCAATTGATCCTGCAGAAGATTGGCGTGAATCATCACTGTCGATAAGTTTATTCAGATCGAAAGTATCATAGGTATTCACCGAAAAAGAGAAATCCAAAGGAACACTTTCAAATCGTGCAGTAAGGTTTAAGTCTTTAATCAATTTAAACTCAATACGAGGATCTTTTTGATCAAAGCCTGGTTCAAAATTGACTAAGGAAGAACTTTCCCAACTTTTAAACACTTTCCCGTTATTGGGAATCGCAGTTATGTCGATTGTTTCATCAAATGTGAATTCTCCAGTAGTCAATGGATTGTTTGTATTAGTTTCTACTATTTGACCATATCCAGCTGCACTTACAAGGGTATGCAATTGATATAATTCCTTAGTAAATGTCGCCTGGATCGGGTTTTGTTGGTCATTAACCGTTATGATTCTGGTCGGATTGTTGGTACCTGAGTCTGACCAACCGGTAAATTTCCAATGGTTTTGAGGACTGGCCGTAATTTCGATCTCACGACCAAAATGGAGATGGGTTTCGTATTCAGGAATCCCTATGATTTCACCACCCGTTGTCTGGCTGGTTGGGAAAATATCTTCGAAATCTTTTGATTTCTTTTCGAACTGAGCAATTAAGTTCCTGTCGCTAGTGATCGATGGAAGATAAAGGTTCGAAGAGGAAATAAAATTATTGCTCTCGTTTAACCATTGGATGAATTCGTAATTAGAAAAGCTTTGGATACTGAGATTTGCATCCTGTTGGTAGCGATAAGTGGATGAGTTAGTTTCCAATCCTTCAAAAAATACTTTTCCAGAGGTTTCATCCAGTTCATTACCGTAAAAATCCAAAGTGAGTATCGAAACGGAGATGTTGTAATCAACCGGTGCGAAAATTGCAGTGGCATTGACATCTTCAATCAGCCTAAAATCAATTGTCTGGTTTTCTTCAGAGAAATGAGGGAGGAAGGACACATCTTGGTTTAACTCCCACCTTAAAAATTTATGCCCAGGAGTGGGGGTTGCTCGCAAGGAAATTATGTCCGCGTGGGTGAATGTAGAAAAATTAGAATCCCAGTATTCTTCATTAGGTAGGGCCACAATGTTACCCATTACTTGATCATTAGATGAAGCGTAAATAGTGTATTGATTAGCATAATACACAGCTTCGATGCTGAGGTTGGCCATGTCTGAAGAAATCTCAAAAATACGACTGGGGTTGGTGTTATTTGAAGCATCAGACCAGTGGGCAAAACTCCAGTGGTCGGCGGGGTTGGCCGATGTGTTGTAGCTTTGTCCAAAATAAAGGCGATTATTTTGTGGAAGACCACTTATGTATCCTTTTGAATTGTTATAGTCAGGGAACTTCTGTGAAACACTGAAGGATTGTTTTTGAAATACTGCAGTAAAGGTACGGTTGTTGCGGATTTTTGGGAAGTAAGCGGGGGAGGAGGTAATGTGATTGCCCACCTCGTCTAACCATTTGATAAATTTAAAATTCGGGAAAGAAGATGCAGTAATATTCGCCTCTGTATTGAATGAATAATTTGAGGAATTGCTTTCATCACTGTCAAAAAATACTTTACCGGGCAGTATTTGCACAATTTCATCAAAGTAATCGACCGCCACAATGTTTACCGATGCTTCAAATTCGATTGGCTCAAAAACGGCTGTAAGGTCGGTGTCCTCTACTAATTGAAATTGTATGGATGGGTCGGTTATGGAGTAATTATCCAAGAAGTAAAGTTCTTGCGAAGTTTCCCAAGATACGAAACGGTTACCAGGATTAGGGTGTGCAGAAATTTTTACGATATCTTGATTTTCTAAAATATCAGACGACAGAAAGCTTCCATCCCAGTCAGAAATAATACTCCCCAGGCTAGGGTTGTTCGCAGTAACATTCAATTGGTATTGAATGGGCGAATAAATGGCCTCAATGGATGAATCAGCCACATCGGTTGGGATAGAAAATGTACGAGATGGGTTTGTCTGTGAGATCGAATCAGACCAATAAGAGAACTCATAATGATCAATCGGATGGGCAGTCAAGAGAAGCGAGGAACCAAAATCCAATCGTCCACCTGCAGGCAAACCTTCTAAATACCCCTTAGAGTTATTGGAATCGGGGAACTTGATGGACACATCATATGATCTCTTTTGAAACTTTGCGGTGTAAGTAATTGGGTTCCGAACTGTAATCGTTAGGGATGTCGAGTTGGTGATGGTTTCATTGGCTACATCCTGCCAACCGATGAAAATGAAGTTTTCGTTAGGGGTAACGGATAAAGTAACCTCATCATTAAAATGAAAAATGGAGGAATTGATTTCAGATTGATCAATAAATAAAGCGCCCGGAGAAGTTTCTAAAGGCTCATTAAAGAAGTTAACCGCAACTGGAAGAACGGATATATTGTAATCTATTTGCTCGAAGGTGGCTGTCAGGTTGGTGTTCTCCACTAATTGAAACTCTATGGACGGGTCGGTTTCGGAGTAACCATCCAAGAAGGAAATTTCTTGATCTGTATTCCACGAGACAAATCGGTTGCCCGGGGTAGGGTTCGCCGAAATCTTGACAATCTCTTGGTTTTTGAAAGACGCAGACGATAAGGATCCACCATCTACATCGGAGGTTATTCCGCCCCATGAATTCTGACTAGAGAAGAGATTTAATTGATATTCAATGGGCGTGTAGGTGGCCTGAATAGATGCCGAAACCAAATCGTCTGGTACATTAAACGAACGATTTGTATCTGATGGAGCCCCCGCATCTGACCAATGAGAGAATTCGTAATGATTACGTGGGGTAGCTGATATACTGATAGAGGAACCAAAATCCAATCGTCCATTTTCTGGAAGTCCGTCGATGTATCCAGATGTTTTATTAAAATCTGGAAATTTGTCAGCAACCGCGAATGATTTTTTTCTAAAGCGAGCCGAGTATGATCTCGAGCTTTGTACTGCCGTAAGAAAGGTAAGCGAGGTGGATACCGTTTCATTGGTTTCATTCTGCCAAGCGATGAATTCGAAGTTCTCGTTGGGGATAGCGGTTAAATTAATATCATCATTAAAATGAAAAATGGAGGAATTGATTTCAGATTGATCAATAAATAAAGTGCCCGGAGAAGTTTCTAAAGGCTCATCAAAGAAGTTAACCACAACAGGAAGAACGGATATATTGTAATCTATTTGCTCAAAGGTGGCTGTCAGGTTGGTATCCTCCACTAATTGAAACTCTATGGACGGGTCGGTTTCGGAGTAACCATCCAGGAAGGAAATTTCTTGATCTGTATCTGTATTCCACGAGACAAATCGGTTGCCCGGGGTAGGGTTCGCCCTTAATTCAATGATATCTGAGTGGGGAAAAGAAGAGCTAGAAAAAGACTCAAAATTTTGACCGATGGTAACAACGCCGTATTCGAGCGATTCGTTGATGATCTGAAGATCATATTGAATGGCATTGAAGGTTACAAAAATGGGAACTGAATCCCTGGAAATAGAAAATGTTCTCGATGCGTTATCTTCCTCACCATCGTGCCAGGAAGAGAACAACCAATGGGCCGAGGTAGTCGGGGTTATTGTAATGGTCTCTCCATAATAAAGCTTCTCGGCATTTGAATTGCCGCTAACAGAAAGGAAGCCTCCGTCCGGATTTAAGTTAGGTAAAATTTCTCCAATAGGGTATTCTCCTCGAATAAAGTTTGCTCTTAGGTGAATGTCTTGATGAACATCCCTGCTAATCGAAGCTTGGTCTGAAAAAGGAAGGCTCAGACCTTCTGAAGATTCTACAATAGAGATTTTATTTCCAGAATAATTAGAATCCGTAAATTTATAAAAGAGAGTATCGTGATTGAAATCATCACCGACTGAGAAAGATAAAATCTTTTCATCTTCATTAATGTTGAGGTTATCCTCTAATCCGATGGGAGATGAGCCGTTATCATCGAAGTATAACTGAAAAGATTTATCACTTAGAGTGGAGTAATTAAAATCGTAGGAGTATCCCTTAACCAAAGTTAATCCAGGTGCCTCCTTGCCATTAATGAAAATACGGTTTTCTTGGGGCTTAATGGTCGATGCGTTTAACTCCACTCGAAAATCTATATCTTTAATAATTTCCCAGCTTGTAAACTCATAATCTTCATGAGCATTAGCGCTAATTGTGAGAGCGTCTCCAAAATCAAATGATACAGGTTCATTAGGATCAAAATCACCAATAGAACCGCGAGAACTATTGAAATCAAGAGTTACCAAAAAAGATTGTTTTTCAAAGTGACCGGTAACATTCGTATCCGACGAATAATTCAGATCAATGATTTCCTCCCTCCAATCGGGGCTTGGTTCACCCACTCCGGTACCCGTTACAGTCCATCCTAAAAAGCTGTAACCATTCGATGGTGCGGCAATCATTCTTTGGAGGGTCAACGAATTATTGGGATGATCATAAACTCGGCCCGTACTTCCTCCATTGGCGGGACTTGATGCTATACCTAGGGGAATGGGAGGGATGTCGGCAAAGTAAGCCTTGAATGTGTAATTGCCATCAAGGAATTCCAAATTGAGATGGCTGCTTTTTTGAGAATTCAATGCAATTCCGTTTCGCGTGATTTCCCATTGATCGAACTCCTTCAAGTTTGGCTCGTCAGCAATAGCGAGAAGACTGATCTCAGAGGAAGCATTATATTCCTTATTTATTGATTGGTTGGATTCGAGTGAAAATGAATCAATTTGGTTTGATTGATAAGTTACATTGGTATCGAC
>JAYQBP010000015.1:4332-22940 GCA_038137385.1 Opitutales bacterium | reverse complement strand
CTACCAGTGCGTGCTGTAGAGGAAATTGTAAACCTAGGGCGCCCTTCCGAAGGAGGAGACACTGAAATCGAATACGATATACAAGCACTAACATCAATTGAAATACCATCTTTTAAATAGGGACTTAATAATTCAGATTTTAACTCAGAGGTATCTTTTATTTTTTGAATAACATTGAGTCTCAAGTCTTGGCTATTCAAGCCGTCTAGATGCTTTGCAACCAAACCTTGAACATGTTGATCCCTATCAACCTTTTGTAGGTTTAAAATCGCAGGAGGAGGAATTAAGCGAAAAGAAGCACTTGAGCGATAAAGTTCCACTCCTTGGGATTTAATATAAATAAAGGCAAGTGCTACAGGAAGAGAAAGAGTAACTGCAATAAGCCAGCGGTCCCGTAAAATAAGGATGAAGTCCCCAAGCCCTTTTATTTTGCCTTTTGCTTGAGCAGGGTTAGGACTCGCGGCAGAGTTGTCGAAGTTTTCGTCCATCACAGAAGCCTTTCTGGAACATCAATTCTATCCCCCGGATAAATCCAAAACCTTTTTGCAGAGTTTCCGAGAAGAAGCCCTGAACTTAAAGCTTCTACATCTACTTCATATGTCTTGGTATTACTTGGACTGCCCTTTTCATCAAAAAAGGTCCGAGTTACAAAAACACGATTCTTTTTAGCAATATCAGAAAACCCACCAGCACGAGCAATTACTTCAACTATATTCATTGCTTCAACCTCGGGAGGAAAATTATATGGACCCTTACGATTAACCGACCCAGTCAGAAAGACAACACGCTCTGAATACTGAATAATATTGATGTATGCTTTAGGGCGGGCAAAAATTAATGATTTGATATATTCCTTTTCGATCGCTTGTTGGGCTTCTTTTTTATTTCTGCCAACCAACCTTACATCGCCGGCCAAAGGAAGAGCAACGGTTCCATCATTGGATAAAGTTAATTCAGTCGAGCAGTCTTTCTCTCCTTGTATCATGATTTTTATTTTATCTCCAGGTCGAAGCTTGTATCCGGTAGGGTCCTTTAGAACAGAAGCGTCAAAATACGCACCTTGAGCCATTAAACGCAAATTGGAGATTAACAAAAGAAAACATACAAAAATAAATTTTTTCATTTTGAGCAATCAGAACCTACCAATTATGGATGCATGCAACAAGTGCCTGCCATAAGTGCCAACATCTGTTCCTTTATCCATTAATGAAAAATCGTATCCACCCGATGAAGAGAACATCTTAGATAATTTCTTAGAAACATTTAGTCCCATCCCATATGTGGTCATAGTTGAAGAATCTATCTTACCCTGATTAAGATCATCATTGGGTGGTTGAGGATATGTATACTCACTAAATCCATAGCTCAGGTAGGAACCACCGCTTAATGTATCAGTAAAACGATGAGTCAAACCGGCTCGTAGCGAGGTAGTAAAAGTAGAAAATCCCTGTGCGGTAGGGGAAAATGCACGGTTAACAGAATAATTAGATGATGTTTTTGAATTATGCTTCCAGCTTAAACTCACTGAGGTAATTAAGTTATCTTGGTTTGTTTGAGAGGACATATCATAATCAACCAAACTATATCCTACAGCTAGCTTGCCACTGAGTTTCGATGAGTAAGTCCCATCGGCTCCAATATTAATTGAGTGATTGATCGCATCTGTAAGGTTTTCTTGGGTGGCGTCATGTGCTCGGGAACGAGAAAAGGTATAATTTGTAAAAAAATCTAGTTTCTCAGAGTGAATATAAAATGCACTAAAACTTAATGGTAGAGTTGAAAAATCAAGATTAGGTTTGTTGTCTGTGTTAGCAGATTGATAAAATCGATAGGAGTAAGATGTTCCTCCACCAACACCAAATTTAGGGCTATGATTGTAGCGTACATTCAATCCAGTTGAGATGTAGGTGTAAGATACAAGGTCCTGCTCCAAAACACTTGCACCAATTTGTTGACCGATATCGAAAGTAGAATCAAACCTGATCTTGGCATTATTGGAGATCCTTTTCTTGAGGGCTAATGTGTCATCAAAATCTACTGTTAAAGAAGTTGTGGGAACAATATTGCTCATTTCAGAGTTAAGTAGGTACTGGGAAATTTGCACGCCTGCGGATCCGGAGAGTTTAAACAAACCAAGTTTGTTAGAAAAATGTAAGGCGGGAGAGAAAGTTACAATAATATCATCTTCACTTTCCAATCTACTTGTGTCGACTCCTCCACCACCTCCGCTTTCCTTGATCGCTTTGAATTCATTACTTGGCATGCCAAAAACTCTCGAGTCATAAGCAAACTTTAAAGTGGCACTCGCATCAAGTTTTCCCCAATCTCCATCAACGAGTCCCTGAACATACAGATAACTTATCTGCATGAGACATAGTAGAAAAGAATACCTAAACATATTTTTTTATAGAATTTTACATTATGATATGTCAACTTAATCAATGAAATGAATGAATAATCAAGGGGTGAATAATTCTCTAACACTTTTATTAATATACATTACTCTATATCCTTGGTACAAAGCGGGTTTGGCCACGGGAATAGGTTCTGTATTTTTTTTATTACTAGGTATTTTTATATTTTATTTTTCGTTAAGAGATAAATTCTCAAAATTTAATTCGATTCTTTACTTTTTCGTTATTACAACGATTTTATTAAACACATTTTCATATTTTAACCCTACATTCAGAAATTTAAATAAGGAGGATCTTGAATACCTTGAATTTAATAACTTATTAATTGAATCAGATAATGTTAAAAAGTCAAAAGTACTTGCGGATAATATCTCTCATGTATTAAAAGAAAGTGAAACGAATCCAAGAGAGGCTATCGCTCTTTTTTTTCACTACAAAAATATTTACATTGATAAATATGGAAACAAAGATAGTGATAAAATAGTCAAGTTTTTTAATGAATGTGAACAAAGAATTTTGATTAAATCCAATTTTTTCCCCTCATTGTTTATCGCGGATAGTGATTATTTTCAAAGATTGTTTTTCTTTATATTAAATTTCTTCTTGTGCATATTTATTTACAATAGCATTCAGACAAGAGAGCAATGCAGAAAAGTATTTCAATTCTTATTCATCAATACAATAATATTAGCTGTAGTTGGCATTTATCAAAAATACACGCAGAGATGGAATGATGATTTCATAGAAATCTTGGGTGTTTGGAATGCACCTGAACCGAGATACTATTTTTCAACTTTTTCATACAAAAACCACTGGTCTTGCTTTGCTTTAGTTGGAATCTTTAGTGGCATTTTTATAACATATGAATACATCAAAAGAAGCGGTCATTTATTACTCCGTTCTCCCATATTCTTACTATATCTAATTTCTGTTTTTATATCTGTTTTTACAATATTTTATTCTGGATCAAGATCAGGATCTTTTTTGATTATTTTGTTTTTTATTTCATTTTTTCTGATAAATTTATATTTTAATAAATTTAAAAATAAATTTCTATATATTATTTTTTTTGTTATTAGCTTTGCATCTATATTTTCTTTTTTTGCATTTAGTAATGTAACCAAAGAGATGAAAACTAATACAATTAATCAGGCTAAATCTTACAGTCATGGTAATCTGCCTTTGCGGGTACATTTATGGAAGGATGCGATTCGTCAAATACATGGGAATATTTGGTTTGGTTATGGATATGGTGCGTACACTCCAAGTAATCCAATTTACCAGTCCAAGATCGTACGGGAACAAAGGAGTGTTGGACTTGATAATGCTCATGAACAGTATGTTCCTTTAGTGGCTCATGTGCACAACGATATATTGGAGTTTTTTTTAGAGTTTGGTCTAATCGGATTTTTTGCTCTCATGACGCCTTGGCTAATACTTTTCAGCAAATCGAAGATTAGAACAAATTCCTCCTTAAGCCGTATTTTCTTAGTCATTGTTTCGATTTTGTTCGTTTATTTTGTTATTGATTTCCCAAGTCGAACCCCTGCAACCATGGCAATTGTATCCTTTTTTTACGGTACTGCGCTCAAATATATTTACTTGCGACAAAGTCTTGTAAAATAACTTTGATTTTATGCTTTTTCTTTTTTAAATTTGGTGACTTATGTTGAACCATCCCATCTGCTTCCTTTTAGCTATTTTTCTTTTTTTCATAATTCCTCGTGCCTGGGCTACAGTGGATGTTCTTCAAAGTCTTATACTCCTCAGCTCAAGTGAACTAAACCAGATAAACGCGAATCAATCGGTTAAACAGAGACGTTCAAACCTCAGTGAACCCATTAACGGGCTGACATTGGAAGCTGAACCCTTTTTAGGAGAAAACCCTAAAATTTCCTCCACCTTCGAAGCTTCATTTGCCCCCCCTATCCCAACCAGCCAGAGCTTCGAGAGTAAATTGATCGAATTTGCGAATGAAGGAGACATAGACATCGATCATTTTGAAGAGGACTTACAATCACTGGTTACACAAAAAAACAGACTTTCCCTATCTAATGGTGCTTTCATTTCAGCCCTAAAATCTTTATTAGTTGTATCCATTTCTAAATCGGATGTGGATCCAGAGAAATTATCCAAAACTCTCCTCACGAATATTATTCCCAACATTAGCGAATGGGGTGATTCAGGGCCTTCCTGGATCAAATCAATCTCTCAAGTTTTTGTAGAATCCTACACTGAAGCTAATAGGCTTAACGAATTACCGTTCGCCACCAAATCGTTTGCTAGCAACATTGTTTCATTGATCGCTTCGCCCGAGAATTTTTTGGGAACACCACTCGATACCAACATTGGAATTTATATTCTAGGAAATGACTCCGCTAACGATGGTAATTACGAACCTGAGAGCACCGACTTGATTCAACAATTTGTCGTTGGGATTACCCAAGGAGTCTTCAGCAAATATACGGAGGAAAATTTAGACTCCCCTTCTATAAATGATCTTGATTTGCTAACAGGTGCCGACGAAGTCGCCGGTGATTTTCTGCTTAACGAGGGTTCACTTAAGCCCAGTTTAGTTGGTTCAATTATTAATGGATTAATGAGTTCTCCCGAGTTCAATGAACGAGAAGACTTACTTTATGACGCCTTAAAGGCTGCATCGAATGGTTTTTTAATTGCTTCTACTGTAGCAACAACCTCCTCCGAATATTTCTCAAACAATGAGATGCCTCTGCAAATTGCTGAAAAGATTGCCAAAAACACGACCCAATATGCTTTACTTCATAGGCCTGATGGAAGTGATCGTTTTTCCATTGCCAACTTAAAGGTTGATCGAATATCAGAATCAATTGCCTTAGGTTCAGCTATGGGTTCTCAATTAGCAACTGTTTTACCTAAATCGATGGATTACACTCAATCATGGGAACGCCAAACCAATATAAGAAGGGAACTTGCAAAGGCGGTTGCACGCGGAAGCGCCTCAGGAACGACTGAATCGACCAGTTGGTTAAGCACGGTCATCGACGAGGAAACAAATGAGCAAGTAATTAGCATCAATCAAATTGAAGATGCGGCTCGCGGGTCTTCTCTTGGTTCGATGATGGGAAATACAGGACTCGCGGTCTATTACCCCACCAAACAAATGGTTCCAATCATTAATTTCACCGCCCAAGGATCTGCTCTTGGAACTACGAATTCGCAAAATCTCCAGTACGTCGAAACGACCAAAACAGAGGGAATTGAAGTGAGTATAGCTCGTCAATCGGCAGTGGGCTCTTCCCTTGGAGCTAGTTTCGAGCCAACGGTCTTACTCGGCCTTAGGCCTGACATTCGCTCTCGTGACTCACAAACCATCGATCACCTTGCAGCCGCCTCTTTCGGGTCTACTTATGGAGCATTACTTGGGATTGAACTTAACAAGAACATACCCAGTCAAGCAAATGACAACCTTGGAGATGCTGACACAATAAAAATTGAGATAAAACAAGCAAGCAAGCAGGGTTCAGTTGAAGGTGCTTTGGCAGGTGCCAAATTGGCAATGGGAGTTGATGATCTTACCACAGAAAACTTAAAGTCAAAAACAGAAATTCTTAAAGCGATTACCAAATCCAATGCAAATGCAGGGGCCACTAGCAACAACAATGCAGTCGTTAATTTCGAAACCAACCCCCAAGACATGCTTCTTCTTATGAGTAAGTTTGGAATCAACCCTAGATTTACGAACTCTTCAAAAATGTACAAAAGACCAGTTGTTAGTCAAACCGACGAAGCACCCATCGACGAAAATGCCGAAGCTTCCATTAAGAATGCTTCTCCCATTTAATTTCTTTGGTCTTTCAATTCTGTTCCTCGCCTCTTCAAACTAGCCTTTTTCCAATTTTATTCTTATGGAAGTTTCAGATTATGGTTTAATTGGTCTTGCCGTTATGGGCCAAAACCTTGCGTTAAATATTGCTGATCATGGTTACCCTATATCGGTGTTCAACCGCACTAGCACAAAAACTCAAGAATTTTTGGATAATAACCGATATTCGAAAAACCTAAGTGGCTACGATAACATCAAGGATTTTGTAAATTCTATTAGAAAGCCTAGGAAAATCATCATCATGGTACAAGCTGGAGACGCTACAGATGCAGTTATTGACTCTTTGCTACCTTTACTCGATGAGAAAGATATTATCATAGATGGAGGTAATGCAAAATGGACCGACACCATCCGTCGAGAAAAAGATCTACAAAACAAAAATATCTTTTTTATAGGTTCCGGGGTGAGTGGAGGCGAGGAAGGTGCTCGATATGGTCCCTCCTTAATGGCAGGGGGTTCGGTAGATGCATGGGCTCAAATTAAAGACACTTGGCTCGCTATTTCCGCCAAAGTAGATGACTTGAACGGAAAGCCCATCGAAGGAGGGTCTCCTGGTAATCCAGTCATGGGAGGCAGTCCATGTGCAGCCTACATTGGGGAAAACGGTGCAGGCCATTATGTCAAAATGGTTCACAACGGTATTGAGTATGCTGATATGCAAATGATCTGTGAGGCATATCATTTGATGAGCGAAATGCTTGGTATGAAAGCCAATGAAATTGGTATCGTATTTTCCAAATGGAATGAAGGTGAGCTCGACTCCTTTCTTATGGAAATTTCTGCTGATGCACTGCAACACAAGGACCCCAATAATAAGGGTTATCTAGTGGATTATGTGCTCGATACAGCGGGACAAAAAGGAACAGGCAAATGGACATCTGTGAATGCATTGGACATGGGCACCCCTGCCCCTACAATTGCAGAAGCTGTTTTCGCTCGCTGCATGAGTTCCGTTAAAGAAGAGCGTGTTCATGCGAGTAACATACTCACGAAGCCAGATTCAATTCCTATTAACGAAGCAAGTAAAGAAGGTTTCTTGGAAGCGATTCGTGGAGCATTGTACTGTTCAAAAATATGTTCTTACGCCCAAGGTTTTCAACTTATGCAAACAGCTGCGATGGAATACGATTGGACCTTAAATTTTGGTGAAATTGCACAGATTTGGAGAGGCGGCTGCATCATCCGAGCCAAATTCCTTCAGAAAATCACTGAAGCTTACGCTCAAAATTCTTCACTAGCCAATTTGTTGCTTGATGAATATTTTAAAAATTCAATCACTCAACACCAAGCTCATTGGAGAGAAGTCGTTTCAGCAAGTGCATTAAATGGGGTTCCCACTCCTACTTTTTCCTCTGCCTTGTCGTACTACGATTCATATAGGAGTGCTCGCTTACCGCAAAATTTACTTCAAGTTCAACGTGATTATTTTGGTGCACACACCTACTCGAGAGTAGATCATCCTAAAGATGAACGCTTTCACACAGATTGGTTAAACCAAGATCGTCCAGAATTAAAAGTTTAAATTGAGAAAATTTCTTATCCCTGGCGAAGGCTCAAGTAGATTTTCTTAATCATCAGATAATCTGTTTCACGATCATTAGAGACCACAACAAAATCAAATTCCCCTTCACGCTTAATTTCAGCTTTCGCATTAGATAAACGAGTATTTATTTGAGACTCGCTTTCGCTCGCCCTGCCCTTGATTCTTCTTCGTAAGTCATCAATCGATTTCGGTTTAATAAAGATGGTCTTGAGGCGACCCGTTAAGCTTGAATTTTCCTGACAAAATTTTCTCAGGCTAGCCGCTCCATTTACATCAATATTAAGCAAGATGTCTTCATTACTTTTATGAGCTTTTAAAATGGGCTCCTTCAAAACGCCATATTTCTTACCATGAATGGTCTCATGTTCCAAAAAGCAGTTTAGGGATACTTTCATATCAAATTCCTTTTCATTAAGGAAAATGTAATCAATACCATCAATCTCGCACGAACGAGGTTCCCTAGTCGTTACGGTTACCAATCTGTGCAAGATGCCATCAAACTCAGAAATTAAACGTTCACAGATCGTAGTTTTTCCTACGGCTGCTGGTCCTGAAATGGCAAGAATCAAGCTCACAATACATGGAGTTTAATAGGTGAATGATAAAAGAGTAATCAGTATACCCGAAAGTGCCGCACTGAAGCCAAAAACCTTTATCCTAATTGTTTGCTTAAAAAGCCAATCGATCAACCCTCTCATCTTATATGGCCATGCACCAAAATAGATCGATGCAATAATTAAAAAGTAAACGATTGTAACCAATACTAATCGATTTACAGAACTATGTAGAAATGCTGAATCAAGCACTTCTCTAGACCAAAGTAGGATAAGCATGGCAAGACCACGAACGGCTAAAAAGTCTGGGACAAATACAAAAGATAATAGAGCGGTTGCTAAGGCAACGGATCCGATAATTAATTTATAATCGCCAAAATCAGCTTCTCCCAAAAAGGCAACATGCCTCCACAAAAACCAAAGGGTAGCAACGCTAACCGAGATGACAGAAAATATATTCGAACGGGGAAAGGATACTAAAGCAACTTGGAGGTTGGACTTGTAGAATAAGATTAGACAGCCGAAAACGGATAAAATGAGTCCGGTAATTAGACTAGTTTGGAAAAGTAACATATTAAAGAATCAATGGATTAATTGCCCAGTAAGACTCGTCGTAAAAGCCTTTTCTATCTTTACCTCTTTTATTTGTCCTATGTGCGAAAAATCGGCTTTAAAATTCACTTTTCTGAAGCAACGAGTGCGCCCCATTAATTGTCCTTCTCCTCTTCGAGCAGGACCCTCAATCAAAACCTCTAGTTTTTTACCAACTTGTTTTTGATTTGATTTCAGTGATTGTGCTTCGAGAAGTTTAAGAAGTTCTTGGTTTCGTCTTTCGAGCTCAGGGTTGTCGATTTTTCCGTCTAAACTAACAGAGGGGGTGCCAGAACGATCGCTATATTTAAAAATAAAGCCCATCTCAAAACCCACCTCTTTGAAAGCTATTTTAGTTAATTCAAAATCCTCTAGGCTTTCACCGGGAAAGCCCACAATAACATCTGTGCTTAGCCTCATTGAGGGAACTTTCTGGCGAAGTTTGCTGGATATACTTAAGAATTTTTCAATTTTGTAAGGTCGGTTCATCGCCTTCAAAATACGATTTGACCCACTTTGCATAGGAAGATGAGCATAAGAACCTAATTTAGGTAACTCACCAAACGCATCAATTAAGTCATCACCAAATGCAATTGGGTGAGGAGATGTAAAACGAATTCTTTTAATCCCGTCAATCTTGTGGATTTTTTCGAGAAGTTGCACAAAGGGGGTTTTACCTAGGACTCTGGGAAACTCGCCACGCCCGTATGCATTGACAATTTGACCCAACAAGGTGACCTCCCTGACCCCAGACATAGAAAGTTGTTTGATTTCATCAAGGATATCGTCCATGGGTCGATATCTTTCTGCACCTCTGGTTTTGGGAACAATACAAAAACTGCAATTCATGTTACATCCTTGCATGATCGATACAAAGGCAGAAGGACCGCTTTTATTGCTAAGATGATGGCGGATTTCGTTTTGGGAACCAACTTCTTCACCAAGATCAATGACAGGCCCACCCGTACCGACTTTTTCTAAAATTCTTGGAATTTGATGAAATTTTTGAGTTCCAACGACCAAGCCCAATCCAGGTAACTCTTCAAATAAAGTTTCTCCTCTATTTTGAGCCATACAACCAATAATCCCGACTGTAGGTTTTGACCCTGATGAGGGATTGAGCAGTCTGGATGCTTTGCCTATGGCTTTTTGCTCAGCCTTCTCTCTAACGGAGCAGGTATTTAACAAAATAACATCTGCCAATTTCTCATCATCTACAATTTTATGGCCTTGTTCAATTAATTTGCAAATAACTGCCTCGGAGTCCCGCTCATTCATCTGGCACCCATATGTTTTAATAAAGACTCTACTCATCAGAAAAAAGATAAGATATAAGATGGAATGTTGCGGTCAATTGCTAAGCAAACCAGCAATATCAGCGAGGCTTTCTATCGTAGTTGAATTAAGTCTCTTCAATCTTTTGGCACTTACATGACCTTTCGTAAATAAAATCGATGAACAGCCAATTAGTCTGGCAATTTCCCAATCATGACATGTATCTCCTACTAATAAGGAATCCTCAGCTCTCATATTGAGAAAAGACAAATGTTTTAATGCCCTATTATCTTTGCGGTTAGCTTGAATATCCTTCGCACCGTCGATAAATGAAATGAAGGACTCTATTTTAAAGAATTTTACAAAGGCTTCCACATCTGATTGACAACCTGCAGATAAGATAGATTGAGAAATTCCCATAGAATTTAATCTTTTAACTGTATGTAATGCGGAGAAATGTAAATCGCAATGGGTGAAATTTTTACGGTACTGATCAATGAAATCCTTGGTTAATAATTCGTAATCTGTTCCCGAACTTGGCAAACCAAGTGTTTTATAAAAATTGGAAACGGGGAAAAAAAATAGATTCCTGTACTCCTCAACCGTTAGACTTTTGATATTATAGCGGATAAGAATATGATTTAAAACATCCACACACAAACCTACATCATCAATCAGTGTGCCATTCCAATCCCAAATAACATGCTTAATCACAACGGAGATAATAAATGTTTAAACTTAATCCATCAACTTTCCATAGATAAAATCGTAAGGAACAAATATCTCTCCATTTTCTGATAGATCATGAAGTTTTAAATCATATAACGCTCGATGGCTAAATTTCTTGCATTCAACCGACTATCCAACAAATTATACAATCTAAAATTACAACTACCATGGCTAAATCTACTGAAAAATCCTCAAGTAATTCAACTTCTGACTTAGATCTCGCACTTCAAAGTATAAATAAGAAGTTCGGTGAGGGTGCATTAATGAAACTTGGAGATGCTACCAAAATGAATGTGTCTGTTATTTCGACGGGATCACTTGCGATTGATCTCTCACTGGGCGTAGGAGGCTTACCCAGAGGAAGAATTGTTGAAATTTATGGACCTGAATCATCTGGAAAAACCACTTTCTGCCTAAGTGTGATTGCCGAAGCACAAAGGAGGGGAGGAAATGCAGTCTTTGTAGATGTCGAACATGCACTGGATCCTAGATACGCCAAAATCGTCGGAGTGGACCTCGATAATTTGATGGTTTCTCAACCTGAGAGCGGAGAAGATGCTCTCAACATTACTGAAACACTTATCCGATCAGGTGCGATTGATGTGATCGTTGTTGATTCAGTTGCTGCCCTAGTTTCAAGACAAGAGTTAGACGGACAAATGGGTGATACCACCGTTGGATTACAAGCCAGAATGATGAGTCAGGCAATGAGAAGGTTAACTGCAGCGATTTCTAAAACAAATTGTGTATGTATTTTTACCAATCAGATAAGAGAAAAGATTGGAGTGATGTTTGGCAGCCCAGAAACGACCCCAGGGGGAAGAGCCTTAAAGTTCTTTTGTTCAGTTCGAATGGACATTAGGAGGATTGGACAAATAAAGGAAGCCAACGGGACTGTTACAGGTTCTAGGACCAGGCTTAAAGTTGTTAAAAACAAAGTGGCTCCTCCATTTACGGCCTGTGAATTTGACATTATGTATAATGAAGGAATTTCTAAAACTGGATCAGTAATTGATCTAGGTATTGATCATAAAATTCTTACCAAAAAAGGAGCATGGATTTCATTCGAAGGAGAATTAGTAGGTCAAGGAAGAGAAGCGGCTAAACAATCCCTTGCTGAAAACCCGAAAATGTTGGAAAAAATTACTTCTGCGATTTTAGAAAAAGTTCAAGTAACCGTTGGATCAGTATTAGCCCAAGGGGATTCAGAAGAAGATTAAGCATTTTTGAGAGTCCCCCACCCCGTAGTGATGGACACAATCGTAGCACCAGCAACTCCTACTGGCGAATCAGCACTTGGAGTAATTCGTGTAAGCGGAGAATTGGCATCAGGTATCTACAAAGAGGCTTGTAAGTTAAGTGTCTTAAGTCCAAGAAAAGCCACACTTGCCAACTACATTTCATTTGATGGTATTCTTATTGATCAAGTCGTGATTACCTATTACGAGGATCAAAAATCGTATACTGGACAAAAATCACTTGAAATTTCATGTCATGGAAACCCACTGATCCTTGAATTAATTTGTGAGGACTTAATCAATCGAGGATGTAGGCTTGCTGAACCTGGAGAATTTACAAAATTAGCATACACAAATGGCAAACTCGATCTAGCCCAAGCCGAATCAGTTGCACAAATTATATCGGCGAAAAACGAACGGGCTCTTCAAGCTGCTCAGAGAAATCTACAAGGTCAACTCGGAGATGAGTTAAAAAAAATACAAAATCAAACGATTGAATTACAAGCATTCATTGAAGGCTATATTGACTTCCCAGAAGATGACATTGGAAACCCAGATCCTGAATTGATTAAAAATAAATTAGACACAATCATTTCAGAAATTAATAAATTAATCTATCAATCTGAAAGAATACAAATTTTTGAACAAACTTTTAAAATAGTTTTAATTGGGCCGCCTAATGCTGGAAAAAGTAGTTTATTTAATCAAATTGTGGGATCTAACCGGGCTATCGTGCATCCAACGGCGGGCACAACAAGAGATTATTTAGAGAAAAATATTATGTTAAATAAACAAGAAGTCACCATTGTGGATACTGCTGGAATCCATGAAGGAAGCGACGAAATTGAAAATCTTGGTATTGAACATTCATGCGACCAAGCAGTTCAAGCAAATCTGTTATTATTCGTAGTTGACGGAACACTCCCCTACCCTACTCAATTCCTGAATAAAATATTTGAATCGGTAAAACATGTACCAAAATATCTTATTATAAATAAGTCTGATCTTAAAACCACCAACCTTAAAATTTTACATAATTTTATCCAAACATTCACAATAAGTTGTAAGAATAACAATGGAATCGACAGCTTAATTAAAGAGATAGAACGATATTATTCTAAAAAATACACTCCAGAGGATCAGGCGACACTTTACATAGGAAAACGACATCATCGTCTTTTAAAAGTATGTAATGAATATCTCTACAAAATTAAGGATAATTTAAAAACAGAAATACATTACGAATTAATTTCATCTGAATTACAAAGTTCTCGAGACGCACTAGATCAAATAATTGGTATTAAAACGAATGAAGATATACTTGATCAGCTTTTCAAAAGATTTTGCATTGGTAAATAAATATGAGTCTACGTGACAATGATCCTCAAAGACCCTATGATGTAATCATATGCGGTGCCGGCCATGCTGGATGTGAAGCCACGATAGCAGCGGCCAATCAAGGTGCCGAAGTCCTTCTTCTTACCGGGAATTTGGATACCATTGCTCAAATGAGTTGTAATCCAGCCATTGGCGGGCAAGCAAAAGGACAAATTGTAAGAGAAATTGATGCACTAGGTGGAGAAATGGCTCTAAATACTGATTTCTCTGCAATACAGTACAAGCTATTAAATACCTCTAAAGGAAAAGCGGTCCAAGCACCTAGAGCCCAATGTGATAAAAAAGCCTACCAACTGAGGATGAAACATGTGTTGGAACAACATGATAATGTAACAATATTTCAAGCGATGGTTAATGGCCTTATTGTCGAAGGTAAAAACTGTACAGGCGTAGAAACATCGATGGGGATTCCTTTTTATGGAAAGTCTATCGTGGTTACAACCGGTACATTTCTTCAAGCTTCTACACATATAGGGCAAACAAAGTCAGAAGGTGGCCGTTTAGGTGATCATGTATCCAAGGGTTTATCGAGTCATTTTATAAAACATGGTATCGAACTGAAACGCTTTAAAACCGGAACACCACCAAGATTGCTAGGCAAATCTATAAATTTTCAAAATCTTGAAATTCAACATGGTGATAAAGATCCTACAAGATTCGCATTCTATGATTCACGGTCCGAAGAAGAAGTGTTCCACGTGGAACATAAAAGTAGATGGGGTTCTCAATCTAATTTCCCCCAAACAAACCAAGTAAATTGTTATATCACAGAAACATGCCCAGAAACACATCAATTGATTAACAAGAACTTGCATCTATCTCCTCTCTTTAAAGGTGATATTATTGGCACAGGTCCGAGATATTGCCCAAGTATTGAAGATAAGGTTGTTCGGTTTTCTTCAAAGGATTCACATAAAATTCATCTCGAGCCTGAAGGGATCAATACAGATGAATGGTATATCAATGGTTTTTCTACCAGTTTGCCTTTTCACATTCAACAAGAAGTACTAAAAACAATCCCTGGCTTAGAGAATGCCATCATAATTCGTCCAGCTTATGCTGTCGAATACGATTATGCACCTCCCACTCAACTTAACTTCAATTTAGAATCACTCATCGTTAAATCGCTCTTCTTTGCAGGCCAAATCAATGGAACATCTGGTTATGAAGAAGCCGCAGCGCAAGGTTTAATCGCAGGAATCAATGCGGCTCGAAAAGCTTTGAATAAAACAATGATACACATCCACCGAAACGAAGGGTATATCGGTGTATTAATTGACGATCTTACCACTAAGGGTGTAACTGAGCCTTACCGCATGTTCACGAGTCGAGCGGAACATCGATTGCTCTTTAACCACGGGAGTGCTGAATTTCGCTACTTAAACAAATCCACAGAATATAATCTATTAAAAAAAACCCGAATCGATAAAATTAAAAGTTTTCAATCCTCTCTTTCGATTTGGTTAAATCGTTTAGAAAAAACTCATTACGAAAACGGGAAAAGTTTTTCTCATCATATTAAGTCTAACCATAAGTCCCCAGTCGAGTTGCCTAATGAATTTAATGAACTTCCCTCATGCGTTAAGGATGAGGTTCTTTATAAAATTATCTATGACGGTTACTTACAGAGGGAATCCAAAGCGGCGGAACGATTAGCATCTGCAAATCGTATGGTTCTTCCCGATGATTTCAATTACTCAGAGTTGTCTGGTCTCAGGGCTGAAAGCATTGAGAAGTTAACCAAAATCAAACCAAGCACTCTCGGACAAGCATCGCGTATACCAGGAGTCAATCCAGCGGATATTGGTATTTTGCATATTTACCTAGACCGGCACATGAAAACAAAGGCCTGATCATAGTGAATGATGCTTTTATCAATAGTCATGATCTATATTTAAAAAAAAGATCAGAAAGAATCCGCAGGGTAGGGGAGGCACTTAATAAAATACTTTTCAATCGTTCGGATAAGTTTAATTTTTCCTCTTTTCATCTTGAAATTGGGTGCGGTCATGGTCACTGGCTAACTTCATTTGCTCAATCTTGTCCAAACCAGTTTTTCATAGGAATTGACCTCATTACTAGGCGCCTAAAGAAGGCCGAACAAAAGAAAAGGCTACACAACCTAGAGAATGTTTTTTTTATCAAAGCCGATGCCCTAGAATTTTTGGAAGCTTTGCCAAAACAATTAATCATAACGTCAACCTATCTTATGTTTCCTGATCCCTGGCCCAAAAAAAGGCATCACAAAAAGCGACTTATTCAAACTTCTTTCCTCAATCAACTTTCTGAGGTCTCGCAAAACTCTTCTTCGCTTTTCCTTAGAACCGATCATCACCAATATTTTGAATGGTCTTTGGATCACATTAAAAGAAACCAGCATTGGCGTGTAACAGATAAGACTTGGCCACATGAAGCCGATAGTTTTTTTCAGAAGCTGTTTTGTTCCTGCCAAACGCTTTCCGCCTCAGTATTAAAATAATTACTTCATTGCATTACCTTAAGTTAATAAGATTAAGTTTCTTCTCAGGAGTAAGTTGTTAATTGACGGGTTTCAGTCTCTTAATTATAAGTCTTGCTTTTAAGTGAGAACATTAGCTCCATTAATCTTATCTCTTGTATTCAGTTCCTTTTCATTGGGTGCTGAAGGAGGAGTTAAAGTGACTGCCGATGAAGTTTTTTCTGTCGGAAATTTACCTATTACCAATTCCATGGTAACTAGCTGGATTGTCTCCTTGCTATTAATCTTTCTCGTTAAATTTCTTGTTGGTAAGCCCATGTTGATTCCTTCCAAGGGTCAACTTATTATGGAATCCGTCGTCGGAGGTATACGAGGAATCATTGAACCTATTGTTGGCAAAAATGTATTTTTTCCGTCGTTTTGGATACTTAGCGGACTGTTCTTTTTCATCCTTATTCAAAATTGGAGCGGACTTCTTCCCGGAGTTGGTACCTTAGGTTATGGCCATTACACAGATGACCACTTTACTATAAATAAACCCCTCATACGACCAGGAAATGCAGACCTAAACATGACTTTAGCACTTGCATTGGTTGCTAATATTTTCTGGGTTTACTTTATAGTTAAGTACGCTGGAATTAAGGCAATTGTAAAAGACTGGTTTGGCAATAAGGCTGAGAAATCGGAAGTGAGTGCTTTCATTTTCGGCTTTCTTGGCATCATATTTTTAGCGGTAGGTTTTATTGAAGTTGTATCGATTCTTTTTCGACCTGTCTCTCTCACATTCCGGTTATTCGGAAATGTTTTTGGTGGCGAAAGCCTGCTTCACAGTATGTTTTATATTGTACCTCAATTAAAATGGATCTTACCAGTCCCATTTTATTTCATGGAAGTATTAATCGGCTTAGTACAAGCTCTTGTCTTTATGCTCCTCATTTCAGTCTATATCGGTCTCATCTGCAACCATGACGAAGGAGAACATCACTAATTTCTGCATGTGACTATGTTCAATCGTAGGCATGTACCCAACTAATTAAACCATCCAATATTATAAAAAATGATTGAAGTACTCGCACAAGCAACTGAACAAGCAACAGGTATCACAGGAAGTATCCAATCAGCCTTAGGCTGTTTAGGTGCTGCAATTGGTGTAGGCATCGTAGGTATGAAAGCGGTAGAAGCAGTAGGACGTAACCCCGATGCACAAGGGGCAATCCTAGTACAATCCATCCTCGGAATGGCACTTGCAGAAGCGGTGGCTTTTTACTCGCTCTTCCTCTAATTAGACAGGCAAATCTTTACCCTTCATGATCGTTTTAGCTAGTCTCACAGATACAGCACAAGGGATCGTTGAAACCTTTGGTATCGATTGGCCTATGCTAATCGCCCAAGCAATCAACTTTCTGATTGTTGCTTTTGTTATTTGGAAGTTTGCTTTTAAGAACATCCTTTCAACCATCAAGGAAAGAGAAAAACAAATTGCAGATTCTTTGAGCAATGCAGACAAAATCAAACTCGAGCTTGAAGAGACTGAAAAACAGCAGCAGGAAACGCTTCAAGAAGCGTCCCTCGCTGCCAAAAAAACGATCTCTAGTGCCCAGGAACAGGCAAAAGCATTCATAGAAGCTCAAAAAGAAGAAGCTAGAAAACAAGCAGAAGAAATCATCGCGAAAGCGAAGATTGCTATGGAACAAGAAAGGGAACGTGTCTTAAACCAAGCACGAGATGAAATTGCGTCTTTGGTCGTTCTCACAACTTCTAAAGTTTTATCTAAAGAACTTACCGAGGATGAACGAGAACGCTTCGCTTCGCATGCAACCAAAGAGCTCAACCTTTCTGTTTGAATTTATCTCGTATGCCTTCTCATACCAGTAACCTCGCTAAAGAACTTGTCAAATGTTCGACTAATCAAGAGGGTCTTGTGGATCGATCCCTTGTTGACCAAGTTTTGCATGCGCTAAGGGAATTAAATCCTCCTAAGCACCTTGACATTCTACGGTCCTACTTAACTGAGATTCATAAAACTCTCCGTAATCAACTTGTCGAGATTGAACTGGGTTCCGAATTAAATGATTCGGTTATATCGGAAATAAAAAATAAAATAAAAACCCTGAGTTCTGGAAATTTAGACTTTAATGTTTCAACCAACTCCAAACTAATCGCTGGATATCGAATTCGAGTCATCGATGATGTTTTTGAAGACTCTGTACAATCTAGATTATCAAAATTGTCCCAATCTTTTACTCTGTAATAAGCACAATATTCCACCATGAGTTCCATAACTGATCTAATTCGGAAAGAAATAGAAAATCTCTCAACGGATGCTACCCGCACCAATGTAGGTACAATCACCACCCTAGCTGATGGGGTAGCTCGTGTAGACGGACTGTCCAAGGTCATGTACAACGAAATGATTGAATTCCCAAACAATGTTTTAGGAATTGCTCTCAACTTAGAGGAGAATTCTGTTGGGTGTGTACTCTTGGGTGATGTAAGTTCTCTTAAAGAGGGTGATGAAGCTCGCACCACGGGCAAACTTCTTT
>JAYQBP010000015.1:0-4322 GCA_038137385.1 Opitutales bacterium | reverse complement strand
GCTGTGGGTCGACCAATGGATGGTAAAGGTGCCATAACTACTGAAAGCACCTTACCCGTTGAAAGAATCGCACCCGGGATTATCCCTAGGAAATCTGTAGATCAACCTCTCCAAACTGGGATTATGGCCGTAGATTCAATGGTCCCTATCGGCAGAGGACAGCGAGAATTAATCATTGGTGACCGTTCGACTGGTAAAACCACCATAGCCATTGATACTATTATCAACCAAGCTAAAATCAACAAACAGGGTGAAGCCTCCGGAGATTCCAGTTTTCGTCCTGTATACTGTATTTATGTGGCCGTTGGTCAAAAAAATGCTAATGTTGCCCGCACCATCAAGACTCTTGAGGACAGCGGTGCAATGGAGTATGTGACTATCGTTTCCGCACCTGCTGCCGACAATCCGGCCAACCAATACCTTGCCCCTTATGCGGGTTGTGCCATGGGTGAGTGGTACATGGAAAACGGGATGGATGCCCTAATCGTGTACGATGATCTTTCCAAACATGCAGTTGCTTATCGTCAAATTTCTCTCATCCTTAAACGACCCTCTGGGCGTGAAGCCTACCCAGGGGATGTATTCTATCTGCATTCCCGTTTGTTGGAGCGTTCTGCTCGCCTTAATGAAAACAGCGGGAACGGCTCACTTACAGCCCTTCCCATAATTGAAACTCAAATGGGTGATGTGTCTGGCTACATTCCGACTAATGTAATTTCCATTACGGATGGTCAAATCTTCTTGGAAACCGATCTTTTCAACAAGGGAATTCGCCCTGCAGTTTCGGTCGGTTTGTCTGTTTCTCGAGTTGGTTCCGCCGCTCAAATTAAAGCATATAAAAAAGTGGCCGGCAAAGTTAAGTTGGAACTCGCACAGTTTCGAGAACTCGCGGCCTTCTCCCAGTTTGAATCAGATCTTGATGCGACCACTAAAGCCAGTCTCGATAGGGGTGCTCGGATTGTTGAGTTGTTTAAACAAACAGCATCTAACCCTATCGCTGTTGAGGTACAAACCGCGATCATGTGGGCTATGCAAAATAACTTCTTTGACTCGATCGCCGTTGAGGATGTTAACCGTGCAACCCAAAGTCTCCGTGACTACATGGAAACACAAGGAAAAGAACCTTGTGAGTTGATTTACTCAACCGGAAAATTAGATGATTCAACCGAGCAAAAGTTACGCAGTGCTGTTGAGGATTGGAAAAGAACCTTTTCTTGATCTTCTTTTGATTATTTAACCTACAACTGCACTGAAATATGGCTAACACTCGTGATATTCGATTGCGAATCAAGGGAGTAAAAAGCACCCGGCAAATCACACGGGCTATGCAAATGGTCGCTACTTCTAAAATGAAGAAAGCACAAGACGCCGCTAAAAGTGGTCGGCCCTACGCAATGCTTCTAGCAGATATCATCGTTTCAGTGGCAGATGAGTTTGAAGAGATTACCCACAAATATTTTAATGATCGGCCGGTTAGGCATCGTGGCATTCTTGTGATAGGCACGGACAAGGGATTGTGCGGTGCACTCAACTCCAACCTTTTTAGGATGCTTTCTTCAGTAGATTCATCGGCTAAATTTGTGTCTGTTGGAAAACGTGCGACGCAGTACCTCTCCCGCACCCGTCGTGATTTACTTGCCGACTTCAGCCTTCCTGATAAACCCAGATACTCGGATATAAAGCCCATAATCGAATTTTTATTAAGGGCTTACGGAGACGATAAAATCGATACCATTGAAGTTTTGCATACTGGCTTTGTTAATACACTGCGTCAAGAACCCGAACTCGTACGACTCTTTCCCCTCAATGATCTCGATGAAATGAGCCAAAAACTGCACGAAAGATTTGGCATCAAAGATCATGAAGTGCCTAAAGATAACCGAGAAATTCTTATCGAAAACCGCGATGATGTATTAGCGGAATTAGGAACACTATATTTAAAGCAACAAATACACCAAATGGTCATGGAGTCTCAAGCATCTGAACACAGTGCTCGTATGGTGGCGATGAAAACTGCTACCGACAATGCGGGCAATCTTCTTAGTGATCTTACCTTGCAATACAACCGTGCAAGACAAGCGGCTATAACCCAAGAAATCCTAGAAATTTCTGCAGCTACCCTTTCTAACTAACCTCTTCTTTCTAAACCATGGAACAAGAAAACTCCCATTCAACCCAAGGAAAAATCATTCAAGTAATCGGTGCCGTTGTTGACGCCGAGTTCCCAACCGGTGGCATGCCGAAAATTTATGATGCCTTGGAGGTAACATACAAGTTAGACGACTCTACGGATGCCAAGCTGGTCTTGGAGACTCAACAGCACCTTGGAGAAAACCGGGTCAGGGCCGTAGCCATGTCCTCGACTGAAGGTTTGGTACGCGGTATGGAGATACTTAATACAGCGAATCCAATTTCTGTCCCCGTGGGCGAAAAAGTATTAGGTAGAATCTTCAATGTAACTGGAGACACTGTAGATAACAAAGGCGAATGTGGTCATTCAGAAACACGACCCATTCACCGCCAGGCACCCACCTTGGTCGACCAAGACACAGAGGCGAATATTCTTGAGACGGGTATCAAGGTCATTGACTTGATTTGTCCCTTCATTAAGGGGGGCAAGGTAGGTGCCTTTGGAGGTGCCGGCGTGGGCAAGACAGTTGTGATCATGGAATTGATCAACAACATTGCCAAAGCACACGGTGGTTATTCCGTTTTTGCTGGGGTAGGAGAACGATCCCGTGAAGGCAACGATCTTTACCAGGAAATGTCTGAAGCGGGTGTGATCAATCAAGACGACATATCCAAGTCCAAGGTCGCTCTGGTTTACGGACAAATGAACGAGCCTCCTGGAGCCCGGATGCGGGTTGCTCTTTCGGGTCTTACCATGGCAGAATATTTTCGTGATGAAATGGGGCAGGATGTATTGCTTTTCGTGGATAACATCTTCCGCTTTACTCAGGCTGGTTCCGAAGTGTCAGCCTTGTTAGGCCGCTCACCATCTGCGGTGGGTTACCAGCCGACTCTTGCTGAAGAAATGGGCATTTTACAGGAACGTATTACCTCTACTAAAAAGGGTTCCATTACCTCCTTCCAAGCGGTTTATGTTCCTGCTGATGACTTGACCGATCCAGCTCCCGCCAACACTTTCGCCCACCTCGACTCCACCATTGTTTTAGAGCGTTCAATTGCCGAGCTTGGAATTTACCCTGCAGTTGATCCCCTCGCTTCCGTTTCGAACGCACTCTCTCCGGAAATTGTGGGCGAAGAGCACTTCAAAGTGGCTCGGGGCGTGCAGGAAGTACTACAGGCCTACAAGGACCTCCAAGATATCATTGCGATCCTTGGTCTTGATGAATTATCACCAGAGCAAAAACAGACTGTATTCCGTGCCAGAAAGATCCAAAAGTTTTTATCTCAACCCTTTCATGTTGCTGAAGTGTTTACTGGTGTGGCTGGAGAGTATGTTTCCGTCAAGGATACGATCCGAGGCTTCAAAATGATTCTCGACGGAGAATTAGACGAAGTCGCTGAAAACGACTTCTACATGAAGGGTGGCATAGATTCCGTAATCGGCGGAGAAGACTCATAATTTATCTCGATTACAAGCCAACAACATGCCTCTCACGCTCGAAATTGTTACTCCGGACGCTACGGTTTACTCTGAAGAAGTAGATCATGTGGTTGTTCCTACTGCAAATGGCAAAATCGATATTTTACCCAACCATCTCCCCATCATAGATAAACTGTTGGCTGGCGACCTCAAGGTTGGAAAAAACGGTATTTCTGAATACTTAGCCGTTGGTTCGGGTTTCGTGGAGGTTTATTCAGATAAAGTCTCCATTCTCACCGACGAAGCCATTGATGTAAGTGAACAGGATGACTCTATGATTGAGGAAGCCGTCAAACGGGCCCAAGATGCTCTTATTGAAGGCAAAAAGAGCAACCTCGACTTAGCTGCGATTCAGAAACTGGAAGCGGCTGCCCGCTTCGCTCTGGCTCAACAAATAGCCAAGGGAAAATCCAAATAGGAATTAGAAATGGTGGGCCCTGTCGGACTTGAACCGACGACCCGCCGATTATGAGTCGGATGCTCTAACCAACTGAGCTAAGGGCCCGAAAAATATCAAACTACATTATTTATCCACGGTTACAAGTTTGATATCACTTCACTACTTGTAAGAATTGCAAATTTCAGGCTGCAAGAAGTAGGGCTTGGGATCCAAGCTCACGAAGGATTCTGTCTCTTCGCCTACGGGCATGCTGGATAGACTTTGTTCTCAAGGATTTTCTCCTTCTTTCCGAAGTGACCGGGGTGGGGTAGA
>JAYQBP010000014.1:21459-23675 GCA_038137385.1 Opitutales bacterium | reverse complement strand
GTGTGTTGACCGCGGGAAATCCAATTGTCTTGAACTTTCCTGCAAGTTCCGACCAAGCCGTTTTATTGGGAGTTTTTGCCCGTACACGGAAGAAAATGGTTTCTCCTGGACTGCGTTCAGTAATTTGATGAATACCAGAGCCGATCTCATTGACCAGTCCAATTTCATAGTTAGATTCCCACAATCCCGGAAGCATTCCCTGATCCACGGGACCCCAATAGAGTGTGAGGCTGGGTGCATCCGCATCATAGGAAAGAAGTTCGTAGTGAACGGTGGCATTTGAATCAGTTATGTCACTTGCATGACTCACTTGAACCACCGGAGAAACTTCCTCGGTTAAAGTTTTAAAAGAAAAGGTATCATTGCCAACCACTGTGGAGACCGAGTTGGTCAGGCTCGCCCGGTAGAAATAGGTTCTGTTTGTCTCCAATCCAGAGAGTAGGACGGTTCGCTCACCAGACTGGGTAACGGAAACGACTGAAGTGACTGAGTTTAAATTATCCGAACTCATTCCATAGGAAAAACTGAGGTTTGCATCCTCGCCCCCAGTATCGAAAATCTCGGCTCCTAAAAGAGCACTACTCGATCCTATATTGCTTGCCGGTAAGGTGTTGACTGCTGTATTTCCAGGTGTGATCACAAGCTCAAAAGTGGCATTGGTTTCACCAAACTGATTACTTGCTGAAATCAAAGGTACAAAAGTACCCGCTTCCATGGGGATTCCGCTTAGCTGTAAATTGTCTAAGATTAGTCCGCTTGGTAGTCCGCTTATTTCGTAATTAAGTCCAGGGTTTAGACCGAGGGAAATGGGAGAAAGCTGATTATTGTAGTTGAAGTTTTGTGAGGCAATACTAGGCAGGGTGGGTTCAATGATTTTGGCATAGACCCCATCGTGAGGCTGCAGGTCATTGGAAAGATCAGGGTTTTTCCCACCTGATACACTAATATTTCCATCATCTAAGGTACCATCAGTAACTAGAGTAATTCTTCCCCCTGCACCCGCTCCGGCACTCCCATTGGAATCTCCTCCTAGAGTCTCGATTCGTCCGTAGTTGAAAATATTTTCTGCCTCGATTCGAATCGCTCCGCCCGATCCGCCTGCTCCATTCGAATTAGCACGAGAAACTCCAACACCTCCGTTCGCCGAAAGGGTGGCATTGCTTTCTAATACAAAAGTACCGCCCACAACAAAGGACAGAGCACCCCCGCCTGAACCGGCATCCGAGTTTGTGCCGCCCGATCGACCTCCACCCGATCCACCCACCAGATGAGTGAGGTTATCATCCCCATAACCCGCTACGGGAAGCCCATTATCCTGTCCGGGCGAGCCCAATCCGCCGAAGCTTCCTCCTGCACTGCTTGGAGTGGGATTGCCGTAACCAGTTCCCCCCCCAGGACCACTCCCGGTTAAAACAATATGAGCCAAATCAGGGCTGTCCAAATTGCGGATAGACCGACTGGATGACCACCCTCCAGGACCGGGTATGCCCGAGAAGATTCCAGATTTTCCACTCTCTCCGTTGAGGGAAAGATCACTTCCGATCGTTACATTATTTTCTACGATAATTCGGAGTGCATGGCTTCCCTTAATAACCACCGAAACATCCGGTCCAATGGAAAGTTCAGAAAAAGTAAATTCGCATACTCCATATCCGTAAGGTCTTCCGTTTGCCAGAATGTTCGAGTAATGCAGATTCCCTTTGCCCTTGGTTCCTGAGCTATGACTCCATATACCATCTGTATCAAAAACTAATGTCCCTGTATCCACAACCAAGGCTACAGCGGAGGTATTCGACCTCACTCCTTTGAAAACAGATCCTGAGAGACCGGAAACTCCATCGCCATGACCTAACCCTCCTTTGACGATCGTTGTGCCAGAAACAATTTCACCATCAGAAATAAAAGCAATCCTTCCACCACCGCCGGCACCACCGGACCCTCGAAGAAATCTCGAGCCAGGTTCGCGCGGATCCGCACCGGATGCATCTCCCCCCCGAACATCCAGCACTCCATAGTTTTCTATGCTGCCACCCACCAACCTGATCGCACCCCCAGAACCTGCACCTCCAGAGAAGTTAGCCCCGATTTCAGGGTTCACAAAAACAGTTCCTCCACGAAAATCAAGTTGAGCTCCTTCATTGATCAAAATTTTTCCCGATGCGACCAATTCAATCGCACCCCCACCAGCTCCCGCCTCATCAGCATTTCCAAGCCCA
>JAYQBP010000014.1:20430-21423 GCA_038137385.1 Opitutales bacterium | reverse complement strand
GGCATAGGCTATACCACCAGCACCCGAAGAGCCAGGTCCTCCCTCACCCCCAAAAGATCCACCACCACCCGATCTTCCTCCAACCGATAGAGAGCCGCTGGAATAGCCTTTGCCGGGGCCCTGTCCTCCAGCGTAGCCACCAAGATTACCTTGGCCCATACGAAGTCCTTTTTCGGGATCGTTGGAGTAAAAGGAATCATATCCGTCGGTCAGTAAGCCTAGGGATACATGCGGGGTCGGTGGCACAAGGGCTCCGTTGAGGTTTTGACTAACGGTGATATTGCCCTGTACCTCAATGGAAAGAGCGTTGGTTCCCTCGAGGATAATATTTTCAAGCTGTCTTCCAAAGTGTAAGTCATGATCAAAAGAAAAGATTGCCTTGGTAAGTGTCCAAGTGGATCCATCGGGGGCAAAGTAAAGGGATTGTGAAAGGGTAGGTTCAAGGATCTTTTGTTCTCCTTCGCCGGTTCCGCGGTCCCAGTACCATCCCGACCCGAGACCACTATCGTCAAGGCCGGTATGAATACGCAAATAGCCTTGGTCAAAATCCAGCGTGGTAAAAGTTCCCAAATCGGACCAATCTTCCGAGGAGTGGGATGCTTTGAGCCGGTAATAATAAGTAACCCCACTATCCAGACCGCCGAGGGAAACGGGAACTTTTCCCTGATAAAATGTTCCTAAGGCTAGTTGATGATCCCAGAGTTCGCTCGATCCGTTTTGATCGGACTTTCCATAGAAAATGGTGACCGTGCAAGCTGCTCCCCCGGTCGACTGTAAATCCGCCCGAATCTCGGCTCCACGACCCAGCACAGAGGTAACTTCTCCGGCGGAGATTTGGGGAGGAGCTAAGGTCGTGTTCGATTGAATGGTAAGGTTCGAGGTTGAAAATCCCTGAGCGTTGTATGCGGTTGCATTGACTTCATAAGTACCGTTGCTCTGAGGTATACCAGAAAGAATACCCAGCGATGGATTGAAATTTAAGCCGCTGGGGAT
>JAYQBP010000014.1:0-20420 GCA_038137385.1 Opitutales bacterium | reverse complement strand
AAAAGTTCCGACCACAACGGTAAGGTTTAAGTCTGGTGGAAGAACTGGCGCTTGCAGGTGCTCAAGGTCTTGATCGAAGAAAGCTTGGTCGAGTCTTTGGTTTTCGTAAGACAACCTTGCCCAAGAATGACTTCTACTTACTGAGGAAATGCGGGTCTCATCAAGCCATCCACTCATTCGGGAATTCCCATCTGCGAGGGCACCCAGGATGACATTTCCTGATCCTGTATTGACTAATCCATCCATGGAAGATCCCGGAGCGTCGACCAAACGACCGTTTCGGTAGATTCGGGTTTGGTTAAGGTCCGTTCCACTTCCTGGATAGCTGATAAGAAAATGTTGCCAGTTACCTGTAGCCACGGTCCCTGTGCTTTGGCGTTTACCACCAGAGTTATTTGTAAACACTTGCATCCCCTGGTCATTCCAGCCGACATTCCATCGGTTGGCTGAAGTTCCCCAACCGAGTACTCCAATCACATTCTCATCGTCGTCCGAGGATTTTAACCACAGTTCAATAGTCCGGGCAGAGTCCCCCGTTCTTCCCGAGTAGCCAGAAATGGATAGGTGGTCATTGATACCATCCAGGCTCAAAGAGTTACCACTAATTCCAGAATCATTCGTATCAGGAGAACCAGAGGCTGTAGCGTTTCTGCTGGCTGATGTGGAGTCAGAAAAGTCAGAGAAGTGCCAAACCCCATCATGCCCCGTCCAAGTCGAGCCATCATCCCTGTAGGTTGGCGAAGTGGTATTGGTCTCATTTCCCCAGTAGGCAAAAATTTTCAAACGTGTGGTTACCTCGTTTAGCTGGACCCAGAAAGTGGAGTCACCATCGGAATGATTCCATTCATCGATCTCATAGACTAATTCTTCTCCCTTTTCGTCGAAGAATCTTAAGTCACCAGCGTTTTGCGAGTCAGCAAAAGTATCGAGATGAAAGTCTGGGTGATGGTTTGAGCCCATTCTTACTAAGGCGGGGAATTGATTTAAGTCGGAGGCTAGCCATTTAATCCTCAAGTAATCCTCCAGTTCAATTCTCTCAGAATCTTTGAGACTTCGGTTATAAAGCAGGACTTCAGCAATTTCTGACTTTGAATAGGATTGATTGGCTTGGGTACCCCCTACGGTCAGGCTTCTTGGTTTAGAATGTTCATCATTAGGCCGTTCTCCTTCGTGTAGAAGAAAGGAGTCGCGCCAAAATTTCACTCGACCTCCTTGATCCATCGTTCCCGTCAGAATATACCAATTTTGGTCTGCAGATGGGCTGCTTGTAAGCAAACCACTCTGCATCTTCCAAAATGCAGACTTGCCATTTCCTAGTCCGAATTCCCAGTTGGTTCCGATAGAGCCAATAACACACTGGTCCTGACCGCCCGAGTGCCTCATCAAGGCAATGATTGAGTAACTGTCGAGAAGAGAACCAAAATCATAATTAGAGTAGAGCTGGGAATACCCATTCATATGAACCACCTTTTTATTATCCAGTTCCGGGTTGGATAATAGAAGAGGTTTACCACGATATTGATCAAGGTTTCTCTCATTTCCAGATGAGTCTGCCCATTTATAAAGAATGCTGTTGTTTTCATCCTTAATTTCAGAAGCGTCTAAATTAAGGATTAAACCAGCCAAGTTTTGGGGAATGTATGGAGACAATATTCCTCGCGGGGTCAATTCCATCCTTGAACTAAATTGTGTGGGATCGAAAACCCTTACACGGTGGGCTTGGGAGAGAGAAGTAGCTGGGTTGCTCGCAGTTATTGTGACCTCGGTTGTATTTCCATCGCTCGGAATGCCACTCAAAATATTGGACGTGGCATTAAACTCCATCCATTCAGGCAGACCTGAAACAGATAACGAAAGATGGTTTTGGGCTGTGATGACAAACTCCCCATAGGTGCCACGGGTCCATCTTGAAAAATCAGACGACAAAAAAGAAGGGGATTGAGGGTTATATTCGATAGAGATGGATGAATGCTCGAAGGAATCCCCAAAATATTGGGTGGAAATACCCGAACCTGTAATATCTACAGAAATGGTCGCAGGGGAGGCATTGTTATCAGGAGAAATTAAAATGCTGAAATTACCTGTGGAATTTTCTGTTATCGATTGTACCTGTGCATTGCCAGTAGAGATGGAGATATCATCATCAGTGAATGAATTGTCTACATTTACTGGGATTCCATCTTGGAGGAATTGAGCTTCAATCTGAATCGGTAAGTGAAGCTTATCTGGAGTGGATAAAACGATCGATCGGTTGCGGTAATCACCAATCCCTCCACCGTGAATTGCAAAAATTTCCGTAGAGGTTAGTGCACGCTTATAGATTCTAAAATCATCAATTTCTCCTAAGCTGGAATCGATCTCGTTGGTAGGACCGAGCCTAAAGGGCGAGGCCAGCGGTATTGGGGAGTTGCCAGAAAAGGTGGACTCCGTATCGAGTTGGCCGTCAAAGTATAGGGCTAATTTTCTTTTGTCCAAATGATAGGTTAGGGCAAGATGGTGCCATTGGTTGTCAGTGAGGTAGTTGCGTCCGTGTATCTGATCTTCAGGGCCTCGAGCTAAGTAGTTTTGTCCCAATTCACTAAGGGAAAAGAGAGGTCTTCTATTTTCAATAATCCAAAAAAGTGATGGGGATGATGATTCGGACTGGAAAAGGTGAAAGTTTTCACTTTGGGATAAGACCCATGCAGAAAGGGTCATTTCATCCAGGTCGGTACTAAGCCCAGAGTGAGTGACCGCCCGGCCATCCGTCGAATCGATTGATAGGCTTGATCCGAATTGACCGCTGCTATTCCAGTCGGGGGACGCACTCGTGCCATGATAGTTGTTTCCTGATGAGTCCATTGCATCGTTGTTTAATTTCCACCATAGGAGAAGGTCCGATTCGGCAATTTGATGAGGGCGATACTCAAGGGTTCGGTTTACTGCAAGGTTGCTCATCCCCAAACGATCCACCACAGAGTTGGCTAACAGTCCAATATTTAAGGTGGCTGATGTGTAAGCGTCAGGTATTAAGATAAGGGAAAAAGTTACATTGTCATCCGACTCCCAACTCTGAACCGATAAGCCAGTAAGATTTAGATCGGTTGCTGGGTTGAAACCCTCGACTGACTTATTAAATAAAAGAGATACAGGGATAATAGGCTCGTAGATGGGGTCATTAACTAGGATGTTCAAGGCAGGGCTCAAGTCTCCCAGTCCATTTCCGTAGAGACTTGTAATTTCAGTTTTGGATAAAGTGCGAGTCCATACCCGTAAGTCGTCCACAAGTCCATCATAGGGATTTTGTCCATCCGGGTCCGATCCGAGGTGTAATTTTGCAGAAGATGTATCAAAACCTAATGAGTTGAGGCTAACAGGGACACCATTCAGATAAACTGTGGAACGGGAAATTTTTGGATCAAACACTCCAGCCAAATGGACCCATTCCCCAGAATACATTTGTTGTGGCGTGGTCAGTTCTAGCTTTCCCGACCGAATAAAGGGGAAACCGCCTTGAACACCCAATGACCAATCGTTACCCCCATCATCGGTACTCAGGAGGACTCTGGGGTTGCCGCCGGCACCCTCAACGGAGTCTGGACGTGTCCACATCGCAACACTCAATCCAGACGAACTCACCGATTGATCGATCCTAAAAGGAAGCTCAACCCGCTCAACAGATAGATCGATAGCTGAACCATACAGCCCAGTAGATTTTTGCGGTGGAGGAAAAATTTCAATCTCCCCAACCGATAAATATCGCAAGGGGTGGGTGCTGGAGAGGGAGTTGGATAAGCCCCACTTATGGGCAAGGTAGCCTTCGATTTTCTGGCGGGTGGTGGTGTCAGTAAGAGAACTCAGGCCGATGACCTCACCCACAAACCCATCAACATATGATCCGTAGCTCCTGTTTGAAAATAGGGTGATCGAATTTCCCTGATTAGGGGGAGAAGTGTAGGCCGTTTCACCAAGATTACTACCATTTAGAAAAACGGTAAGTTTACTGGTTTCACTATTGAAAAGAAACTCGTAAATACTTGGTCCATGCTGTGCATCGGAAGTAAATGTTTTAACTGTACCCATATCCGTATTCCAAAATCTAATCTGGAAAGCGGAGGTATCAGATGCATCGATTTGAAAACTGGGTTCGCCCATTTTCTGTCTAATTGCAAAGAGGGAGTCATAGGGATTGTCGATTGTATCAATCCCGGCTACTAGGAAGAAAGAAAAACTGTTTCCGGTGGCATAGGAATTGGGGGATTCGAAATAATCGTTTCCATCCAAATCAACCACATTCAGAGAATTTAGGTTTCTGTTGTTTATTTGAGGATCACCAAATGCATCTAAATCGTTACCCGATTCACTCAGATCAACCCAGTTGTTTAGGTTGCTTGCTGGTCCTCCGTTGCCTAACTTGGACGCGTCGAGCCAAAGATTTAAGTCCGGTAATTCATCCGGATGCATGGATCCACTCGTTTCACTGAATGTAAGCCGGTAATATTGGTAATTTTCAGTCTGGTCTAAATGGTAACTGCGCTTTTCCCATTCTCCCCAATCTGTTTGATTCTTTACCGTATCAAGTAATGTCCAGTCAGAATTATTATTGGAACCATGCAATTCCCATGCTTTCGGTGACTTGAGTTCTTCGTCGGCATTTTGGGAGTAGACTGCATAACTGCCTGTTTCAGTTGGATTTCCAAAGTTGTACTGGATCGAAAGGGGATCCCCATTCCAATTGGCTAACCATTTATCGTTAGAACCTACAATGTTATTGTCGAACGCATTGGATTTTGGGTAACTAGTGGGGGTGACCTCTGATGTTTCTATGTTGGAATTATTGGAATTAGATAAATCCGAAGAAAGGAAAGTCGCATTTCGTAAATGGCCAGATTTATCCAAAATCATGGAACCGTTATCTGCATCGAAATCATACCACGCCACCAAGCCTTCTTCCGCAGAGGTAATCGGGCGGTGAAAAAATTCATAGGCACCAGCTTGGCTTAAGTTTCCATCGATATTGATCGCACTGTGAGGAATTTCCACGCGAATCATCGAGGGTTGAGAAAAAGCATCTAAATCAAACGACAGCAGATTGCTGTCGAAGTTAGCCAGGCTGGCACCACTTGCGTTAATTTCGGATGAATCCAGCCCGCTGATGGATAAATTGGAATCATTTTCCCAGAATTCAATCTTGAATTCGGTTGGATTTTGAACAAAAGGAGACTGGCCAAGAACCCTTGGCCTAATTCCTGTATCTCCGCTTCCATAACCATACGACTGACTCACCTCATCTGGGCTGAGAGCCCGGTTATAAATCCGCACAGCATCGATCACGATTTCACTCCCCATGCCTGCAGTAAAGGGGTTCGGTTTGCCAAAATAAAGGTCAAGGTTTTCCTCGTCTTCCCAGCCAAGACTACCGGTTGCACTCACCTGAGAAACTGGCTGGCCGTTTATAAAAAGCCTCAAGTGATCGGAGTCACGGACCAAAGCATAGTGTGACCAATGACCTGGGCGGGCATCGGCATGTACCTCCAGCCATGAGTCATTTATTCTGGCATACGCATGAAGATTGAGATCGTCTTTGTATTCAAGTCTAACTTGTCCGTTTCCTAGGATGGTACCTTCGCTGTCGTTGAGAATTTTAGCCCACAAGGACAGGGTGAATTGCTGATTGAATGAAAAACCTTCTCCTGGTACCCGAATAAAATCGCTCTCGCTCAGGTATAAGGATTGAGAGAACTTTCCGGGCAATGATTCACCTCCCATACGGAAGCCATCCACCAAACTCGGAGAAAGATCGAAAACTTTTGAAGTTCGATTCCCTTCAAATTCATAGCGAAGTACAAGGTTTTCCGAAGCGGTGACCGGAGGGGAAGGGGAGAACCTCCACGAAGTAGCACCGGTGGATGTGGTACCATCGGGTCCCGTTGCTGAGCCTGAATCAATGGAGATCGTCACAGGAATACCCCTGAGATTTGGAATTAGAGAAATGGAGTATCCTCCTGAGCCATCATCCGTCATGGATTGGATGGTGGCTCCTTGCAACGAGATATCAGAGATTTCGAAACCAGTCACTGAAACCGGGTTGTTTGCCTGAACAAAGCGAATGGTCCCGTTAATTTCCAAGGTTGAACCATCTTCTTCCATTTCGACCACAGGTAGGATTCCTAAGTCACCAGCCCCGGAGTTCCATAGCGCCTTTACATCGCTCGAAGATAGCGTGATTCCATAAATTCTTACCTCATCAATGAGACCGGTAAAATCGGCTCCCGAGTCATCGTCCCAAGAACCAATTCTAGCATGGGTTCCTTCGAGAGTGATGGATGATGTGGGCGAACTTGTTTGTTGAACTAATCGGCCATCCAGATAAAGAGCCCTTTGATCCTCATTCATCGTGGCCGCAACCATTTGCCATTTATTGGCAATCCCTAAACCATCTGTTCCACTTGTGCGATTAAAGAGAGCTAGGGGTGACCCAAGAGTGAAAGAGTAAGTACGGTTTCCAATTGAATCTCCATTAATATCAAACCACAAGCGGGAATGATTGGTCGAACTGCCTTGGGTGGAAAAGATTGTGCAATCATCCGAGTCATTACTTGATCCTGTGCTGTTTAAATTGACCCAGGCAGAAAAACTGAGTTGTTTGGCTTGGTATGCTCCTCGAAAAGTAGGGATTTCAAGGTAATCTCCTGAACCATCCAGTTGGATCGCCCTGCCAAACTTGCCGTCGATTAGTTGAACATTTCCAACCATTAAAGCATCGTTTCTGCCTTGGGCTAAATCAGGGATACGCGAATTTTCAAATTCATCCAAACGGACTGCATCGAAATTCCATCTACTGATTAAAGATTCCTCTTTAAACGCAGGTAAGTGGTGCAGGAAATCGATTTTTCGGGGTTCGACTTGCAGGTTGTCTCCATAAACGAAATTATCTCCAAGATCCAAAGTGGGAGCATCGGATTTGTAGGGGTGAGAAGCATGCAGAAGGCCTTCCAGTCCCCACTTGTGAGCAAGGTAACCTTCCACATATTCAATCTCTTCTTCATCCAATGGTTCACTGTAAATGAGAAGTTCGGCAAGTTTGCCCTTCCAAGAGCGGTTGGTAAAAGTACGATCCCTGCTAAAGTTGTTTGCTTGAGCATTCCCAGTGGTCAGCAAAGAAATTACCGAGAGGTTGGTTGGCTTGTTTGTTGCGGTACCGTCTACCTCTGTGCCATTGAGTCGGGTATTTCCGAAGTACACTTCAGGACTTCCCCAAGTAGTTCCCCATAATTTTCCGTCATTGTTGTTATGCCAATCGGGTTGTTTGGTGGTATCACCTAGCAGGTATCGCAGTCCACTGCCTGAAACACTCGCATCTTCAGAAACGACCCAAAATACGGTGCGAATGTTGGATATCATCTCAAAGGAGTGGCTTTCCAAATTGAGCCCGTCATAACTCATCACTCCCAGTCCATTCTGATCATTTTCAAGGATGCTGGGAACTTGAAAAGGGCGGGCATGGTTGCGGCTATTGCTTTTGTCAGTCCAGAAAATCTCTTGGAATGGTTGGCTTGGGTTCCAGTTTTGTCCCGATGTGGTGATAGGGGGAATGTTTTTGTATAAGTGTGAAGAGGGCAGGGCGTTGTTTAATCCCCATTTATGGGCTAAGTAACCCTCGAAGGTTTGCCGCTCATCATCTGTGATAGTTCCTAATAAAAATATAATTTCACCCACCTTTGCATCGTATACATTCCAGACTGGATTCTGGGGGAAATTAAACTGCCCGGCATTTTTCAGTTCAACATTTTGGGCAGACATCCGATGGTTTCCATCCCGGTAAAATTCTCGGGTTGATTCTTGGTTTGAATAATAACCAGAGAAAACGATTGGATTGCCCACAGAAAAATACGAGGCGTTGATTCGACTTGGGGTGTCCATGAAAATATGGCCATTACTCCAAGGGAAGTGTCCGCTCCAATTTAAACCAAAGGGCCAAGTGGTCATTAAGAGAGCGTCTTGTTGCAGGACAATGAAAAATGCCACATCGGAATAGGTGCCACTAACCGAGCCATTTTCCGATAGTGCACTCCAACTTGTTGAACCATTCTTTAAGGCGGAGAACCTTTCATAATTTCCACTCGCACCATCAAAATTGATAACCGGCAGATTATTGTATTTGCCGTCGGTATTTTGTTCAAGGTTAGGTTTGAAACTTGAATGGGCATGAAGTTTCACCGTTGAATCCACCTTATTGGTCCAAGTTGCAATTTCTGGATCCGAGGAATAAGCTATGGTGGATGAGTCACTCGCATCTACCCAGAGAGTAATCTTAGAGTGAAAGTCATAAAACCCAGAAGCCGGATCACTGGCATCCAGCCAGAGCTTTAAATCATTAAATCGAACAGGTTTATCTGGAACTTCAAGGGCGTGAAGGGTGTAATCTGGGTCGGGATTGATGGATAGAAGATAGGTCGAATTATCTTCTGAAGCATTGAGTTCAAGTAATTCACCATGATCGAGGGAGATTACTGTTTCATCGAGGCTTGCAACATTTTCCAAAATACCGTCTTTACCAAAAAGTAAGCGTATTTTCTGGGGGGTTTCACCAGTGGTGGAATTGCTTTCAAATTTAATTGAAGTGAACATGTCTCCAAATCCACCACCGTAGATTTGACCGATTTCGCCCTGTGATAAGGAGATGTTGTAGATTCGGAGGTCGTCAAGGTACTCCGCAAAAAGTTCATCACCGCTAGAATTTCCAACATAATAAAGATCGCTTTGATCACGTCGGGAAACTTCTCCAATAAACACTCCGTTGATGAAATAACGAGTTCTTTGTCCTTCTCCAACCACGGCAAAATGCTTCCAACCTTTCAAAGCTAGAGGATCGAATGAGTAATTACTCGTGAGAAAACGAAGGGATTCATCCTCTTCATCTCCATCAATAAATCCCAAGTGACGATCAACTGAACGGTAACTAAAATAATGATCAAATTCAAACCCTCCTTGTTTATCTTGTCCACGGAGCAGGGTGGTTTTGCCGCCTTTCTGAGGCGGTAACAAATTTTTACACCATAAAGAAATGGACCAACCATTGGCATTAAGATTCAATCCATTGGGTTCGATCTTCATTCGACCATTATTAGAGAACCGGTCAAATTCCAACCCGGGTCCAAATCGTCCACTGGAACTGACTTTGGCATCATAGATAGTAGCCATTGTTTTATCTGCAGCATCTGAAAAAACTTTATTGCTGTCAGGATTGTCGCGATCGAAACTCCACCATGCATCAAGATGGTCACCACGAGTTACCGCCCGATACATTTTTCGGGTACTATCCGAAACAGTTTGGCTAAGTTCCCCATAATTATCCGTAAACGCTCCAGAGTTTATGGAAATGAGGGATTCAAGATTTTCTTCATCCAAACGAAAAGAAAACTGCCAAGTTACATTATCGTCTGAGGTGACTGATCCATCCACAATCGATCCATTCGATACAGAAAAATCATCCTCGGAAAGATTGTTCACTTCAAGCAATTGACCACTCCTTTTAAAAGTAATGGACCCGGTCGACTGGATTCCCTCCACCACCGGATCAATGACCAGACTCGGATTGATTGAAATATCTCCTGCCCCGTTTCCAAAGAGTAAAGATACTTCCTCCGGAGTGAATACATCGTTATACACACGAAAGTCATCCATTTGACCAACAAAGTTGGCATTGTTCCACCCTCGAGTAGTTGGCTCAAAATGGCCAAAGGTCAGTGTGGTTCTACTCATTGTGTTGAGTGCTCGGGCCACATTTAATCTTAAAATACCATCCACATATGCATAAACAGTAGTCCCGTCATAGATATGAACCAAATGCCTCCAAGTATTGTAATAACTATTCGGGTTGTGAAAATTATTATGATGGTTGTGCTCGTTGAAAAAGGACCTCATCCAACGCCATCCTCCCCAAATGCCCTGCAGTCCCCATGCAGTGAAGTTCCCGCCTCCTCTTCCTGCTCGATTGCCCAAAGCATAGAGCACACTATTCGAAGTATTTCCGCTCTGTGCTTTGATCCAGAAAGAGACCGTCCTTGGATCATTTCCAGAAATTCCTAATCCGCTTGCTGAACCGGATGTTTTGACCCAGGCATGATTGGGGAAGTTTAACGCAGAACCAAATTTGCCCTCCGTGTAAGTCACCTCATAATTGGTCACTTCAAGGGTATCGGGATTTTCAATTTCATTATCAACAAAAATTCCATTAAAACGACCAAAGTAATCGGTAACATAGGAAGAATTTTCGTCATCAAAAGACCACCAACCCGTCAGAGCATCGAGGCGGGTGATGGGTCGGCCATAAGCAAATGATATACTTGCTTTTTCATTCACCATATTGTTACTGTCTACCCCAAGACCTCGGTTGATTGAAATCGAGAATTTGTTGGGAGAATTCTCGGGGGTAAACCTTAGAATTAAGCTTGAATTGTCTTCGTTTTTTTCAACGATAAACTGAGTGACATCTCTCTGGTCAAAGTCCTTCACTACGATGTTGGGGAAAACAGATAAGTAGGGATGGTTTTCAGGAAGTTTTTCAGTGAGTTCCCATTTCTGAGCTAGGTAGCCTTCCAGTTGCTTGCGCAAGTCTTCAGTAATGGTGTCTTTGATGACCACGATCTCTCCAACTGTGTAACCACCCTGACCCCAGGGTGAATTCGGGAATTTAAAAAGCCCTGCATTAGAGGGAGTCACATTATTGGCTGATTTTAAGAGGGTTCCATTTTTGTGAAATGCCCGGACGGACTCAGTGTTCGAGTAATAAGCTGAAAAAACCATAGGCTCATTCCCGCTAGTCAGGTTGAAGGATATACGGCTTGGCGTGTCATGAAAAACGGCCCCATTGCTCCACGGGAAATGTCCTCCCCAATTTACTCCAAATGGCCAGGAAGTCCTTCCGATCTCATTGACCTCAAATACAATAAAAATGATCGTATCTTGGTATTGTCCACTTACCGAGCCATCCTCGCTAAGTGCACTCCAATTAGTGGAGTCATTCATTTTGGCATTCACATATTGCCCTGCACTGAAATTAATGGCTGGATATCCTTTGAGTGATGCAATCGTACTCGGTTTCGATGCGGTGGAGTGAAGTTTTACAGAGGAGTCAATTTTATTGGTCCAAGTAATCAGGTCTCCCGACAGGTCGGCCGATATGGTACTCTCATCCTGAGCATCGACCCATAGGGTAGCATTGGGAAAGTCTGCAGGGGTGGGGAGGCTGAAATTGAGATCGGGGATAGAAACCTCGTTTAAATCTTGATACGCACCGTACTTCTTGAATTTTAGTTCCACAGAAACTTCACTCGATTCCATCGGGTCCTGTACCGTTTTGAGTTGGTAGGGTTCGACGGTTAGATGTAAATCGCTGAATCCAGAGTTATAAATTTCTCCGGCCATATCTTTACTAAGGGCTTTTTGGTAAACCCTAATATCGTCAATCAATCCGGCAAACCTACCACTATCAAGATAACTGGCAGAACTAACACCAGAAATCCAAATTGAATCGCTGTCTGATTTGAGCGAACTACCAAAATCCCCCGTTTCCCCAGCAAGGTCACCATTGATATACAATTTCATTTCGTAACCATCGGTGGACTCAGCATTGTAAGTTAGAAGTAGATGATACCATTGGCGGTCGGATATATTCTGCCCCAGAGAAACCGATCCCGAATGGATTTGAGAGTTCATAAAGACTTCGATTCTGGTAGAACCCGTTCCAATCTGTAGGGATGGTAAGACTTGACTGCCTAAGCTCAGCATTACATTGCCCACTTGTTGTGGGGACCGATAAATGGTGTCCACATCTCTTTGAAACCAGAAAGAAACGCTAAATTCATCGCTTGATAAATTTGAATCTAAGCTTCCCAGTTCGGCGTAATCGCCAACCGACACAAAATTTAATCCTGTACCAAGTATCGAGTCAGCCGACCAGGTGGCATCCCCATATAAAGCGCCCGTGTTCGTACTTGAACTATCAGATATTTCACTTCCTAGACCTTCATCAAACCACCACCAGTGTACAATCTCTTCCCGCTTTGAGACATTGGGCATGATCATGATTTCATGTTGAACCGCAAGAGTGGGTTCCCCCATCCATTGTCCGCTGGCAGCAGGAAGATTAAAAACTACCTTTTTTCCAGAAGTGGAGGAAATATTAAATGTAAAGGTATGGTTTTGATCATTAGATAACAAGGATCCCTCAACAATCTGAGCGTTGGTCAAGCTGGCGTTAATTTCTTGTTCCGTTAAACCATTCACTGGTAGAGGTTTTCCAAATTTACTAAATCCGAGCGAGAGCTCTATGGTTGATTCTTTGGTAACCACGGGACCGCTAAGAGAACCGGCAAGTCCAATATCTCCTTCTCCTCCATTGTAAATTGTGTGAATCTGGTCTGGGGATAAGGCTGTGTCATAGATTCGCAAATCATCCATCTGCCCAGAAAAGAATTGCTCGCTGTTATAAGACCCCGGTCCCCCCATATACCAATCCCCCCATCGATGATCCCCAACCATTTCTGGGTCCAGGTTTTCCGATGCGATAAGTTTTCCATTGAGATAGGTGGAAAGACGCATTTTTGCATGATCAAAAGTTGTCGCTAAATGATGCCAGGTTCCTTGTATCCAAGCTCGCTCACGATAGGACTGTATGGTGGATTCGTTGAATACCTTCCATGATGTGGCTGATTGTTCTGGGCCGATAGCGAGTCCATTATTACCTCCAATACCAGGAGTCATAATAAGAGGAATCTGGTGACCAAGAAAAACCAGCTTCCTGCTATTACTTTTACTCCAATTCCAACCCCCAACATTATGCACAAGTCTTTCTGATGATGCGTTCCATTGAAGGTCTTGGTTTTTGTCTAACCAAAAAGTGGACCATCCACCCCCGCCCGCATAGAAATAAAACAGTCCTGGACCTACTGAGTTATCAATATTTAGGCGACCACGGGCCATAAACGCTCCGGTTGGCCATCTACCCGTGTATTCTGTATTGAGTGTGGTTGCAAAATAGTCAGGGTTTTGACTCAAACCATCCTGGAAATCACTGGAAAAGGCGGGTTCACCATCAGGGTCACCGGCAGGTACTCGCATGATTTTAGCATGATCGCTTGGGTCATCATCTTCCAAAAAACCTCCAGAACTCGAAATGGACCAATTTCCCCAAATGTCTGCCCCAACCAATTTGGCTCCATCCACATTAACATCGGGAGTTTGAAAAAGATAGAGTTCCATGGGGTCTGTGAACAATTCAGCGAGTTTTGCTGTTGGACTAAAGTGAGGAATATCGCTGTGGACCTCATCTTGCGGCCATTTTTGTAAACGAGTATCGCCTCCCCAGTTTCTCCAAAAAAATCGTCCGGTGGCAAAGGGGTATTGGTTGCTAGCAGGGAGATCATCCGGCTTAACCCAAACAGAAAGAGAGTAGCTTTCACCGACTAAGTTTAAGTCGTCCTCGCTGTTTTCCTGGTAGATTCTAAGGATCTCACCTGGATTTAATTGCTCTGAATAGATTCGAACATCATCAATCAGGCAGGAAAAGTCATCCTCCCCTCCAATCACAAGGTCCGAAGAACCCGTGTCGATACTGAAGTTGGAGAATGTGACATTTGAATAATGCAGGGTTTCAGGGTAACCATCGATGTAGAGAACAATGTCGTGGTTATTTTCAATTTTAGGAGAAAGAGTGACCGCCACATGTCTCCACTTTCCATCATTTATTGGATATCGACCGCCTATTTTTCTGGCTCCCTCGAGGTTTAAATCCAGAGTTCCTCCAGGTCCAGAGTTGGAATCTAATCTAATATTCCAAAGTTTGCCATTGGATGCACTCGTTCCCCATTGAATTATGGAGCGATTGGAAGTGGTGGTTTTTACCCAAATTGTCACAGTCCTTGCCTGACTACCGAGGATCCCAGGTCCAAAGCTCTCAGGAACAATGAAGCTTCCTCCACCTGACAGATCCAAGGCTTTGCCGTGTCTCCCGTCCGTGTAAGCCGCATTTCCATTGATCTCTCCATCTCGTTCGTTACCGGAACGATCCGAGCCATTTCCGTCCATAGCCCACCATGCGTGCAGAAGATCAAACCGGGTGGCCTTTTCGGGTTGGTCCCAAATTTGATTTGGTTCAGTTAGCGGAATGCGGGCAAAATCACCATCTCCGTCAAAGCCGAGAGTGCCATCAAACTTTTGATTGGTTGATTTGTCGTTACCAGAAAAAACAAGAGATCGATCTCCACCTGATTGGTCAGGAAATAACCGGGTGTAAGGATTTAGTCCCCACTTTTGGGCGAGGTAATTCTCCACAGCTTGCCGGTTTGAGTCTGACAAGGAATTTGTGAGAATGACAATTTCGGCAATTTCTGCACCCAAATACCCGAGGCCCGTGACATTGGATATTCGGCCACCACCGGCCATGGTGCCTATATTTCCCGCAAAACCGCTTGATCCCTCAAAGTTTCCATTCACATAGAGTTTCTTGTTGGAATCCTTTAACCATATAAAGTTGAGCAAGTTGAAACTGTTTGCGTCAAAAATGCTTGAAATGGTTGGGTTCCAATCGTTGCCCCAATAATTCATTCGAAAGTCCGAATTGTTTTTGAACCCTACATGAAGGCTGTTGTTCCCAGAACCTGAGTTGGCTGCCCCGTAAATATTGGAAAATTGCGAGGTTTTCAGGACGATAAAAGCGGAATGAGATGTATCAGCAAGAAAGTCGAGATCTACATTCAAAAAGTCATCTGTCCCATCAAAACTAATGACCGAGTTTCCATTTAATCCGGGGTCCGTGAAAGTGGGTTGGTTCGATTCGTTGGATTGAGCAGCATGATAATTATTCCCACTCTTGTCAGACCACTGGCTGACTAAATTTGAGGGATATGTAAGCGTGGACTCATCGGATGCATCAAGCCATAAAGAGGGTGATATCTCTGCAGGAGTCCAGTTGCTATCAATAACCGATTGTTCTTCGTTAAATGTCCACCAACCAACTAAGTTTGCCGCCCCAGTGACTTGATCGAGGTATGTGATTCGGGTTTCTCCAGATGAAATGGAGAAGTTGGCATCATCCCTGGCACTACCAGGAGGGATACGAATTTTTATTCTTTGAGGTTTTTGATCAGCCTGAACCATGATCCGGTAATGTGTGCTGTTCAAATCGGTGAATTCGACTAATTCTGCACCAGAAACTTCAAGGTCTTCCTCATCAAACTCGGTCACTGCAACCAAGTTTTTAGAAGAATTCATAAAAGAAATGAAGAGGGTGGAATTTTCTTCATCCGTGGATGCATTGTTTTCAAAAAGAGGTTGGGCACCCAAATCCCCATAGCCTTCTCCGTAGGCAAGCATAGCCTCATGCGTATTCAGGGGAATGCCGTAAAATCGTATCTCGTCTATCCAACCTTTGAACAAATTACTCCCGTCAGGGGATCCACCAATGCCTAAATTCCCATTATCATTTTCCGGAGTTTGATATAACGAACGTATCCCGACCAATTTCCCATTAAGGAAGGTTTGCAATTGTTTCCCGTCGTAGGTCGAAATTAAGCAATTCCACTTGTCAAGAGGAATGCCTGTTGGGCCCGTGCTCACAAATTCGCTTGCCTCTCCGAGTAATCGGTACGAAGTTTCGATTGAGTCTCCACCAGGATTAATTTGTGTGAAATAGGAAAAGGAGAGAAGTTCACGCTTTCCGGCGAGTTGGGACCAGTCGTCAGGCAGTCCATTGGTTTTAAACCAGATAAGAAAGCTGAAAGAGTTGGATATCTGAAGCATGGAGTTCGATTCAGCATAGGCAAATGCTTGGCCATCGCTAATGTCTAAAGAAAATCGGGAGAGTGCGTTTCCTTCCTCCTCTTTACCCCACCTAGCAGCAGTATCCAAAAAGAGGGGAGAGTTGTTGTTTACGCTATCGGCAACGATAGTTCCGTTTCCTTCGTCAAATGCCCATCGAATCAATAGATCATCTTCTTTGACGATAGCCCAAACCGATACTACATGCATAAAGAATAAGCATGCGGACAGGCTAATCAGCTTCAAAAGGAACATTCAGGTTTAATATAGCAGAATAAACATGAATAAATCAAACTTACATGCGCATGTGAGTAAGTTTTATAATAAGGTAATTTTTTTTCGGAACCCTAAAGTGTATCCTATACTTATAAAAAATTAACTTATTTCATGAGTAAATTATCGAATTAAAGAGATAATTTGAGATGAAACTCTTAAATTATTAGCACTTTACATGCGAATAATACATTTAATTTTAAAGAATGGTTCAATGAACCTGAATTGGGTGATGATTAAGCGGGGAAAAGAGAGTTAAAAAACATCTTCTTCCAGTTCTTCTGCATACTCATCATAAGTGTCAAAAGAAGCACTTGGATCATCTCCGGTATCAGTATTTTCCTTGGTTATTTTGTATCCACTGATTGACGTAAACCACTTCGTTACACCGTCTTTTCCTTGCCATTCCCGTCCGTTGATTCTCGACATGATTTGAACCTCATCCCCCACCTTTAAATCTTTGCTCAATTCGATATAATCTTTAGTGAATTCTACTGGGATAGGGTTGTCCCATCTGCCGTCTCCGGTTTCCACGACAACTTGGTGTTTTCGAAAGCCATTGCTTCCAAATTCCCTCACTTCATCCACAAACTTTATTTTTCCAGAAATGGTTACTTCGTTCATGGTTTTCTTTTACAAATAATCTAATATTTGGTCTACCTAGACTTGTGAACGTTCAGAAGTGTAAATCACTCGCAGTTTGAAGATGAAAAAACCTTTTTATCCCGTCTAAGGTAGTTGATCGAATAATATATAGTTGGTAATCATTCCAACATGCAAACGATTTATAAAATCAATCTAGGTATTTATGCCTTTGTTTTTTATTTTTCATCTTTGGTAGCGGAGACACTTCCTGCTTTGAATGGGGTGGATTCTCCGTCTACTTTTTCCCAGATGTGGGAAGGGTTTGATCCGAGTGCGGAAGAACTGGAGATTGAGATTCTTAAACAATGGGAACAAGAAGATGTGGTCTTACGCGTTATTCGTTATCGAATCGGTATTTTTAAAGGACAAAAAGCCATGATGGCTGGCATCTATGGCTTTCCTAAAGGCCAAACTTCTCTACCTGGTTTACTTCAAGTCCATGGGGGTGGGCAGTATGCTCATCACAATTAACTACGGATTGGGGGCCATTAGACGCTTACCATGCTCCAAGCAGGTATGGTAAAGATGCATTTCCGAGCATTTCCGCCTACGAATGGTCGATAGATCCTGTAAAATCCCCCCGCAACAATTCCTGGTTTTTGATCGCCTTGGCTGGGCGAAGAGGCCTGACATTTTTGGAAAGACAGCCGGAAGTAGATCCCGATAAGCTAGGAGTTTATGGGCATTCCATGGGTGGAAAGCTTACGGTTCTGATTAGTGGGGTAGATCGAAGGGTAAAAGCAGCCGTCCCTTCATGCGGGGGAATTAGTGACAGATACTCCCAGGATGATATGCATCTGGCCACCGTGAGTGACCCTCCAAGTTTGAAGAGAATAACCGCTCCAATCATGTTTCTTAGCCCTTCCAATGATTTTCATGGCAGGATTAATGACCTGGAAACCGCAATTGGAGAAATTCAATCCAAGGATTGGCGAATCTCAAGTTCCCCTCACCATAACCATCAGGATACCGCAGAGTTTGAGGCGGGGACACAGCTTTGGTTTGATCAGTATTTGAAAAATGCATTCGAAATGCCTAGTACACCGAAGGCTCACTTATCTCTTAAAAAAGGAAGTTTCCCGATCCTTTCCGTGACCGTAGATCCTAGCAAAGAAATTGAAAGTGTTGATATCTACTTTACCCAGCAAGGCGTCCTTCAAGAAAAAGGAGGAAAGGATAACTCTCAAAATACCAAGCACCGCTTTTGGAAGTTTGTGCAACCCACTTTGGATTCGAATCAAAACCAATGGGTTGCAGAAATTCCAATTTTTTCGATTGTACGACCTCTTTGGGTATACGCCAATGTACAATATCGATTGGACAAAGCGATTGAAGGTGCAGGATATTATTATGGTACTTATAAAGCTTCTCACTTTACTTTATCTTCTATTCTTCAAACGGCTTCGAGTTCGGATTTAGAAAAAAATGGCGTTCTTTATGACACTCAAAAAGATTCTACGATTGAGCACTTCCGAGGATCCTGGCGAAAGGATTGGTTTACTTATAACCCACAAAAATGGGGTATTCGAACAAATAAGCTGCATGAGCCCAGATGGTCTGCCAAAACCCCATCGAGCCGACTCAGTCTAGAAGTGAAGAGCACTCAACCCAATCCGTTGATTATTTCCTTGGATGGCTATGGGGCCGAGATTGATTTGGTGGGGAATAACCTTTGGCAGCGATTTAATCTGCCCAAGGAAGTCTTTAAAAACTCGGATGGTACCAGTCTTCAGAATTGGTCGATGGTTAGGGAATTGCACCTCGATCATTCAGGCAAACTGGGCATCAACCCGGGGAGCAAAACAAAACCTTTTCAGGTAGGTGGCAATTGGGAGGGGGCACCTCCCGAATTTCGTAACCTGCAATGGATCGATTAACCAGCAACTCATTTTTCATCATCCATCATTTGGGAATTTGACAAAACCAGCTTAAGGTATCTAATAGTTTGAATAATGGATACTACTAAGCCCAAAGTTCTATTCGTTGATGATGAAATTTCGATCCTTAAGGGGTTTACGCTCAACCTAGGTCGAAAATACGAGCTTTTTACTGCAGATTCTGGAAGTGAAGGGTTGCGTATCCTCGAAGAAGATGGCCCTTTTCAAGTTATTGTTTCCGACTTTGCCATGCCTGGTATGACTGGAGCTGATTTCCTTGAAAAGGTAAGAGAACAAAACAAAGAAGTGGTCACGATGTTGCTCACAGGGCAGGCCAATTTTGATGATCTCTGTGAAGTTGTGCGCCGGGGGGAAATTTTTCGTCTACTGGGGAAGCCTTGTTCTCCTGATACCTTAGACAAAAATATTCAACAAGCCCTTCGCCAGTATCAGTTGATAGCTGCGGAAAAAGAGCTTTTAGAAAAAACCCTCAATGGGGCAATTGGTGCCATGACCTCATTGCTTGCTGCATCCAGTCCTTTGTTTTTTGGCCGGGCTCAGCGGGTCAAGTCACTGGCTAAAGATGTGGCGAAGGAAATGCGTGTTGCCCATGAATGGCGATTAGAAGTTGCCTGTGATTTTTGTTATTTGGGATACCTAACTTTACCCGAGAGTTCTCAAGAAAAAGTTTACCGTCGTGAAGATCTTTCTACCGAAATCAGAGACGTGGTTCATGGCTTTCCAGAATTTGTCAGCCAATTACTTAGGGACATTCCTAGGCTAAATAAAATTCGCAAGATCATAGAGTGGGTAGGATTAGACTACGATGGCGAAGATACCGAGTTTTCCGAGGAGCGAAAGATCGCATCGATCATTCACCTAGCTCAGGAATTTGACCATTGGGAATCGATGGGTTGTTCTAAGGCTGAAATATTTGAGAAAATTAATCTAATGGATTCCAGCTTTGCTCCAGGAATAATGGATGCACTAGCCAATACCCGAGAGTTAACCGTAGGATTTATGGCAGCCAATCAAGTTTCTCCCCAGGAATTAAAACCCGGTATGCGTTTGATGGAAGAACTGGTTCTGACGGATGGCAAAATGCTTGCTCCTTTAGGTGCAGTGGTCAACTTATCCTTCATTCAGTCCATACAAAGCCACTTAGCGGGTTTAGGAGAATCGGTTTTTCCTGAGTCGGTTGAGGTGCTTGCTTAAAGGCTTTTACTGCAAATCATAAACTCCATTCGAGCATCCGCTCGATCGGAAGTTTCGCCCGTTGAATTAATTCTTCGGATAGACTAATCTCCGGGGTTTCCTCACGAAGGCATGCCAGTAACTTGGGGACCGTATTCATCTTCATGTATCGGCACTCATTACAGGCACAGTGGCCAGTAGGCCCAACCACAAATTGCCGGTCAGGTAATTCTCGGGTCAGGCGATGCATCATTCCCGACTCGGTTAAAATGATAAAAGTATCCGATGAATGATTTTTACAGTAAGATACCATTTTTTCAGTACTGCATACCTCATCGGCTAAGTCCCGCACAGACTGGATGCATTCTGGGTGTGCCACAACGGGTGCATCAGGGTATTCCAATCGGCAACGCTCGATCGATTCACGGGTAAAGAGTACATGGGCATAGCAACTGCCTGGCCATAGTCTCATTTTCCGCCCCGTCTGTCCCATAACCCACTGCCCAAGGTTTTGATCGGGCACAAAAAGAATTTCCCGGTTTTCTGGCACGCGGTTTACGATATTGACCGCATTTCCACTGGTGCAAATCACATCGCTTAAGCCTTTCACTGCAGCCGAGCAATTCACAT
>JAYQBP010000013.1:17703-25218 GCA_038137385.1 Opitutales bacterium | reverse complement strand
GAAGGAAGAAAGGCGAGAATTAATCCCTCATTTCCGATGGAAATGCTTTGCTGGAGGAGAAACAAGCAAGCCAGAGAAATTCCGATGATCCCTCCGAATAGCGAGAGAAGTAAGCCTTCAGCGATTACCATCCATGAGAGTAGAATCCGCGAAAATCCGAGGGTTTTAAGTACCGCATGTTCAGATATTTTAGCCCGCACGGTGAGTAAGATGGAGTTTGCGATCAGGCCAACAATGGCCAGTGCACAGGCCCAGCCTATCCATCTTGAAAACCGGATTAATTCTAATAACTCCAACGCGGTGCTGGCGAAAAAAGCCTTTTCTGGTTGGGTTGCGGTGGGGTCTGTGTCCGACTTAAATCGCTCATCAATAGAAGAAGCAACTTCTCCGAGTAATTCTGCGTTTTCGACTTTAACATTAAACTGGGTCACAATCCCGAGGCCCAATTTGGAGGCCTGCTGAAGAAAAGGAAGGTGGACAAAGGCGACATTGTTGTTTTGCGAATTTTCTTCCGCGTCGATTATACCGGATACGGAAACGGTCACGCCTGCTGCATCGAAGCGGTCGCCCACCCGCAAATTTCTTCGGGAAGCAAGGTGTTTCCCAATGAGAGCACCATCATCCCGTTCATGCCATGCATCAATTGAGCCATCTATTATCTCGAGATTGGGCAAAAGGGAAGAGAGGGAATCCATCTGGATGCCCCTAAAGACAATGACATCTAGGCTTGTACCGCAATTATTGACCACAATTTGAATCGGAGAAACGGAACGGACGCCGGGAACTTTGAGAATTTCACTTTGGTAGTGTTCGGGTAACCGACTGGTTGCGGGACAAAATCGATTTTCCCGATAAACGACCAGCGTGGTGTCTTTGGCAGTAATAGCAGTCGCCTCCTGCAGGGAGGATTGAATGGTTTCAATCGTGGTCAATAGAAACATACCAGAAATGACCCCGAGGAGTGTCAGTATCGATCGGGTGCGGTTACGCGAGACTTGTTTCGCCGACAAAATCCACAAATTGAACAGGATAAAAAAGAGCTTCATGTATTTTGAAGTAGCCTGCCCTTTTCAAGCTCCAGTACAAAGTTCGCTCTCTCTGCCGCCCGGGGGTCGTGGGTTACCATTACAATGGTTTTACCATGCTCTTCACTGAGTGATTTTAAGAGACTCAATATTCCATCAGCAGATTCCCGATCCAAATCTCCCGTTGGCTCGTCTGCCACAATTAACGGAGGATCTCCAACCAATGCCCTGGCGATTGCTACTCTCTGTTCCTGTCCGCCGGAAAGTTCTTTAGGACGGTGATTTTGCCGGTCGATCAATCCAACTTGTTTGAGGACTTTTTTTACGCGCTCCTGCCTCTCCCTTTTGCACATAGGTCTAAGGAGCAGAGGAAGTTCTACATTTTCGTATGCGGACAGGACGGGAAGCAGGTGGTAAAGCTGAAAAATATAACCCACAAATTTAGAACGCCATCCCGTCAGTTGGTCACGAGTCAATTTTTCGAGATTAATCTCGCCAATACGGAGAGTGCCTGAGGTAGGGGAATCGACTCCCGCGATCAGGTTAAGGAGGGTGGTTTTTCCACTGCCGGATGGTCCCATTAGGGCAACAAACTCGGAATGCCTAACCTCAAGGTTAAGACTGCTGAGAGGAGTAATGGTTTGATCGCCCTTTCGATACTCCTTCGACAAATTCCTCGCTTCAATAAAAGGCATGCTTTTCATGGATTGGTTATTTTTATTCGATCACCTGCACGAAGAGATTGAGGAGGATTCGCAATGATTTGCTCCCCTCCTAGTAACCCGGAGATTATCGAAACATGGTCTCCAACGATCTTGTCACCCACTTCAATAGATACAACCTCGACTGTTTTTCCATCTCGGGAAACGATAAAGAGCTGTTGATGTTTCTTCCCTTTTTCAGGGATCACTATTTGAGGAATAAGAACGCCCAGTTCTGATGGGGAAACACTTTGATCATGGGTAATTTTGGGAGCCAAAAATTTTGCTCGGCAAAGCATTTCAGGACGCAACCGATCGTCAGGGTCCAGGAAACGAACTTTGATCTCGAGAGTGTTTCTTTGAAGGTCGGCCTCGCCAGAAATTCTTGTGACCAAACCATCAAAAACTTTTTCGGGTAAAATAGAGGAAATGATTTCTACTTCCTGACCAACGAAAACATTTGCTGCTTCGGCAAGGGGCACATCGATACGTGCCTGTAATTTTCCTTTCTCGTAGAGTAGGGCAACGGAGGACGCGTCCGGAGAATCCATATTGCTCATTAATCGTCTTCCAGGGGAGGCAAGAAGTTTCAGAACAATCCCGTCCATTGGGGAAATAATCACAGTCCGATTAAGATCCAATTCAGCTTTTTTAACCCCAATATCGAATGCGGAGCTTATGGTCAGCTGAGTTTTTCTTTTGGCTTCGAGCAGGTTTTGCCTCTTTTGGATCTCTTCCACCTTAAATTCTGACTCGAGCACCATATGATTGAGTGCCTCCAGTTGAATTCTAGATTGATTGGCTTCAGCTCTGGAGATTGCATCTGTAGGTAATTGATTGAGCCTGCTCACTAAATCCATGTGTTCATCCCTAATTGCAAGTCGTTGTTTGTAAAAGTTTTCCGCAGCTTGTAAATTGGCTTCAAGAACAGCTATCTCCAAGGAAATTTCTTCCTCTAAAGCCTTAGATTGTTGATACTTTACAATTGCATGCTGCAAAGATAATTGAGCATCCTCATCGACTAGAGTGGCTACTTTCTGCCCCTTAGTGACAGGTTGACCTTCTAGGATAAGAAGATCATTGACTACACCATCCAATAAGGAAGCAACCCGAATAGGAAAAGGGTCTGGCTCGACCCATCCACTTGCCTGAAGGAGAACTTTTCTGCGAGACAAAGATTGATTCGTAGACGATGGACTCGCAGTGGATTGGGCACTGGGGTGGAGAATAGCTTGATGAACCGTTACCTCAGTTTCACCAGAGAACCAACAACCACTAGGCCAGAGGATAGTAAGAATTAAGAAGAAATAAACTAAGGATTGATGGTCAAATTTTGATTTAAGAGATAGAGTTTTTGAATGTAATTTTAAAGGAGTCATTTTGGTCAAAGTGCAAAATTTTCATGTAAGCAAGCTTACCTACTAAAAATGCACTCAAATCAAACCTGAATGACTCTAAGTTGGATATGTAATCTATCTTTAAAAACGCAACGAGAGGGAGATCTGTGTGGGTGAAATTGCCTAGCAGTTCGAGGATTAAGGGAGGGAAGGCTATTTGTAGAGGGAGAAATTTTCAGTTCGATAGAACTAGAATCTACAGTAAAAGCCTCCAATGGATCTAAGCATGGGTGACTGCAATCAGGGGCCGATGGATGCTCATGGCAAGATGAGCATCCATCAATCATCTTACTCTCAATCTCACAGGAACAACTGTACAGAGGCAAAGACAAGAGCGTGATTAATAAAGAGGTAATTTTAAACACAGCGATATTCTAAATAAGGAATTGGGATCATGTCAAATTCATCAAGTTGTTAGAAAAAGAGCTCAGTTGCTTCCTCGATGGCACTTAATCCACATCTCGAAGCATGTTTTGATAAAGCCCGACAAGAGGCTTGCAACCTCTCCAATGATTCAACATATTGTATCGTTTGATTTTAAACCCCTCGTATTGATATGTCCGACATAACTGACTCAACTCTTCTTGTTAAACCTCGTGACCTGCATGGCAGCAGCCATTCTAAAAAGCTTCGTTCTGAGGGGCTTATACCCGCAGTTTTCTACGGCAAAGATACTCTTAAACACTACACGGTTGATGATAGTCAACTTAGGTCATTACTACGAATGTCAGGAGGTTCTCTTTCTCTGATTGAACTCGATCAAGGCAATGGAGATAAAGACCTTGCCCTGCTCAAGGATATGCAAATGGATTCTGTCAAAGACTCCATCTTGCACCTAGATTTCGTACAAGTGACTCGTGGTCAGACTTTAGAAACCAAAGTTCCTCTTGAACTTGTCGGAGAGTCTTCTGGTGTCAAAAATATGGGAGGCATCCTAGAATTCCACCAAAGTGAGATCCTGATCCGTTGCAGACCTAGCCAATTGCCCAAAGGGCTTACTCTTGATATCAGCCAACTGGAACTTGGTGAAAGTCTTCAATTGAAGGATCTCCCTGTGCTTGAAGGAGTTGAATACCTTGGCGAACCTGACAGCAATGTGGTTACTTGTGTAGGTAGTGCTAGCGGTCGTGCAGGAGCCGAGGAAAGCGACCAAAGCGATTCCAGTGAAGAAGAATCCGAAGCACCAGAATCATCTGATGATGCTGAAAGTGATGTGGAGAACGAATAAGGCTTTCAGTCAATCAAAATGAAATTAATTGTCCTAGGTCTAGGCAACCCAGGACAGCAATACACAAATACCCGTCATAATGTTGGACATTCTTTTATCGATTACTTTTCAAATCTAAATGATTCTGTTTTCGAAAAAAAAACTCATTTCCTAATATCCCAGTGTCTGCATTTTCAAACTAAAATCATTCTTTTGAAATCAACCTCTTACATGAATCACAACGGACATGGACTCTCTAACTTTCTGAGGAAATGGTTGCTGCCCCAAGACATTTTTTTAGTCATCCATGATGAGTTAAATCTTGCTCTTAACAAAATAAAATTGTCTTCAGGCAAGGGTGCGGGAGGTCACAAAGGGGTTCTCAGTATTATACAAGAACTAGGTTTTTCCCCTTTGAGAATGCGCGTTGGTATCAATACTACCCAACCCAGTCAGACGAATGTTTCGGATTATGTTCTTGCTAACTTCTCAGCATCCGAGAAAGATTCTATTAACAATTTATATCCCAAAGTAGTCCATGCGATACACCTTTTATGCGATCGTGGATTATCTGCTGCGACTAACTACATCAATCGCTACCCTATACCTACCCCACCTCAATTATGACATCTAGAAATTACTCTGCTACTATTGTTATCGATCCCAGCGGAAGCGAAGGGTCTTCAAGCGAAATGATACCCAAAATAAGCGAAGTGATCGCTCAATCAGATGGGGAAGTAAGTAAAGTTAAAGAACTCGGACAACATGATTTCGCTTATCCGGTTAAGAAATCTCTTTCCCGTGGCACTTACATCCAATTTGATATCACCGGGTCATCCAGTACTCCTGCTAAAATTAAAGAAAAGTTACGCCTTGAAAAAAAGGTTGATCGTATTCTGATTGAAAGCAGTAAATAATCCTTTCAATGGCTTCGCTCAATAAAGTCCTGCTTATTGGCAATCTTACAAGAGATCCAGATGTCCGGATGTTATCTTCTGGCCGTCCAGTTTGTAATTTTGGTCTGGCACTCAATAGAAGTTACAAAGATGCGGAAGGAAACAAGAAAGAGGAGGTGACTTTCGTTGATGTTGAATGTTTTGGACCTCGTGCTGAGGCAGTGGGGAGATTCTTTTCTAAAGGACGACCTATTTTCATAGAGGGGCGCTTGAAACTAGATCAATGGGAGTCTAAAGACGGCGAAAAGCGGAGTGCGATTCGCGTAGTTTTAGATAACTTTGAATTTGTAGACGCAGGTAAAACGGAAGGAAATCAGGCTTCTCATGATCTTTCCAAACCAAATAATCCAACAGAAAGTCCTGCAAAAACTCAACCCCAAGGTTCCTCATCCGAAAATCAGGACCTGGATGAAGATGTCCCTTTTTAAATTTCCAAATTAAAATATTATTATGGCAAACTCAGAAATTTTATTACTTCAAAAAGTTGATAACCTTGGATCCGAAGGTGATGTCGTTAAGGTTCGCTCTGGATATGCACGAAATTTTCTTCTGCCCAGAAACAAAGCAGTTCCTCTAAACCAAGCGAATAAGAAAAGATTAGATGCACTGAAAATAGCTCGAGCTGCTCGCGAAGCTGAAGAGTTGCAAAATGCTCAGGATATTGCATTAAAGCTGAATGCCTTGACCATCGCGATTGCCGTCAAGACTGGTGCCGGAGGAAAGTTGTTCGGGTCTGTAACTTCCCAGCAAATTATCGAGAAAGTCGCAGAGCATGGTTTTAATATCCATAAGAAACACTTTGATCAATTTTCTCCCATAAAAAGTTTAGGTCAAAACATCGTTTCTCTAAGCTTGTCAAAGGATGTTTCAGCTGAATTAAAAGTTGAGGTAGTTTCCGAAAATCCTATTGAGGAAGAATAAGTTAAAAGATTGACAGAGAAGCCCTTCAAGAAATGTCAAACGTTTCTCCTCTGTCTAAAAAGTCCTCTTCGCATAAGGGTGATCTGCTGGATACATCAAACAAAGGCAGGTCTACAGATGTTGTAGCTGGCCAGGCACTTCCCAGCAATTTAGACGCTGAACAGGGAATAATTGCGGCTTGTATTGTTGATTCTTATGGAGAAGTGATCAGTAACTGCATTGAAAAAGCACTCCGCCCAGAAGATTTTTATTTTACCAAGCACCAGCTTATTTATGATGCACTGTTGGATTTGCATAATGAAACGATCGAGCCAGACGAAATTGTCCTCGTCGAAAAATTAAAGGCGAATGGTCATATTGACCAAGTTGGAGGACAAGATGGAATAACAACCCTGGCCAGTCGAATTGACACAACTGCTCATGCCTCGTTTTGGCTGGATATTGTCAGGCAAAAGTCTCTCCTTCGAAAATGCATTTTCATGGCATTCGAAATGATTGATGGTGCGAACCAGCAACCAGCTAATGTGGAAGACTTTTTGGCCACTTTTGAGCAGCGAGTATGCTCTTTGGGGGAAGACCAAAATTTACGTGCATCGATCCCGTTCCGTGAACCCATTCAGCACGCAATGGAGCAAATTCAAAGAATGCTCTCCCATGAAGAAACCGATGGAGTTTTAACTGGATATACTGATCTTGATGGTTTAACGAATGGTTTTAAGCCCGGGGAAATGATCGTATTAGCTGCTAGACCTTCGGTGGGTAAAACTAGTTTTGCGATGAATATCGTGGAAAATATTGCGTTCTCTCCAAAATACAAAACCGCGCCCAGGCATGCCCTTGTTTTTAGTCTGGAAATGAGTGCAACTTCACTTGCGATGAGACTGATCTGCGGAAGGGCTAGGGTAAACATGAATGATCTCAGAAAGGGTTTTGTTCCGCGGGGGCAAGCTGAAAAGCTTCATCAAACCAGTAAAGAATTCCAGCAAGCTTCTCTATGGGTTGATGACACGAGCGGTTTGAGCATCAATCAAATTCGTGCTAAAGCTCGGAGGTTGAGGATGAGGAATAAACTAGATTTTATTGTCGTCGATTATTTGCAGTTAATTTCAACTGAATCCAGAGTTTTATCTCGTGAAAATCAAATTTCCGAGATTTCTCGAGGTTTAAAAGCCATGGCAAAAGAGCTCGATGTTCCGGTCTTGGTTTTGAGTCAACTGAATCGGGATTCAGAAAAAGAACGCCGGGATCCAAGATTGTCTGACCTCCGTGAGTCAGGTGCGATTGAGCAAGACGCCGATGTAGTTATGC
>JAYQBP010000013.1:0-17693 GCA_038137385.1 Opitutales bacterium | reverse complement strand
GGCGAAGATGTTCGTGAGATGGACTATGATGGAGATGGAGAAACGCAAGATGAGGATTTCGAGCCGATTGTGTTAATTTTGGCTAAGCAGCGAAATGGACCGACTGGAAAAATCAACCTTGCATTTCGCCGAAAATTTACTCGTTTCGACACGATGCAACAAGATCACCGTTTAAATTAGCGTTTTATGAAACGATTTTACCTAATGATCGCCCTACTGGTGGGCTTCAATATTCTACTCTATGGAGAAACTCCTTCTCAATATGAGGGAAAATCAATTAATTCCATAAGGATAGAGGTTTTAAATCCTAAGTTAGTTGGTTCATCTTATATTAAGCAGAATTTACAGGTACAAGAAGGTGGTGTTTATAAAACTTCATCCATCAACAAATCCATTCGGAATCTAATTGAAACTGGAGTGATTAAAGATGTTAGAGTTTTTGTTCCTGACACTGGTATTATTGACTCTAAAAGTTTAGATCTTGTCTTTAAAGTCACCCCAAAGTCGAGGCTACACGATATTATTTTTGAGGGGAATGACCACCTAAGTAACAAAAAGCTAATCAAGGAAATTTCTTCTCAGGTTGGTGAAGTATGCGACGAATCCAAGGCAAAAGCAGATGAGAATAGCTTAGTAAATCTGTATCTTGATAAAGGATTTTGGAACATTCAGATAAAACATAAGATAATAGATGTAAAAGATGACCTTTCCAAAAAAATCCTTAAGTTCATCATTACTGAAGACGATTCTAGAAAAATTCGTAGGATTATTTTTGAGGGTAATAAAAATATTCCCGATGAAGAACTTTTGGATGAGATCGAAACCGCTCCCTGGAGGTTTTGGAGATTCTGGTCCGATCGATCAAAGTATAATCGTCAAGTTATCGAGGAAGACCTAGAAAAAATTAGCCAAATTTACAGAAATAAAGGATTCTTAGACTTTAATTTTTCTAACACGAATCCTCTATCAAGCATTGTATATAAACAAGGATCAAATCGTTTAGATTTACACATCAAGATGATGGAGGGTTCTAGGTCTTACTTCGGCAAATTCAATGTTTTCGGACATGTTATTTTCAATGATGAAGAATTGATGAATGATTCATTGATTAAAACGGGCCAACCTTACTCGCCCAGCTTACTTGATCAAGAGAAACAACGAATCCAACGACTTTATGGAGAAAGAGGTTATTTAGATTGTAAGGTTGTTGTAAACCGAAAGTTAAATTTAACAAACAACCAGTTTGATTTAAATTTCGAAATTATCGAGAAAAAGAAGTTTGAGGTAAATGACATTAAGGTCCGCGGAAATCAAAAGACAAAGACAGTTGTACTTTTACGAGAACTCGCCCTTGCTCCTGGTGAAACTTTTGATCTATCGAGAATGGAGACAGATGAAGCTAGGTTAAAAAACACTAAATTATTTGAGAATGTGGACATCAGCCACGAGCGGATTCAAAATAGTAATGATCCAGAACAGACTAATGATCGTAGGGATATGGTTATTGATGTTATGGAGGGAAGGACTGGCCATCTTTCTTTTGGGGTAGGCTTCAGTTCACTTGAAAAAGCCATGATGTATGCTGAGTTTAGGCAAGGAAACTTCGACATAATGCGATGGCGAAACCCGAATTTATTGCAAGGAGATGGTCAGAAGTTTCGTCTTCGACTTAAACTGGGTGCTCAGAGCAGCGAAGCGCGACTGGCCTTTGAAGAACCTTGGTTTTTGAATCGTAGGGTTGCCGCCGGATTTGAACTTTTTCGGGAAAAATCAGATTACCAAAGCTCCTACTATGATGAGTTAAGAGCTGGTTTTGAGGTCTACCTGCGTAAGAGACTTTTTGAGTTAGTTGAAGGGAGGCTTTTCTACAGTCTTGAGGATGTATTGATTGAGGATATTTCAGGTACCTCTACTTCATGGATTAGACAAGACCCTGCTTATAATAAAACGCTTAACGAAATCAAAAGAACAATTTCAAAAGTTGGACTTACTTTGAGTAGAGACACTCGGGACGTTTTACTTTTTCCAACGGAGGGAAGTTTAGTTTCGATTAGAAAAGAATTTGCCGGTGGAGCTTTGGGGGGTGATGCAGATTATGGACGGCTCGAAGTTCAAGGTGCTCGGTTTTTCAAGACATTTGAGGCGATGGATCAAGTGCTGTCCGTGTCTGGAAAAATGGGGGTACTTGGAAAGTTTGATGGCACCAAAGCCAATGTTCCTTTTTTCGAGAAGTTTTTTCTTGGAGGGCCTTACAATCTCAGGGGGTGGGATTACCGAGATGCAGGACCCAATGACTCAGGAGAACCATTAGGAGGGAATTCATTCTCATATGCTAGCTTAGAATATACATTCAAACTAGCGGATCCTCTTCGCTTTGCTTTGTTTTATGATGGTGGGTTTTTGCGTGATAATGATTTTAAATTAATACCGGGAAAAAGAGATGAGGGTTGGCATGATAATTGGGGCCTTGGGTTCAGGATTATGGTAATGGGTATGCCCTTACGACTTGATTTAGCCTTTCCAATTACCGACCCTAGTGCGTCTGGCTCATCGACCCAGTTCCACTTCTCTGGTGGCACCAGATTTTAAAGAATAGTTGCCATCCCTGCTAACCTGCATTGTATATTTTGCTTATGAAATTTATATTCCACTCCATTATTTTCTCCTCTTTATTGACCTTTTCATTTCTTCATGCTCAGAAGATTGGTGTGGTTGATGTCCAAAAAGTATTTGATGGATACGAAAAAGTTAAAGAAGCGAGAGAACGATTGGATCGGTCTAAGAAGGTTGCGATGGAAGAGTTCGAAATTTTCCGTGACGAGATGGAAAAAATAGTTTTTCAGCTCAAAGAAATGGAAGATAAATTGAAAAATCCAAATATTGATACTGAATTATTGAATAAAAAGTACCAAGAGACGGTAAAATTAGCTAAAGAGAAACAAGAGGATATGGTGGCCTATGACAAGAGAGCCAAAGCCACGATCGCACAACGACAAAAAAATCTCTTGGTTGAACACTTGGGGGATATTCGCACAGCCATCCAAAAAGTATCTGAGACCAAGGGGCTGGACCTGGTCTTAAATTCTTCTGAAACCCAACTGGGAGTTTTTTATTCTTCCGAATCGACCGATTTTACTGAAGATGTGATCGCGATCCTCAATGCAAAGGAAAAGTAGCTCTCCAAGTAATTTGATTTAAAGAGCTAGATGAATTTTAGCGTTAAAATATCTGAATTGTACGAGATACTACCCAATGTAAAAGTTTCAGGTACCTGCAAGGAAGAAGAAATATTAGGTTTATCTAACTTGCAAAATGCTGGTTTAGGAGATTTGTCTTTTTTGGGAAACGCTAAGTACAGATCGCAAGTTAAAGATTGCCTAGCTAGCATCATATTACTGCCTTTGGATTACAAGGGTGAGCCTCGGCCAAACCAAATGTTTTTCAGAACCGAAAATCCCTCTAAAGCACTCGCAGTAATTTGTGATATGCTGGATGAAAAATTAAACCCTCCAGAGAGTTTAGGTATCCATGCGAGTGCATTTGTAGAAACCGATGCTGAAGTATCGGAAACTGCATCGATTGGTGCGTTTACATATATAGGTCATGGCTCCAAAGTGGGTAAGAATTCTAAGCTAAGCACGCATTGTCATGTGGGTCCAGGGTGCTTAATTGGAGAACATTGTATCTTACATCCTGGGGTCAAGATATTGTCTCGTTGCGAGATTGGAAATCATGTAATTTTAAATGCTGGAGTAGTAATCGGTTCAGAAGGATACGGGTTTGAGCAGACCAATGAGGGTCATCAAAAAATACCTCATCTTGGAAAAGTTATCATCGAAGATGGAGTAGAGATTGGAGCAAATACCTGCATTGACCGGGCCCGTTTTGAAGAAACAAGAATAAGTAAAGGCTGTAAAATTGATAATCTAGTGCAAATCGGCCATAATGTTCAAATTGGAGAAAATTGCCTTATTGTCGCACAAGCTGGTATCAGTGGTAGTGTCACGCTGGAGAAAAATGTTATTGTTGGCGGACAAGCCGGTTTTGCTGGTCATTTAAGAGTTGGTGAAGGGGCAAAAATCGCTGGACAAGCAGGCATAACCAAAAATGTAGAAGCAGGAGCTTTTTTAAAAGGTAACCCAGCCCTACCCTATCAATTAGCTCAAAGAATTGCCGTCCTGCAAAAAAAGCTACCCGACCTTTTCAATAGGTTTGCTCAAGAAAAACTCCAAGATTAATATTGAGTATGCTTAATGGGAAAAACCTAAAAATTTTCACTGGAACTTCCAATATCCCTTTGGCTAAAGAGATATGCAACTATCTTGAAATTGAGGTGGGTGATGCCTTAGTGACATCCTTTCCTGATAGCGAGAGTTTCGTTCGTTATAATGAAAATATTAGGGGGATGGATGTATTTCTTTTGCAGTCCACAAACTCGCCGGCAAATCATAATATCATGGAGTTATTGATCATGGTAGACGCCGCCAGGAGAGCTTCAGCCGCTCGAATTTCAGTGGTTATTCCATTTTTTGGTTATGCAAGACAGGATCGCAAGGATCAACCAAGAGTACCGATCACTTCAAAATTAATAGCCAACTTGCTTGTGGCAGCTGGAGCAAATCGAGTTTTGACGATGGACCTTCATGCGCAACAAATCCAAGGATTTTTCGATATACCAGTTGACCATTTATATGCCTCCCCGGTGTTTTTTGAATACTTGCGAAATAGGAAAACTGAAAACATGACAATCTTTACCCCAGATGTAGGGGGAATGAAGATGGCCAATGCATACGCTGAGGTGTTAGGATGTCCCCTTGGCTTTGTTGCTAAAAGAAGAACTGGTGCCAGCACGGTAGAGGCAACAAATTTAGTCGGCGAAGTGGAGGGTCGTGAAGTATTAATTGTTGATGATATGACAGAAACCGCGGGAACTCTTACAGCTGCTGCAAAACTTCTTAAACAAAGGGGAGCCAAGAGAGTGTCTGCTGTTATCAGTCATTGTGTTTTGAATGACACGGGCAGAGAGCGCCTCAAACAAGGTCACTTAGATGAGTTAATTACGACTAATTCAGTGAATATTAATGTGGATGGTTTACCCATAACCCAATTAAGTGTGGCCCCCTTACTAGGAGAGGCAATCCAGCGAACACATACTGATAGTAGTATTTCAAGTTTGTTTGAAATTAAGGGTTTCTAGTTGATCTTGCATTAAACAATAGTGCTTCTCCAATTCGCTTGTCTCTTAGTGAATCAATTATCCAATCTTTTTTGTATTCTAGTCCTAATCACTACTTTCGAGGTTAATTTTGATCTTTTTGCACAATCAAACGGGTATTCCATAAAAGTTGACCACACAGACATTAATCGCTCATCAAGTCATCCTGTTCAAAGTTATTCGTCTGTTCTCAGATCTTCTACGCCTGCAGTGGTTGCCGTCACGACTAAGCAAGTGGTCAGAAGGTTCTACCCAACAGCAGCCAATCCCTTCGAGGATATTCTTAGACGGTACTATGGTTTCCCTCGACAATCCCCCAATAGGTTCGAGGAAGAGAAAGTGCCTGCTGGAGTAGGCTCAGGTGTCATTGTGTCCCCCCAAGGTCATGTTGTCACCAATGCACATGTGATCACTGACCCTAGAAGCGGTGAACTTATGGAAGAAATTGTCGTTCAAATTGGGGAACAAAAAGAGTACCCAGCCAACATAATTGGATTTGATCATTCCACGGATATTGCGGTTTTAAAAATAGATTCTGAAGAAGAGTTACCTTTTGCAACTTTGGCCAATAGTGATCTTTTGCAAGTGGGAGATATTGTTTTTGCCGTTGGTAATCCCCTTGGCATTGGAATGACGGTCACCATGGGTATTGTGTCTGCTACGCGAAAGTCGGAATTAGGAATCCTTCCTGAGGAAGGAGCATACGAGAGCTTTATTCAAACAGATGCATCAATTAATCGGGGTAACTCGGGTGGTGCATTATTGGATGCAAAAGGCAGGCTCATCGGTATTAACACGGCCATTATTTCTCAAACTGGCTCGAGTATTGGAATAGGATTAGCCATTCCTGTGAATATGGTTAGGCGTGCACTTACTGATTACATGGAAGAAGGGAGAATACGACGAGGTTTTTTGGGGGTGTCTCTTGGTTCGGGCTCAAATAGTAATGGAGCATTGGTTAGTGATGTAGTACCGGGAAGTGCAGCGGCGAATGCGGGACTTTCGCTGGGGGATGAGATCATTGAAGTAAATGGAAAACCGGTCTCATCAATCAATCAAGTAAGGGTCGCCATTTCTCAATCAAAACCTGGATCTGAACTACCGATAAAAGTAGTTCGGAACAATAAAACCCTCACCTTGAATGTGGTCCTTGGCTCCATGTCGAAAGATATCAGTCCTATACCAGGGGTTGAATTGTCGGGAATCACTTTACAACAAAGAGAAAAATTTAAGATTCCCCAAAATGTACGAGGAGTAATTGTAACCAACTCCACAGGTGAAATGGAGACATTTAAAGAGGGGGTTATCTTAGTAGAAATTAACGGTTCTCAAATCTTAGATTTGGATGATGTAAATGAAAACTTGTACTCAGGAATCAATCGATTCTATGTATGGTATCGAGGGAAATACAGGTTTCTAGCCTATCGTATTCCTTGATTTAAAGAAAACCTTTATATAGATGGCTTACTTAGCTGCCAGGCTTGGTTGCTGGAATATTTTTTAGATGTTCAGGCAACTGTTCCAATTGATAGGTAGGGAAGTTCATTCGCATCAAAGAGGTAAAGGGAACACCAAAGTCCAATGGCTCGGTACTACGGTCAACCAAACTGACCACTCCATAAAAATGACAGGGATAGCCCTTAATTATTTTAATAGCTTCTTTTACTCGCCCACCCCGCGTTACCACATCCTCCACAAGGAGGACTTTATCTTCTGGATTGATAGCAAAATTTCTCCTTAAGGCTAATCGGTCATCTACTTTCTCTAGAAAAATAAACCTAGCATTGAGTTGCCTTGCTATTTCTTGGCCAATGACCAACCCCCCCATGGCTGGAGCCACGATTAAATCAACATTTTCAGAATCAATTTTATCAATCAAGAGTTGTGCTAAACGAGTAACTTTATCTAAGTACTGACAAACTTTCGCACACTGAAAGAAGTATTCACTTCTGAGACCTGATCTTAAAATAAAATGTCCTTTTAAAAGGGCATGCGTTTGCTCGAAAATATGGGTAACCTCATTGTTTGATTCCATGATTGGATTCAAAACAAAAGCATGCCTGAATTTGAAGCAAACTTTAAAAACATTAGGGTATATCCGTCACATATTCTTGATTATACGAAGTTGATAGTTGATCGATATGCCACAAAGAATAGATTGGAATTACTCAAATGAATTTATCCAAAGAATTATGGTACGCCTTGCTGTTTGTAACGATTGGTTTTACCATATGGCCGCTAATTATCTACTATATCGGGCTGACTATTGAAATGAACTTCTTTACGACGATGCCTCTTAGGACATGGGCAGAAGACATAGTTTACGGACCCTTGGGCGAATGGAGTGCTCGTTCTTTTTGGAGTTTGTTGATTTTGTTTTTTCCATACTTGTTTTTCTGCAGTATTAGAAAATTAATAAATCTAAGCCACAAGACTGAAGAAAGACCATTGATTCACAACTGACCAATTCGTTCTTGGAGTCTACAAAAGTTCGCATAGGCTCCATCTCGGGCAATGAGTTCACTATGGGAACCTTTTTCTAAGATGTTACCTTCTTGAAGAAAAATGATCGTGTCAGCCTCACGGATTGTACTCAATCGATGAGCAATAATTAAAGTAGTGGTATTTTGAATCAATTGATTTAGACCTATTTGAATTTTTCTTTCCGTTTCCACATCTATACTCGCAGTTGCCTCATCGAGGATCAGTATTGGAGATGACTTCAGTATAGCACGGGCAAGGGTTAGCCTTTGTTTTTCCCCCATGCTTAATCGAATTCCTCTCTCTCCGATTAAAGTGTCGAGTTTTTGGGGCAAAGCGTTCACAAAATCATAAGCGTTAGATACCCGGAGAGCATGATTAATATCATTTAGCTCCACCTTATTTTGGGAGAGTAGAAGGTTTTCCCTTATGGTTGTATCAAAAAGGAAAGGGTCTTGGGGCACCAAGCCAATATGAGACCTAAGCTCATCGATCGATATTTCATTAATGGGTACGCCACCAATTGAAATATAACCCTTATCTACCTCATAGTAACGGCATAGGAGATTGGCAATTGTACTTTTTCCAGCTCCTGTTGATCCAACCAGTGCAGTGGTTGACCCGTGACTAAGTTTGAAAGAGAGATTGCTAACTATGGGGCATTTTTCTGCGTAGGAGAAATTTACATTCGAAAATTTTATTTCTTGATTTTTTAAAGGAAAAGGCTTCGGTCTAGGCACATTCCTAATTTCATTGGGAGTGTCAAGAATCTCAAAAACCCTCTCTCCAGAAGCTTTTCCGGCTGCAATCAGGTTGTTTATACCAACGAGTTGCCTAACCGGGTCGTAAAACATATTAGCATAGAGTAAAAATGCAAAAAATTGACCTGTGGTGAAATGGGGATCAGTTTCTAATAAATATGCACCCATTCCAATGACACCAAGAATGCCTAAAGAAGCAGTGAAACTAGCTCCTGGTCCCTGAATAGACCATCGGAACATCGCTTTTAGTGAGAGATGCTCCAATTCATGAGCAATCTTAGAAAAACGGTTTTGTTCCCTCTGGGTTAATCCAAAAGATTGAATCAGACGATTCCCTTGAATATCTTCGACGAGCAGAGAATTGAGTTCACCTGATTTATCTCGGACCGCTCGCCAATTTCTTTTGGATATCCTGGCGTATTGGAATGCCATAACCGCGAGGACAGGAAGAGGAGCCAATACACAGGAAGCAAGCAAGGGTTGTTGAGAAAACATCATTATGGCGATACCAGTCAGGGTAAGAACAGCAACAATGCCCTGCTCGGTCCCATCTAGAATGGCTCTTTCTACACCTTGAACATCTTCAATGACGCGCGAAGCAATATCACCACTTTTTTTACTATCATAAAAGTGTACCGGTAAACGAAGTAACTTATTGTGAAGATCTTGCCTGAGATGAAAGATAACCTTTTGTTCCAGTTTATTGTTAACTCTAATTCGCAAGCAATTGAGTATTTCTTTTGCTAAAAAAATTCCTGCGATGAGAGTGATTCCTTGGACGAGAAGACTACCATCACCGATTCCCTCAGTAAATACGGCATCTAGTGCATGCTGGATGACGGTTGGTACGAGAACCGCTAATAATGTCATGGCACAGGCGAGTAAAAGGGTTGTCAGGAAGAGAACCTTGTGACAAAGCAAGTATTTACTTACCCGAGTTATTACCTTCTTCTTTTTAGATTGGTGCATTCTTTTCAAAATTCTTTCTTACTAATTTATAACCTATTACTCAAACGTGGACGAAAATATCATTAACGGACCCACTGGAGTCACTCTTCTGGATTTACCATCCCCCTATCAAGCACACCCACAGAGTGGACTCTTACATCTACCCCGATTTATTGCTAAGATTAGAAAATACTTACAAGGAGATCTACCACAAAGCTATCAAAGAAATTTTACTAAGGGGTTCGATGGGTTTCTCTGTTTACACTTAGGGGTTGAACCAGAGCAAGTTATTGAGTGTGTAAAAAAGTCAAAGTCAGAAGAAGAATTACATCAACAACTGAGCAAAATTTTCCCCAAAGATTTAAAAGCTTATCAGTGGAATCGAAGGGTTGTACAAATCGGCATGTCGGATATGGCCTTGGAAAAGTTATCCGAAATCAAAAAAGGACTGGGTGCCTCAAATAGAGATGATTTACGATCATTTGCTGATGTAATTGACTTTGATGAGCAAAAAATATCGTAACTTCAGGTAGATCTTAAACTCGTTTGATTGTTAACAAGGTAAGATCATCTCGATCCTTACTGTTGGACCGAAATCGATCGACATCTTGAACAATTTTCTGGTTGATAGATTCTGGATCAAGTTGACTATGGTTGCAAAGAACATTTCTAAGCCTATCCAGGCCAAATTCTTCATTTTCTATATTCGATGATTCCGTGACGCCATCTGTGAAAAGGCAAAGAAGATCGCCTTTAAAAAAGTCCGTTTCTTGGTCAATGATTAGTTCATTAAATAAAGCGGGCTCAACCATTCCCAAAGCCATACCGTTTCCGCGAAGTTCCGTAATAGAACATACTTTATCTTGTTCTGAAGAGCTTCTGGCTAACAAACCTGGCTCATGCCCCGCTCTTGCATAAACAATCTTTTCTGATGAAGTGTCTACAATAGCCAAAAACAGGGTAATAAACATATCTTTCCTAATCCGGGGATAAAGTTCCTCATTTAAAAGGCGTAATACTTCTGATGGCTGCCTATTTTTTATGACTAGATGCTTAAGATGAGTTTGGCAGAGTGCCATAAGTAAAGAAGCGGGGACACCCTTACCGGAGACATCTGCAATACATAGGCAAAATTTATTGGCGGTGAGTTTGAAAAAGTCGTAAAAGTCACCACCAACTTGAGCGGAAGGTACATATTTTGCATCAATCTCCAACCCACGAATCTGAGGAAAATGCCGAGTTAGAAAAAGCTCCTGAACATCATGAGCCAATCTTAGGTCTGTATCCATACGGGATTTTTCAAGTCTAAGATTGACTGCATCAGAATTTTTTATGGCTAAAGCAGCTTGTTCCCCAAGGGATTGGATCATAGAAAAATCCGTTTCGGTAAAGGGCAACCCGTTAATCGGGTTGGCTACCGCTAATACACCCAAGCATTGATCGTCGTGCACTAAGGGAGCAAAAATCATGGATCGAACCGCCAGTGATGCATCGAGGTGTTTAACTACTCTAGGATCTTCAGATGCATTGGGAACAAATACAGATTTCGCTGTTTTGGCCACCTGCCCAACAATGCCTTCCTCTGCTTCCAATATTTCAGAGTTCAAAACTTTTTCTATGAATCGTGCCCGAGGGATATTGATTTCGTTTGAATCTGTCTTGATCATTCTTTGCGGAGGGAAGAGACCTTCTACGGCAACTCCCTTGAGTCTTCCATTAGGAAGCTTTTCATACACACAAGCACTCATGGCTCCAGTGGTGATAACGGAGGTATGTACGATTCTTTGGTAGAGTACTTTTCTTTCGACGCCTTCACCTACTGCTTCAGCCAAATTATGCATAAATTCGACTGCAAGTTTTTTTTCCTGTGCCAGTTGGTTTTTCTGATTGGATAATTCTTTAAGAGATATCTTCCATTTCCGGCGCATTAGGAACCACAATCCTAAACCACTTGTCACACCTGCTAAAAACCAGAATACAATTTGCATTTAAGGTCTTGGTGAAATTACAACTCCCTTTTTTGTTCCAGGTAGCTTACAACATCTGAAAAGACTTTTAGATTCTTTTCATTTAAATTCATTAAGGCTTTATGAGCATTGTAAATAGTTTCCGAGCCAACCGAAGAGGAGGAAGAGTTTTGAACAAGTTCCTTTAGTTGCTTGGCATCTCTAACCTCTTCCGAACTAATTTCAGTAATTTGATGAATGCCTAGATTGCAGACTGTCTCCAAATTTCGTCCTCTAAGATTGAGTAATATCAAACTACCTCCATCGTTCTCGGCACGAATTTTCAAGGCAACACCAACCAGAATTCCAAGGAAAGTACTATCCATTCCAAGGCAATCTTGAAAATCGATAATATATCGTTTTTGTCCTGCTTTTTTTTGTTCTTCGAAAAATTTGCGAATGGACTCACAATTAAGGTACGTGGCCTTACTACAGACTTTAATAAAAGCCCTGTCTGGAGTTACATGTACTCTAAAATCTGAGTCCACTCAGAAGAATCTTTATTAATTAGAGGATCCGAAGATGAAAAGAGCCTATTGAATTGCCTTCTTAATAGCAGAGAAATCAGGCAGTTGCTTGGGGTCATCAGATGACCACGCAAAAGCTATTTTTCCTTCACGAGATACGACAAATGCGGATCTTTTCGAAACACCTTGAAAACCTATAAAATCTTCATACAAAACCCCGTAAGACTTAGAAACTTCTTTGTTGAAATCACTAAGAAGGCTAAAATTCAAACCTTCCTTTAATGCCATTGCCTCTTGTGCAAAGGGGCTATCAACACTAATTCCAAGAACCTGGGCGTTTAAATTTTGGTAAGATGCTAGATCATCCCTGACAGAGCAAGTTTCTGCAGTACAAACACTAGTAAAGGCAAAAGGGAAAAAGAGGATTACCACACTAGATTTTCCATGAAAATCAGCTAGAGATATATCCTTTAAACCTTCTGGAGTTTTTGTTTTTAAAGTGAAGCTTGGAGCATCGGTGCCAATTTCTAAAGTCATGATAATGTTGGTATTAGGATTAATTAGTAATATTTCTTTGGTAATAATTGATGAGTAACTTGCAAGCTGAATCAGAGTAGTAAGAAACTGTTTTCATTAAGATTCTAAACTCGTAGTCAAAAAACAATATGCTAAAGTAAAACTCAATAAAATGAAAAACAGTTTTTTGGAGAACGCAGAAGTAATTATTGGTGAAGAAGAATTGCTCGCAAACCTGCAAAGCGGACGAAAGCTAAGAATTAAGTTCGGGGTAGATCCTACTCGCCCAGATCTTACTTTTGGGCATCTGGTCGTTTTTAATAAATTGAGGCAATTCCAAGATGCGGGGCATGATGCAATCCTGCTTATCGGAGATTATACTGCACGAATTGGAGACCCTAGTGGACGATCGGATCTAAGGCCGGAATTATCGGAAATGGAAGTTCAGAAGAATGCGGAAACTTATTTGGAACAGGCATTTAAAATATTGGACGAAAACAAAACTATTGTTAGAAGGAATAGCGAATGGTTTGGCAAAATGAGTTTTGCAGATTCTTTGTCTCTGACTAGAAGTATGACCGTTGCTCAAATGCTTGAGCGAGATGATTTCGAGCAAAGATTTAAAGCGAATAAGCCTATTTCAATGGTCGAATTTATGTATCCTTTAATTCAAGGTTATGACTCCATTATTTTAGAGTCTGACCTAGAGATTGGAGGAAGTGACCAATTGTTCAACATGCTGGTAGGCAGAAGCTTACAGAAAGAAAGAGGGATGTCTGCTCAAGCCGTTTTGACATTGCCTCTATTGGTCGGGCTCGATGGTTCTAGGAAGATGTCGAAAAGTTACGATAACTACATTGCATTTAATGACTCCCCTAAAGATATTTTTGGTAAAACAATGTCAATTTCTGATCAAGTAATGTGGGATTACTACCGTTTGCTGCTCCTCAAAGATAAAGGTGCGATAGATAAACTCAAAGAATCCCATCCTATGCAGAGTAAAAAATGGTTGGCCATGGAACTGACCAGTTTGTTTTACGGTAGTGACCAAGCCCAAATTGAATACGACGCTTTTTCGGAGGTTTTTTCGAAAGGAAAAGACCCAGTCACCATGCCTGAACGATCGATTTCTTCAATGAAAAGTGACCCCACCCTTTTAAACATTCTTTCGGAAACGAATCTTTTTGATTCGAAAGGGCAGATTCGGAGGTTAATTGCTCAGGGTGCGGTCAAACTAGACGGCGAAAAAGTAGTCAACGCAGATTTTGACCTCACCGACTTAAAGAAGGCCGCCACGATAAAAGCAGGAAAAAAAGTTTTTATCCGTATTCTTCCGTGATCTTTCTTCTTTTCGCTTAGTAACTAGATTACTCTTTTTACATATCGAGCAGTCGGACTTTTCCTTTTGCGCAAGAGATTCTGGAGGTTGCCTTGATGTAAAAGCTTTCCCCCAGCACATCCTCCTTCCGGTCCAAGTTCTATAATGTAATCGGCCTCTGCGATTAAATCTACATCATGTTCAATAACAACAACAGTGTGACCATCATCAACCAATTGCTGAAGAATAAGAATCAATTTTGAGCAATCTTGAGGATGCAGACCGATGGATGGCTCTTCTAGAACATAAAAATTCTTTTTGTTCTTATTCGTCTTCCTGCTCTTTAATTCAATGCCAGTAGCCAGTTCTGAGGCCAACTTGAGTCTTTGTGCTTCACCTCCAGATAGAGTTGGAGAAGTTTGACCCAGTTTAATGTAACCTAGCCCTGTCTGACACATGATGGAGAAAGTTTTGAAAAGAATTTCATCAAATTTAAAAAAATTGACCGCTTCGTCAAAAGTCATGTCAAGAATTGCGGAGATATTTTTACCATGCCAGTCTAAGTTGAGAATCTCGTCTTTATAACGTTTTCCCATGCAATGTTCGCACTTTGTGTAGGCGTCAGGTAGAAAATTCATCTCTACTTTTATTTGACCAGCTCCTTTACAGGTTTCGCATCTGCCTCCCTTAACATTGAAGGAGAAATCACTTGAAGATAAGCCTAGAACTTTGGCTTCAGGAAGTTTGGAAATTAAATCACGTATACGGGTCCATACACCTAGGTAAGTTGCTGGAGTGGACCGGGATGTTTTCCCAATGGGAGATTGACTGACCTCAATGGCTTTTCGAAAAGAATTTCCATTTTCTAATATGTAATGATCCGTCGCTAATTGACTGGAATTTAAATGGATGGCTTTTTGGATTCCTTGAAAAGCGACCCCTCTAATTAGACTTGATTTCCCTGCTCCTGAAACTCCGCAACAAACCGTGAGCTTTGCCAGAGGTATCTTTACGTGAATATTTCGGAGATTACGGAAAGTTACATTTTTAAGCTCAATGTAATGATCGGATTGGTTTTTGGGCACCAATTTTCGCCAGGACCCCCTGACTGGATGAGTAATGCCTTGGGATAAGAATTTTGCCGTAGCCGATTGCCCTCTCTGTACAACATTTTCGGGTTTACCTAGATCAACAATCTGTCCACCGTTTTCTCCGGCGGTTGGACCCACCTCTATAATGTAATCGGATTGCAATATGGTTTCTTGATCGTGCTCGACAACTAATAAAGAATTCCCCTTCCTTTGTAGTCTGCGTAGCGAATCGATAAGCTTTTGATTGTCTGATGGATGGAGCCCAATGGATGGTTCGTCTAGTATGTAAAGAATGCCAGATAAATTCGACCCAAGTTGGGCTGCGAGTCTTATTCTTTGTGATTCTCCGCCAGAAAGAGATGCGGTTTCGCGGTTGAGAGATAAATATTCTAGACCAACTTGATCCATGAAATTTAACCGTTCTGAGATCTCTGGTAATATGGCTTCTAAAATGGGTTTTTGGTTTTGAGAAATTTTTAGGTTTTTAAGAAAGTATTTGATTTCACTTGGAGCCAGAGAGAGAAGTTGAGGGAGAGAATAAGAGTTTTTATTTTGGGAATAAATAACTACATTCCGTCCAACCTCATTCAATCGGTCTCCATTGCATGAGGGGCAAGTACTTCCATCTTGAATATCCCACCATTTTCCTTGGGCTGGCAGGTCGTCTTTCATCCACTCATAAATTCTACCATAACCACGACATGATTTGCACCAACCACGAGGTGAGTTCCATGAAAGCAAAGAGGGTTCTAGGTCTGGAAATGATTCACCGGTGGTGGGATCTGCTTTGCTGAGTGAAAACCAAAAAGTTTCTCCAGTTTTTAAAAGAACCAAGCATCGACCCTTGCCCACCTCGAGAGCATATTTAATTAAATCCATCAAAATTTTATTCTTAGGATTATGATGAAAGGTGGTAATTAATACCTCCACATCATGGAGCCGATATCTTTCAAGACCTTCAAAGCCTTGAGTGGAGTGGAGTTGACCATCACATCGAACCCAATCAAAGCCTTGACCTTTTGCCCAAGCAACCAGTGGCTTGTGATGCCCTTTTCGGTTAGTAATGAGAGGGGAAAGAAGTTGGGCTCCTTTTTCCTTCTGGAGTATTTTGGCTACCTTACGACAAATTTCTTGAGCAGTTGAAGAAACCAGAGGTGCACCATTTTTCGGACTACATTGAGTACCAATTTTAGCATAGAGTAGCCTTAAATATTGGGCTATTTCTGTAATCGAACCAACGGTCGACTTTTTGGAACCACGATTTACTCTTTGCTCGATAGCGACTGTTGGGCATACGCCATTTATTTGATCGACTTGTGGCCTCCCTAATTGTTCCACAAATTGTCTGGCGTAAGAAGACATCGACTCGAGAAACCTTCTCTGCCCTTCTGCAAATACAACATCAAAAGCCAGGGAAGATTTTCCTGATCCTGAGGGTCCTGTGACTACAACAAACTGATTGGCCGGAATTTTTAAATTTATGTTTTTTAGGTTATTTTCATGAGCACCCACGATCTCGAGATCTTTTTTAACAAAATTTGTGAAAGGGGAGGTTTTCTCAGCCGATTGCTTTCTCGCCACATCACTTGAACGCAGATAATTTTTGAATAAACAAGCGGTGGGTGAATCCAGTTTAGGAAAAATCGATGGCGGGCCGCTGGCGATCACCTTACCTCCTAATTTTCCTGCACCAGGTCCGAGTTCTAAGATCCAATCAGCTTGTCTTAACACCGAAAAATGATGCTCAATGACAATGAGAGAATGACCACTATCAGAGATTTTTTTTAGGCAATCTACCAACCTTTGGATGTCAGCAAGATGAAGCCCGGTGGTTGGTTCATCTAGAAGGATTAATGTGGGTGAACTTTTATTTTCAACTGGGCTCATAAATTTAGCCAGTTTTAATCTTTGAGATTCTCCGCCCGACAGAGTATTTAGAGGTTGGCCAAGTTTTAAGTACCCCAACCCCAATTCATCCAGCAGCGAGAGTTTCTTGTATGTCTTGGGCAAATGAGCAAACCTAGAACGAGCTTCAAAAATACTGAGGTCTAGGGTTTCTGCAACATTTAGACCATCTATGCGAATCTCCAATAATTCATCTTTGAACCGGTTTCCCCGGCAAAGCGAACATGGTATGGAAATATCTGGCAAGAATTGCATCTCAATATTTTCATAGCCTAAACCCATGCAGGCATCACACCGGCCATTTCCGGAATTAAAAGAAAAATCAGGTGCATAAAAGCCCGAGGCATTTGCCTCTGCGGATCGACCAAACGCCTCTTTTATAGGGTTCCATGCATCAATGAATAACACCGGGTTCGACCTAGGAGATTTAACAATAGTATTTTGGTCAATCATCACGATTTCAGAAAAATCTTGGCTACTTTTGACCCATCCTTTTGATGATCCACTGGTGAGCTCATGGTAAATAAGATCATGAATCAATGTAGATTTGCCAGACCCCGAAAGTCCTGAAATGCAGGTAAACATACCTAAAGGTATTTCTGTATTAAAATTTTTTAGGTTATGAATATTTGCCCCTTTAATAATTAGATTTTTGCGGGAGTGATATTTTGGCTTTTTTGTGCTTGGTAATGCATCTATTTTTCGATGGTTCAGCCACCTCCCCGTTATGGATTTTTTAGATTTTAATAATTGCGGAACAGTACCATTGAAAATAATTTCTCCCCCTTTTGCTCCCGGCCTTGGCCCCATTTCAATGACCCGATCAGCCGCACGGATTACCTCTTCATCGTGCTCTACAACACAAACGATATTCCCAGCGGAAGCTAAGTTTTTGAGTATTTTAATCAAGCGGTCAATATCTTGCTGGTGAAGACCAATGGTAGGCTCGTCCAAAGCAAAAAGAGTATCCGTTAAACCCGCACCG
>JAYQBP010000012.1:16082-25341 GCA_038137385.1 Opitutales bacterium | reverse complement strand
GAAATCTTGGTAACTGAACAAGGAGAAAGCTCCGAAGCGACTGAATTCTGCGGCTACGACATATCCCAGCTAGAAAATTTTCAAGCCACATGTACAGATTGGGTAGAAATGGATGGTCAGAATTTCCTTATAGCAGACAAAACCCCCTTTTACGCTGAGATGGGCGGCCAAGTTGGGGATACCGGAACAGTTTCCACAGCGGGTTCAAGGCTGAACGTCCAAAATGTGATCAAAGATCCCTCAGGGAGGTTTCTTCACCAAGTTGAAAAAGGGGTTGATTCAGAGAGTTTCGTCGGATCAGCCATATCTTTTAATGTGAATCTTTCGAGAAGGCTGGCTATTCAGCGTCATCATACCGCAACCCATATCCTTCATTGGGCATTGCGTGAGGTTTTAGGAGATCATGTTAGGCAGGCGGGTTCCTTCGTTCAATCGGATCGTCTAAGATTTGATTTTTCTCACTTTGAAGCACCTAATGATGATCAAATAAAAACCATCGAAAGGATATCCAATGAGAGACTTCTCATGAATGATAAACTGAAGACTTATGAAGTTGCTTTTGCCGATAAACCAGATGGTGTAATTGCCTTTTTCGGAGAAAAATATGGTGATTTTGTAAGAGTAGTAGATTTAGGGGGCTGGAGCATGGAATTATGCGGTGGAACCCATGTAAAATCTGGTGGAGAAGTCGGTTCAATTCGTATCCTTTCAGAATCTGCGATTTCTTCAGGCACCCGCCGTCTGGAAGCGGTTGCTGGTTTTTCTGCTTATGACTGGAACACGGACCGAGTTCATCGACTCAACCGACTCGTAAAAAGCTTTGCTTGTAAACCCGAAGAGATTGAAGTTCGAATTCAGCAATTGCAGGATCAACATAAAGAACTCGAAAAAAAGCTTCGTTCAATTCTTAATAAAGACCAAGCAAAAGTTGCCGAGAACTTAATCCACAAGGCCAAAAACAGAGATGGTATTCAAATCATCACTCAATCGGTCCCCGGAATGCCAACTAACGAATTGCGTAGTCTCGCCGGACAAATTAATAAGCGCTGTGAACCTTCGGTGGTTCTTCTCGCCTCTGAAACAGATGAGAAATGTTCCCTGATTTGTATTTGCTCAAAATTAGCTATTGATCGGGGGTATAAAGCTGGAGAAATCATTAACGAGCTTGCCCTAAAAATAGGTGGCAAAGGGGGTGGAAAGCCCGATTTTGCCATGGGTGGGGGCTTAGCAGGAAAAGGAGTTGATCAAGCCATAACAAGCCATTCTCTCCATTCCTCATAACTGAGTGAGGCTCCGTATCTTACTACCGCCCACCCTAGCTGGATGTATTCAACGCAATGCGATTCCAGCAAAAGTGGAGTTAGAAGACGAATCGGGAAGCCGCACTCCACCCGAAAAGTGTGACTTAAGCAGCCTTGGTAATTTACCCGATGTGGAAAGGTGTGCTCTCTTTGCCTTATCCCAATGGTGTGGTGGTAAATTAACCTCTTTTTTACAGCTCAATATCGAACAAGCTTCTGAGTTATTAAAAATGCTCAACCATGTGGAATGTTTTTTTTTGGCGAACTTCCCAGACAAGGCTCTTACTTGGTCCAATTCAAATCTTGAAGGAGTAAGCGAGTATATTGAAGCACCCGCTGTACCTCAGCCCGCAAAACAAATTAGAGAGATCAATCATCGTATTGTTCAAGATGAAAAGAAAGATAAACCAATCCCGGTAGAGTATCTGGGTCCCCCCATTGAAGTCGAGGGATCCACCGAATACCTTAGAATTATTCTCCCTAGCTCCGAACATCCTCATTATTCCGAAGTGCTCAGACTGCTGCGCAATTGGTCTTTTATAAGGGACCGTTCACATAGGCATTGGTGGTGGCTTAGGGATTCTTCAAAAGTGCTCGATTTTATCGCTGTGCACAAGGATGAATTACAATTGGACTACCAAGCAACATTTACCCAAAACTTTACTGAACATTTTTCGAAGCTCAAAGAAGCCTCCTTGCTAGTCAAAGCAAAGGAAACTGAACAGACGATTGAAATAGAGACTAAGGTTGTAGCTGAGGATACCCCTGCCGGATTGATTGAACATGCTTTATCAACTGGGAGGAACCATTTTAAACATAATCAAACCACATACCTAATTTCCCAAGACTTGAGGGATAAACTTGCCAATGTGCAAAGGCAGGCATCTGGAGTAGCCGACGCACCCTTGCTTTCTCAGTCGATGCATTCTGTAACGCGTTTTCATTCGACTACCTTAGAGGATGTTTTAACTGATGCAGACCCACGATTTCAACCTCCTAAACTATGGAAAAAAAGGGGAATGGCACTCAAAAACCTCTCCAAGTTAAGCCTCCCCAGTCCCCAAGACGGACTTGAAAAAATTCTTAGACCATACCAAGCAATTGGAACTGCTTGGATGTTACATCTTTTCGACCACGGACTAGGAGGGATTCTCGCCGACGAGATGGGTTTGGGGAAAACTCTGCAAACCCTGGCCTTTATTTCCTGTCTTCGCAAGAGGGGGAGTGCCGTAAAGACCTCATTGGTTATCTGTCCAGCTTCTTTAGTGGAGAATTGGCACCGAGAAGCCGAGAAATTCTGCCCCTCGTTCTCCACCTATTCTCATCACGGATCCAAGCGTGCCACCACTCCTTCTTACTTAGGTAAGTTTGACTTGGTGATTACATCTTATGGCACTCTGGTCAGGGATCTGGAAATGTTTAGAGACTTTCCTTTTCTATGCGTAATTGGAGATGAGGCACAACATCTTAAAAATAGACGTACTCAAAATGCTAAGGCCACCGCTTCTCTAAGCTCTGAAGGGCGCATTTTGCTCACGGGCACCCCGATTGAAAACAGCATCACTGACCTCTTGTCCCTTTTGGAATTTTTGCTACCCGGAGCAAGCCCGAGTCTGCCCGATGGTTCTCGCGGTGAAGAAAGATTGTGGCACGAGCAACGAATACTTAAACAAGCCGCTCCTTATCTACTCAGACGATCAAAAAAAGAAGTCGCTCCCGAGCTACCAGACAAAATAGAGCAAATCCTTTACCTCAATCTTACTGACGATCAAACGGACTGGTATTCCAGGCTAAGGAAAGCTTCGGAGGAGGAACTAAACCAACTCGCCGAATCTGGAGCAAAGGAAGGGACTCTTCGTATGAAAACCCTTTCCCAACTCCTACGACTTCGTCAGGTATGTTGCGATCCAAGGTTGATTGATCCTGAAACAGCACTCTTTCGATCCTGTAAAATCAATGCATTTCGGGAACTTCTTTATAATTGCTTGGAAGGGGGCCACCGAATGCTTGTTTTTTCTCAATTTGTGAAAATGCTCAAAATCCTTGTCGATGAACTACAAAGTTCATCGATTCCTTTTTGTTATTTGGACGGGTCATCCACGGATCGAATGGCACAAGTTGATCGATTTCAAAGCGATGAATCGATTCCTGTATTTCTCATATCCCTCAAAGCAGGAGGAACCGGTCTTAATTTAACGGGTGCCGATGTCGTAGTTCACTTTGACCCTTGGTGGAATCCGGCGGCTGAAGCTCAAGCAACCGATCGAGCTCACCGCATTGGGCAGGAAAAAAAAGTCACAGTTTATAAATTTATCGCATCCCAAACCGTTGAAGAAAAAGTTTTACATCTCCAACGCGGTAAAAGAAAACTTTTAGAAACTATCACTGAAGCCTCACTGTTGGCCAATCAGTCTATATCCCTTCCAGAGCTACGAGATTTGATATAGGTTTTGATTTTCTTATCATGACCAAGGGGCTAAGATCTTTCTTTCCCCTTGAAATAGAGGCATCGTATCTACATGTTAATAACTTACAACAAATGTTATGAGCATCGAATCAATACAGTCTAATAATGCCAAAGTAGCCGGCGAGCACGGTCCAGCCATGAAAGGTGCAGATGTCCTTGTTTCGGCTCTAGAGCGTGAAGGCGTAGAGGTAGTGTTTGCTTATCCAGGCGGTGCCTCGATGGAGCTTCATCAGTCCTTAACTCGTTCCGAAAAAATTCGCACCATTCTTCCAAGACAAGAACAAGGTGGCGGTTTTATGGCTCATGGATATGCCAGATCCACAGGCAAAGCAGGGGTTTGTATGGCGACTTCAGGTCCCGGTGCAACCAATTTGGTTACTTGTATTGCCGATGCGTTTATGGATAGCATTCCGCTCGTCGCTATAACGGGCCAAGTCTATCAACAATTTATCGGCAAAGCCGCTTTTCAGGAAACCGATTTTTTTGGGATGACACTTCCTATCGTGAAGCACAGTTATCTAGTTTTGACTGCAGAGGACTTGCCTAGGATTGTCAAAGAAGCTTTCTACCTGGCCACTACGGGCAGACCCGGCCCGGTTGTAATTGATATTCCAAAAGATGTTCAACAAAAAGTTTTCGAGCCCTTCTTCCCATCTGAAATCGGGCAGTTAGAGGGCTACAAACTTGATCAGCCCAAAGCATCTGACGACGAACTAAAAGAGGTACTTTCCCTAATATCCAAGGCAAAAAAACCGGTACTCTACACTGGAGGTGGCATTATTTCAGCTGATGCACACAAAGAGTTACAGACTTTTGCGGAGTTGACCGGTCTTCCCGTGGCTCATACTTTGATGGGGATCGGTGCATTTGACCCTGCCCACGAGCAATCTTTATATTGGTATGGAATGCACGGCACGGTGGCGGGTAATTGGGCGGTGTGTGAGAGTGACTTGCTTATTTGTGCTGGGGCTCGCTTCGACGATCGCATTACTGGATTGGTCAGTAAATTTGCTCCTGAGGCATATGTGATTCATTTTGATGTCGATCAATCTGAACATAACAAAAATGTCCATGCACACTTTCCCATTAAATCCGACATAAAATATGCCCTTCAAAGAATGTCGGAAATAATCAACGAGCATGATTTTATCAAACCTGACCTCTCTGCTTGGAATAAAACCATCGGAGAATGGAAAAAGAAGTATCCCTTTAAATACGAAAAGGGTGAACATATTACTTCACAAGAAGCTATTGATGTGCTTTACCAAGAATCGAATGGAGATGCGATTATCACAACAGGCGTGGGTCAGCATCAAATGTGGGCAGCCCAATATTACCAGTTTAAAGAACCCCGCACTTACATATCCTCACTTGGCCTTGGCACTATGGGTTTTGGATACCCTGCTGCCGTAGGTGCAAAAGTTGCTCACCCAGAAAAAGAAGTCATTGATATTGATGGAGATGGTTCCTTCATCATGAATGTTCAGGAGTTAGCCACGGCCAAAATCGAGAAGATTAATGCCAAGTGTCTTCTTCTTAATAACCAGCACTTAGGCATGGTGGTACAGTGGGAGGATCGCTTTTATGAATCTGTCCGTGGGCACACCATTCTTTGCGACCCGGAAAATATAGGAGGTCCAGATAATCTTGAGGCGATTTATCCAGATTACATCAAAATGTGTGAGGGATTTGGTGTGAAAGCAAAAAGAGTCAGTAAAAGAGAAGATTTGAGAGATGCGGTCAGAGAGATGCTTGATACTGATGAACCTTATCTCTTAGAGATTATTGTTCCATACACAGAGCATGTTTTACCTATGATTCCACAAGGTAAGTCTGCGAAAGAAATGCTTATCGACTAAGCTATCCAATTCGATTCATTCGATCTATTTATTTAGTTCTTCTAAAAATCGAACCCTTGAGGGATGCCTTAATTTCCGTAAGGCGTGGGCTTCAATTTGCCTCACTCTTTCTCGAGTAACTCCCATTACTTTTCCTATTTCCTCTAGGGTTAGTTGCCGACCCGGTGAAAAGTCTGCAATCCAAATACAGGCAGCCCGCAAACGCTCTTCAGAAGTGCCCTTAAAATCTGGAAGCTCACGATCCCTACTAGATATATCCTTATTGACCACATTTTAATATAACAACATTAAGCGAAATATGCAAAATGCTGAACTTTTGTTGAACAACTAGAATCTAAGAAAAAGGATGTCTTCATCTGATAAAGGATGTCCCACCGAAAGGTTTTTCTTTGCATATCCATTTTTTAGAATTTCCTGCCATCGGCTCGGGCACATTCCATCTCCAGGACGAGCAATTCGTAAATTTTTGTTGGTAAAACGATCGCCAGCACAGATCGAAGAAGACACCAAGATAGATCTCTTGAAGCCCCTTGGATGATCTGGTGTTTTCTCTCCCGTAATTGATAAATGAGTGGAATGAACAGCGGATACCATTTCTGAAAATTCTAATGGCAACATGGAGAAGCCTCCATCGATCGATGTTTTATCTCTATCTAAGCAAATGTGTTTCTCAATTACCCTTGCCCCTAGTGCAGTAGAGGCCACTGCCACTAAATGGCCCAATGAATGATCAGACAAACCAAATGGAACTTGATAATCGTCTTGAAGTTTGGGCATGAGTTGCAAACAAAAATCCTGAGGCTTTGCAGGATATTCGCTGACACAATGCAAAAGAATCACTTGAGGACAACCGGACTTTTTAAGCACATGGATCGCATTCCGTATTTCAGAAGCGTTTGACACACCGGTGCTGGCCAAAACGGGCTTCTTTGTTTCCCCGATTTTATTGAGCAATGGGAAGTGATTTAATTCAAAAGATGCAATTTTATGAAGCGGTGGATCAATTGATTCCTCAAGGAAATCCACTGCGGTCTCGTCGAAAGCCGAGCTAAAGCAAACCATACCCAGTTGACTGGCTTTTTCCGCTATAATGGGATGCCATTCCCAAGGGGTCATCGCATCTTCGTAAAGTTGATGTAGGTACCTACCCTTCCAAAGCCCAGACTTTAAAAGAAATCGTTCCTCTTTGGCATTTACCGTAATCGTTTCTGGTCGATAGGTCTGTAGTTTCAAGGCATCTGCTCCACTACTTTTGGCCGCAAAAACCAACTCCAGTGCCTTATCTAAGCTTCCTCCATGATTGCCAGACATTTCTGCGACAATGAAAGGCGGAAGAGATGAATCTAAAATGCGAGTCAGTATCTCCAAGGTAGTAAACAAGAACTAAGGCAAGTAACCAGACAAAAGATGTGAAAGCTTTTCTAAATCTAAAGTTTCGCAATTTTGGTTACTTGCATAAACAAAATCACTTGGGCAACCGACTCCTCCAAGGATACCAATTTTATTCCCCCAAAATGCTTGCACAGGTTGAATAACATAATGCTTTTCAAATTCTAAAACATTATGTGCTTCATCAGAAGGTATTAAAATTTCGTGCATTTTCTCGCCTGGTCTCAAGCCAATGATTTTTCTCTCGCAATTTGGAGCAATCACTTGAGCTATATCCTCGACAGAGCAGGCGGGTATTTTAGGAACAAAGAGTTCCCCTCCAACCATGGTCTCCAAGCATTCCAAAACAAAATCAGACCCTTGTTTGAGGGTGATCAAAAAACGGGTCATTTCAGGATTGGTAATGGTCACTTGCCCATCCTCTCGTTGCTTTTGGAACAGGGGAATCACGCTGCCCCGACTGCCCACCACATTGCCATAGCGAACCACCGAAAATGTGGTTCCACCTAAGCCTGAATATGAATTAGCAGCGATAAAAACCTTATCGGAGCAAAGCTTGGTTGCCCCATAGAGGTTGACCGGGTTGACTGCTTTGTCTGTACTCAAAGCAACCACTCGTTTGACCCCTGCCCTTATTGCTGACTCCACAATATTGGTGGCCCCATTTACATTAGTTTTAATAAATTCATTGGGGTTATATTCGGCAGCAGGCACTTGTTTGAGTGCCGCAGCATGAATCACATAATCAACTTCCCGCATCGCTAAAGTTAATCGCTCTTTATCCCTGACATCCCCCAAGAAGAAGCGAATTGATTTGTGAGCAAAATCTGAAGATGCCTGCATTTCAGATTGCTTCCACTCATCTCGAGAATAGATGATGATTCGGCGAGGGTTGGAGTGACGCAAAACGGTTCGAATAAATTCTTTCCCGAATGAGCCCGTTCCACCAGTAATTAGTATAGATGAGTCTTCAAGCATTGAATGAAATAGTTGATTTTGTCACAAAATTCCGAGAAAAACAACCAGTTTGTCGAAGCACGGAGGGGGTTGATTGAAGCAATTTTTAATCTCTTATTGTTTGTTTGAATTCTTCAAAAACCTTTTGGCAAAGAGCAAGCACCTGCTTGAAATCTTGATCATTCATCGCATCACTAATAAACCAATTATGGTACGGATGGAAATACAGTCCTTTTGAGGCAGCTATTTTACAAAGTTTTTGAATTTGATAGAGATCGTTGTCACCTTCAATCCAAGGGTATGGCATAGATGGAATTCCAGTCATTTGTAAAGGAATGTCGAATTGACGAGCCAGTCCTTCAATTTGTGCACAGAAAAAGATGCCTTTTTGCATGACTGAAGATGCAATCTTTTTAGTTCTTGATAGCTCTAAGCACTCCAAAGCAGCTGCCATGGCGTAGGCGTCATTCCAGCAACTCCCAGTAAGAAATACCTCCGAAGCACCCAGTCGGCATGCATCAGATCCAACGCATGCGGAAATCGCATAACCATTACCCAAAGCTTTTGAATAAATCGCCATGTCAGGCATAAAACCAAAATAGTTATGAGATCCATCATCGTGAATCCTCCAACCGCAACGAACATCATCCAAGATAAGTTTGATATCCTTATCCCTACATAAATTCTCAACGCTGCTCCAAAACTCTTTGACTGGCAAAATGGATTTAGAAAAGGAAGGATGATGGTAAGGAGTTAGAATAACAGCCGCAATATTTCCTTCTTTTTGCTTTAACAATGATTCAAGCTGATTCAAATCATTCCATTGAAACTCCAATATGTGGCTGCGATCGGAGCCAATCCTCCCTCCTAATCCCGGATCGCACCATGCATCCACCCCGTGATAGGCCCCTTTAACCTTAATCACAAACTCTTTCTTGGTCACTTCTCTTGCTACACGAATTGCCCATGTTGTCAGATCCGATCCATTTTTCGCAAATACCGACCAATTGGCGAAATCAATATGTTCAACAAGTTTTTCCGCAAGCTCAACCATCAAGGCACTCGGTTGGTTAAAGACTGCTCCAAGTTGGCGTTGTTTTTCCACGGATGCCTCTATTCTTGGATGGCGATATCCATGTAATACCGCACCAAAACCACACATAAAATCGAACCACTCGTTTCCATCTACATCCTCAAACTTACAACCATGGCCAGAAAAACAATAATTTGGAAAATCTAAGGGCAAGCCTGCACTCGGGGCAACATGACCATAAATTCCAGCAGGT
>JAYQBP010000012.1:9496-16072 GCA_038137385.1 Opitutales bacterium | reverse complement strand
ATGACCTTGCTTGCTCGCCTGAAAAGAGAGTCCGATTGCGTTCTTTTATTCATCTTGGTCGAGGCACTTCTTTTTGAGCAATCCTTGATACATACCCAAATTTATCTAGTAACGGGATAAGTCCCGCAAGCCGGATATGCCCCTCTGTCACTTCTTTCCATGTGTCTACCCTTCCCATGCACGCTGAATAGGTTACTGCTTCATCTATGAATGAGAGATTCGCTGTAGCGCGAAAATCTGGCTCGGCTTGTTTCACTACCCATCCTTGACCACCTTCATAATGAGTCAAAAATTGGGTACCAGTTGAAAGAATTTTGATTGATATGGAATGCGCCTTTTCATCTTCAAAAATTAAACGGGATTTTGAATGGTAATTTAAATAGGTACAAATCGATTCCAGCGAACTAAGAAGGACCAGATCGGTCATCTTTTGATTAATATTCGACTTATATACCTTTCCTATTTTCCAGAGAAGTTGGAAGGTTTGAAACGACTTAAAGGGTTTGGTCATTAAACCAGGAATTTCTGGTAGACCAAAGCCCGTCTCCACCAACTTGACAAATTCTTTGTCCTTGAACGTCAAAATTTTACCCAATGAAATTTTATTATTGGGGAGCAGACGAGGGAGCAGATAGTTTTTAAGTGCGGGAGCTAAACCGCTCCCACAGGCAAAGATCGAACGAGCCGCAGCTAATTTGCCAATCCTTTGATCAGGTATCATTTTCAGTTACTAAACGAGTGAGTGCCCTCAAGAGCATTTCAGGTGAATCTGCCATATCTACTTCAAGCCTAGGTATGGTTCGTGCTGATCGAAGAATTTTAATTAGTTGGGAGGAGGAAGAACAGCTTAACAAGGAACCCGTTCTTTTTTCCCAAAAGTTTAGATTATTTTTCTCTTGTGGCATACATCCTCCAGATAAATCAAAAATCACCGGGCATCCTGTTGCAATGGCTTCAGTAGTAAGTCCTGCTCCAGGTCTAGCAAAGATGAAATGAGCGACCTTGAGTAACTTCGCCATCGACTCTGCATCAATCTTTTCAAGAGGGAATACCTTAACCTTTAGTTTGGCACGGATCTTTTTTAGGTGATTGAAGGTTTTCGAATTCGTTCCACAAAGAGCTACAATCTGACAATTTAAGTTTGCTTGATCAATCGATTGTACAACCTTGACATGATCATTTACTCCATTCGCTCCAGTGCCTAATAGAAAAACAGGAACATCGGGTTCTAAGTGAACACCATCAATGGGTTTAATTTTATTGATTATCTGATTGTTTTTATAAAAAGGGGCTCGCAATAAAGGACCACTAGCTAATGTTTTATGCCTGGGCATTCCCCTGCGAATGGCAGCCTCGCAACCCTCTTTAAAAGGACTAATAAAAAGATCACACTTAGGGTTCACCCAGTGCCTCGAGAATCCGCAACCATCCGCCAATTCCCCACAGTAAACTGCAAACTTACTAACTTTCTTTTTATTTATCTGAGTTAAGTCTAAGAATCCGTGATTCAAATGGGCGTGCATCGACACAACCAAGTCGGGCAAAAATCTTTCGTAATTTTGAATAAAACACTTGGTTCCAAACATGTGTTTGTAGTTTCTGTGCAACGATGCAATTTCAAGAAAATGGAAGTATGCAAAATGAAAGATAGGCAGATTTCTTTGAATTAGATTGTAAAGTTCACAACCCACGCGATAGCCCCAGAATGAAGCTTCTAGGGGGTGGAACACTTCACATTCCCCACCTTGCTTAGACCACCAATGTTGCAAGGCAAATGCACGCATATCGTGACCGCCTCCGGTGGAAGCACTCAAGGCCCATAGCTTCATGCCAAGAGAGTTAAACCCAATAATGAAACTTCATGCAAATGCCAAAATCTCACGGACGAGGTAGATATCTTAGCCAACGATAGAATGTACAAAAAGGCCGCTTCTTAGTTTAGGTTCAAACCAAGTGGTTTTAGGAGGCATAATTTCCCCTGCATCTGCGATGGCGATTAACTGATCCATGCTCACTGGGTAAAGAGCAAAACCGACAGCCATTTCACCTGAATCCACTCTGTTTGAGAGTTCAGATAATCCTCGGATTCCACCAACAAAATCTATGCGCTCACTTTTTCTAAGGTCCCCTATCTCAAGAATCGGCTCTAAAATTAAATTAGAAAGCAAAGTGACATCTAAATCTTCAACAGGATCGTTTGATCTAACTATATTTTTGGGAATGAGCCGATACCATTGCCCAGGTAAATACATTGCAAAAGTTCGAATTTTATCCGGCTTGATTATGGAAAAATCTGAAGTTTCAACTTTAAATTCAACGGAAAGCTTTTCTAAAAAAGCATCCTGTGAAAGACCGTTCAAATCTTTGACCACTCGATTGTAATCAAAAATCTTTAGGTCAACATCAGGAAATAAAACGGCCATAAAAAAATTATACTCTTCATCTCCAGAATGGTTTGGATTTAAATCTTTGAGTTTTTGCCCTACTCTAGCAGCGGCAGCCGTTCGGTGATGTCCGTCTGCAACATAAAGGTAGTCCAAGCTTTTAAATTGTTCAGAAAGTAATTCGTTGGTTTGAATGTCAGGCGACACCCAAAGTTCATGGCGTATACCATCATCCGCCACAAAGTCATAGATGGGTTTTTTTTGAGTCAGGCCATCGATGATATTAGATATCGGTTCTTGTTGGCGGTAGGAGAAAAAAACCGGTTCCGCGTTGGCTTCCAGAGTTTCAACATGCTTAACTCGATCATTTTCTTTGGCGGTACGAGTCAGTTCATGCTTTTTAATCCTACCATCAAAATATTCTTCAAAATGACAGCACCCAACCAACCCAGTTTGAGTGCGTCCATCCATGGTTAATCGGTAGACATAAAAAGAGGGAACAGGGTCTTTACCCAAAAGGCCTTGTTCGATCATTTCTGAAAAAGTCTTCTTACCCTGTTGATAAACTTCATCCGAATAAACACTCAAAGAATCAGGCAAATCAATTTCAGGCTTAATCACCCTCAAAAACGAGTTGGCATTCCCCCCAGCTTCTTCCCTTGCTTCTTCAGAACTGAGTACATCGTAAGGTCTCGAAGCAACAGACTTGGCTTGATCAGGGCGGGGTCGAATTGCACGAAAAGGTTTAAATGTAATCATCTGATATACGAAATTTCTTAATGATTAAAAAATTGAACAAGCTATTTAGGTTGTTGGTTCAAGTTTGCTTTTTTAGCTCGCATTTGTTGGATTAACTTTAAGGCAGAACCAGCAGCAAAGGTACTCTTAAGGGCCTCTTTTTGAGGTGTGGCACCCATCGCAGCAGCCTTATTTGAAAATTGCATTTCTTCAAGAATTTCTCTTCTAAGAATGGAAATTGACCTGGGTGCGGAAATACCAATTTTCACCGAGTCTCCCTCAATCTTAGTGACTGAGATTTCAATCTCATCACCTATGCGAATACCTTGATCAACTTTTCTTGAAAGAATTAACATTGGTCCCTCAATTCAGCCAATCAATCCCCAGCTTCGGATAAATCCAACAAAAAGCGAGCCGAGTATTTATCGTGATTATTAATAATGCACTGCTTCGCAATTAAGGAGTTACGATTAAGGATAACTGGTCCAACAAGATTGATAGAAATCTTGGAGGATTGTTCAGAGGGCAAAGTCACAATGTTTAAAATCATGGTATCATCAGAATTGGTGATCCCAAGAATCTCCACATCTGCATCCGATATTTCTAGGTCGTAATTAGGAATAATTCCACCAGGCTCGATAACAATAAAGGCTAGGCCATTTTCATCTTTCTCGCGGAGCCACATAAATGGCAACTCTTCCTTATCAAAGAAGAGTTCCATGGTCCGGATTTCAGAAAAACCAAATAATCCCTGTGGTAAGGATATATTATAGGTATTTTGAAGACTCGAAGAACCTTGCTCCTTAATCTCTTCTCCAATGTTAAGCTTCATTAATTATTAACTTATTAACAATTTAGAGATAATTAAGCAACGATGTATTGAGTAACTGAGCACCGACCTGCATCGCGGCCTGGTATGCTGTAGATGCACGAGTGAGTCTCATGATTGCATCAGACATATCAATATCAAGGTCTTGGGCTAGCCTTCTGTCTAATTCCAAATGGTATTGCTCGTCATGAGCCTTTACGGTTTCCATGCGGGTCATAACCGAGGAAATCTCCCCTAATTTATCAATCACGGAATTCTCTTGAGTAATCAATTGTTGCTCAGAGGATTGGACTAAAGTTGACATCTGAGAAAGTTCTTCTTCAGAAAGACCATCCCTAAGATCGATCAAGGCTTGGATAGAATCAGCCAACTCGGCAGTCCCATTATCTTGGGCATCAAGATAGGAACTTACTTTACTATCCTTACCGATATAAAATTCAGCATTTTCATTGGAGCCAGTGTAGGTAACAGCCAAGAGGTTTCCATCGTTATCTCTGTGATCAAGAAATGTTTTCTTTCCGGTTGCAAATGAAAACCGATCACCTTTGGAGGCACCCATAGGCCGATCAATACTGCCGGAGTTTAATAGCTCAAAGCCTTTAACGACAAAGGGTCCAGGATCATTCGGGTTATGCCCCCAGATAATTTTGGCTTTGACCGAATCTCCATTAGGCAAAAACACTTCCGCTTCTTCAAACTCTTGAGGAATATTCATTGCCAGAGCGTTTCCCGTATTATTCGGGAAAAAATAACGCCCCGGGTTATCCACACGCAAACTAGTGATATTCCCATTTATATCTGTCATAACACCAATTTCCGCATCCACACCACTAACACCAGCAGACTGAATACGGACATCAGGAGTATCACGATTTTCTAATTCAAAAGAGAACACATGTTGCAAGGGTTTGGTGACTGGAAGCCAGACATTGTTCGCCATTTCTTCGCCTCGAGCCTTGAGTAAATCCATGTAATCCTGTGATCTTGCATCTTCCACATCAAGAAAGAATTCATCCGTTGGGGTTACCGTGGGTTTTAAATAGCCTGCTCCATCCGCAATTTCATCGTCATCTGAGTTGTCGAAACCAACCACATTGCCTTCTGGGTCCAAAACTCCATTGGTTTGGCACTCATAGTAAACGCCCTTATGCATCACCACTTGACCTTTAAAGTAAGTTTGTCCAGCACTCCATTCACTGCCTTGTTGATAGACATAGGAATTAACTGAAACAAGAGGTGAATCTGGATCGGAAAGATCTATATCACTCGCATTGTTAATATCATCGGAAGCAACCAAAAAAGATTTGGATGATCTGTCATAGATATAACTGCCTCTGCGAAGGGGTTGATCTTGGGTTGAGTCTAGGATCTGTTCCTTCCCATCGACGGGTAGTTGATCACCTAAAAACATGTAGATTTTTCCAGCATTTTGATCATAGATCTTTTCACCGACATCTACATTTGTGGAAAGCGAGCCAGAAATTGCATTTACATCCTCAGCCATATCCTGAATGAGCCCAGGCTCATCTTCAAGACCTTGTACATGGAAAGCCAAGAAATATGTTCCTCTATATTGCACCACATCCCCGCGTTGTATTTCAGAATCAGAGGAAGGCTTCACTTCCCCCATTATAAATTCCCCTAGTACTGGAGAATCTTCAGGATCCAAAACACCCAAGCGATAAGATTGACTCCTCGAATCAAAAAATACTTGAGCGTCGGATTCAGAGCCTAGAGCCTCAAAATTAGAGACTGGATAAGCAACTTCTTTGACAAGCTTGTCAATATCATTCCATATCTCGTTGACCGTGGCATAACTACGGTTAGATCCAAGGAGCAATTCGTAGGTATGAGTCTCTGCACTAGTCCGATCATCAAACAATCGACCATCTGGACCCGCAAAATAATATCGAACCTCAGTACTTTTGCTGGTTAAATCCCAATCTTCCCGAATCTGATCATACCCAGTACCAATCTCATCCCAATAGTCCGACTCTTTCTGCGAAGGAGAATGATTAAAATTTTCATTCCCTTTTGACTCCCAAAGCTTGCCTTGAAATTCGACCACATCTCCAACTTGGTAAACTTGCAGTCTTCTCCAAGGCATGGGCAATTCCGTATTGATTGTGGTATCTGCAACTCCTTGGACTTCCTTGACAGATAAATCCCAAGAAATCATGGATGACTGAACGCTTGCCCAAACCGATTCTTTGGCAACGCCATCAAGATCATCGTATGAAACTCCTGGAAACATGTAGGATGATTTTTCGCGAATAATTTGATCGAGTTGGTTTGGATAATAGTTCTGAGAGTTGTAGCCAGAAATATAATTGGCACTAAGCTCAAAATCATAGCCTACCGTACCTGATATTTCCAACTGGCCACTGGAATTGATTTTCGCGGATAAATCGAGATCAGGATCGTAAAAGTCGTTTGGTTTGTTTGAAGATCGGGTAAATGCGAAATAATCATCCGACTCAAATGTGGTGGAGTCATTAAGGAAAAAGGTGTCTGAATTGACCAAGTCACGAATTAAGGCAGTAGCTTTCTCGGTAGATAAATTGGAAATTTTCTCGTTAATATTTACACTTTTCCAAGAATGATTCGTAACGGATGGGGGACCAC
>JAYQBP010000012.1:6697-9486 GCA_038137385.1 Opitutales bacterium | reverse complement strand
CTGGATACGGTTTCGATTGCTTCCCAATAACTCACCTCTTCGGAATCAGTTAAGGAGAATAGAGTGGAGACTGTATCCGGATTGACTTTCTCCCAAAGGGTATCAGAGAAATCACTCCCCATAGCAATATTAGCTGATGCCTGATAAACATCATCTCCCCATCGGACATAATCCCCAGCAGAGTACCCCCTACTTGGAGTCCAAGATGCAATCTCATTAATCACAGGTTCGAGAAAGACTGATCCATCGGTTTGCTCAGAGATAGCATAATATCCACCCGATGAAGGCAGGGAGTCTAAGAAAGGTTGATTACCAAGACTCACTGAAAGGGCTTCAATTTGATCACGATCCAAAAGGTAGACATCACTCGTGGGATCACTCATCAAATTACCGACTGGCGATTGACTCCAATTCCTTTGGCCTAAGAAAGAAATCACTGTCTCAAAAAGTGATGAGGTAGAATCATTAGTTGGAACTAAAGAAGGATCCAGAAGAATCGAATCATCCACTTGACTCGTTACTTTAACCACATCTCCCTTTAAAAAGCTGTTAGATGAGTTGTATTCACTTGCATCCAGAGTTTTTGCCTCAACTACATACTCTCTTCCATTTGCCGTGATAAATAATTGGTCTCCCTGTTTGAGGTACCTTTTTCCCATGGCTTTCTCAACACCAACAACATTGGAATCGAAGTCCAATAGGCTCTTCTGTTTTTCTTCAGTTATGATATCTGAAACAGAAAAGTCGGGTTTCAGCTCGTTACCACCAAATAAAGCACGTCCACGATGCCTGGCATTTATACGGTTTAATGCTTCCTCGATGAGTTGATCAATTTCCAAAGCGTAGGCACTGACACCAGGGCCACTCAAATTGGCTCCAGCTAGGCGAGCTATTTCTTGGGCTCTTTGGTTGATCTCCCTGAGTTTATCCAAGTTCATGTGCCCGGCATTCAAATATTCTGAAGCATAGGAAGCATTTCTTTGGTATTGTGCTAGCTTACTCTTTTGCGAATCGAGTTGAATGACGCGCCCCATCGTAAGACCATCATCTTGAGGCCTGGTGATCTTTTGCCCGGTCGATATCTGGTCATTCAACTTAAGTCTCTGCGTATCCAAAGCACGAAGCTGCTGGGTAATCGACTGGGCAACATTTAAATTTGGAACTCTCATGAATACTACCTAAGCAATCCCATAACGACTATTTCCAGCATACTGTCAAGTGTGCTAAGCACGCGAGATGAAGCTTGAAATGATCTTTGAAACCTCATGAGGTTTGCAACCTCTTCATCAATGTTAACTGAACTGACTGCACCTCGTTGTTCCAAGATAAGAGACTCAATGGACTCTTGGTGGTCCAAGTTATCACTAAGGTCAGACAATTTACTACCTAGCCCTGAGTTTAATAATGCAACTTTCTCAATAAATGTGCCATCTCCAAACTCAGCAAGGGATTGTGCTGTCTCATTTGAACCACTGACGAAGCGATCTCCAGCTAAAATGCTCTCAGCGGTTAAACGCTGATCAATCCGTAGGCTAGAAGCGAGATTCCAAGGATTTGCAGGCAAGGCAGTAAAGGAAAAGTTGTCACCAATTATGGGAAGTTTGGAACCGTCTTCCAGTCCTTCAATCCGAAAAGGTATGGTCTCGTATCCGATAAGCAGAGACCTGCCATCATCTTCGGTTCCAGTGATGAGATCGTTTCCTGGAAAACCATCATCAGATTCCATCGTCACACTTTGCATTCTTCGAGCCGCACCATAAAAGGAGATATTTGCACCTGATTCTTCACCTCTGAAAAATGTTTCTGCATCCTGCCCGCCTCGGTAGAAAGTGGTCTGCCCAGCAAATTCTTCTGGAAAAATTGGGGTTGTATTAACAATGGAAAAAGTCTCACTATCCACAAATGGAAGAGTCATATCGACTTCATCTCTGTAAAGCGTGATTCGAGAATCACCTTCTCTTCCAAATAACCCATACTCTTCCTCCATGAGAAGGTTTCTCCCGCTCACGGGACGGGTAAGCACAGCATCAAACCCAAAAATATATGAACCCGGTTCGTCGTCTGGATTGTAAATTTGGTTAATTCCTTCCGCAAAGCTAGAAACTAAATCATTTAATTCAGAACGAAAATCTTCGAAGTAATTAACCCTCGATTCCTGATAACCCTTTATTTTACCTGCATCTAAGGCGATTTCCTGATCACCAGCAAATACAGCGTCTGTTTGAGGAAGGTTCGATCCACCATTAAGTACATTGAAGCCAACAATTTCGCCTTTTTTGATTACCGCTTCCGCGAGACCTACATTTAATTCAACCAGTTGATCGCTGTCGGTATTGAGTCCAAATGGGAAAGATTTTCGATAAATTAAGCTGGGATCTCCATTAGAGGCTAACTGAACAGGAACTTCCTTGAAGTATGATCCCCATATATCATCTCGGGGATCAAATGTTGAGATATCGGAAACATCAAGAGGTTGGGTAACCACAAAATGAGTGTAGGGATTTTCACTTCCCTCAGGGTTGTTGTAAAAGTATACTTCATTTTGCTTAAATCTTACCACCGGGTTTTGCATACCATTGGTATCGATGTTCTTTTTAAAGTCATCAATTGAATGAGCCTTTGAGGTAACTAGATTCAAGGAGACTAGTGAACCTGTATCTGTATCATTCAGGTAAAAAGATTCATTGGAAAAAAGGAAATTTGAATTTGGGTTTTCAATAACCGTAAAAAGACCTGCATCAAATTGAGATCCGACTTCTGGATTCGAGGTTTCCAATATTTGAAGAGAT
>JAYQBP010000012.1:0-6687 GCA_038137385.1 Opitutales bacterium | reverse complement strand
AGATTGGCCTAAGTCAGAGACTTCGGTTTCTCTATTCACTGGCCGATTAATTTCGAGATAAATAAAAGAGCCAGGAGAATTCTCAAACTTGACAATATCACCCGCATCGTAACTTTGGGTCAAAAACCATCGGTCTGGCTGGCCCGAATCATTGGTTACCAATGGAACATAAGATAAATCATCTATCTTTTGGGGAATTTGATTTTCAGAACCTAAAGAAATCAAAGTTCCATCTATGTTTTGACCTATTTGAAACTCGTCCTCCACTAAACCTGCTAATTCGGTACCAGATTCCGCATTCTTAAGAACTTGGAAAAAATTGTTTTTATACTCCAATATCTCTCCCTTGAAAATTTTGCGGTTTGTCAACAATGCATCTCGCAATTGGATATCTTCTGACTCCTCACCCTCTGCCAACTGGCCAATCCTTGTAAACCCGCTAACACTTTCACCATCTTCGGTGGGCAAATTAGTGGGAACGACACTTCCCGCGAGTAACTGTTGATCTAATCGATAAAGCGTACCATCAATCCCAAGAATCGTGTCCGCGTTGTAATCTACGGCAATGACCTGACTTTTTCCAATCTCAGCTTCTAGGGAAAGAGGAGAGGTCGGACCGTAGTCTTCGGTAAACTGGTAAATTTTACCTTCATAGTAAACCACTTCTCCTTTTTGAAAAGTTTCGAGATCCGAGTAGCGCCGTAAAGTCTCAGGGAAAGGTTTTCCTGCCTCAGGAAGGGCTGAAACTTCAAGGAAAGAGTCTCCCGTCAATGTCGTTCCTGCAATGGTATCTTCCAATACTTGGAAAATTTTACCACCTGAACTCAAGACTTCTCCTTTGCTGTAAGCTCGGTTGGTAATTCCCCCCTCTAAACCCTCCTCTACTATGGGAGGTGTAAAAGTTAATAAAACGGGTCCTTGGCTATCATCAAACTGTGAACCACCATCGAGAACCTCAACTTGTCCTAACTGACCGTCTTTAGATATTTTTGCTTGAACGACCGCATCAGCACCAAGGTCATTGACCAATGACATCGATTTACCGAACTCCTGGCTAATTCCTGTGGGGGGACCCTTGACATTGATTAACTCGATCGAGACGCCATCTCGACCCGTGGTATTTAAATTCCAAAATCCCGTTTCTTTGGCATTGATCGTTTCAGGTTCTATTGAAAAATTGATCAACTTCGATAAGTCTTCGAGAAGTTTTTGTCGATTATCCCTGTAGGTAACCGCTTTCCCCTGCCCCAAAAGTTCAAATCTTTTAATCTGCAAATTAACTTCGTAAATTTTCTTGAGAAGAAGATTTACTTGATCCACTGAAGCTTCGATTGACTCGGATAAATCAGCTTCGAGATTTTGCAAGGCTTCACCCGCATCATTGAATCTTTTAGTTAAAGTCTGTAATTTTTGAAAAACTTCTTGTTTTGAACTCGATTCATCAGGAGAAGCGGACAACTCTTCCAAAGAATTAAAAAATTCATCGATAGCACGAGCAAGACCTCCATTGGCAAGGTTGCTGTCGTTTTCTAAGTCAAGAGTGCCATCAATACTCTGCCTGACAACACTTTCCCCTAAAGCCGCCTGCAATAGTGTAAGTATCTCTTGCTGTGCTTCAAGATTTGCAGTTTCACCAAACTCAGAAAAAACTCTTTTGTCGAGAAGGTTGTCACGGGCGTGATCTAAACCACCTGCCTCAATAGGGTTGGTACTAAGCCCACCCGCAGTTTTCTGCATCAAGCCTTCTCGGGACAGCACTCTTTGCCTAGCATAACTTTCGTCATCTACATGAGCTAAATTCTGACCAGTAATTTCAGCGGACTTCGCATGGTAACGAAGGGCTTCAGCACTTTTTATAATCTCACCCAGCATCGTTCAAATCACTAGAATTAGGCACGACCCATAAGTTTCGAAGAATAGGCTGACTGAGCAACTTTTCCGGACTTAGAGTAGGTTTTAGACTGGGTTGCAGGGCTTGTGGATGAAAGCAAGTGATCGGTGACTTCGATCAATCGGTTTAAAAGCTTCTGATTTTGAGACACTTTCCTACGGACTTGCGATATGAGTTGATTAATTTCCTCAATAATGCTCTCAAACATAGGTTGAGTAACATCAGGCAAAAACGGAACTAATTCTGACAAGGTAGCTTGCGATGGTTGTCCAAAGCGTTGGGCTAAATGAGAAACATAGCCTTGCCTTCTTTTGAGCAAAATCTTGCTGGCATCCATCTGGGCTTGAACCGTTTGATTAATTTCAAGGAGACTTTCAGGTTTGCGGTTAAGAATCGTTTGTTGCTGAGCATTTAAAACCCCAATTAGTCCACCGTACTCTTGCAATTCATCACGCAATAATTCAAGAAGTTCTTCCCAATTCATTGAAGCGGAAACCGGTTCTGTCAAATTTACCATAATGAATTAAAGATTTATGGTTTCTGGGGAGGTGAAACCTCAGGTTTGGACAATTGTTGCTGAAGAATGGAAGAGATTCCAAATCCTCCACCCTTAACAATATTCTCAGAAAGGGAATCTGTCAGAAAATGTCGATAAAATCGGTGTCCCTCGCTATCTTCGTTAAAAACCCCCTTAAACATGGGTTTAAGGGCATCGTTTAAAAATTGTTTTACTAACAAGGACTCAAATTGCTGGCTCACTACCACATTTTTGTCGTGCAAAGAAGATTTTTTTGAATGCACGAGTTCCTTTAAGGAATTGGTGTCAAGCCCAGTGTATTGCGGTTGTAATCCAGAAGTTTGCATGATCATCTCAGTTGATAATGAGTTCAGCCTGTAGGGCACCTGCATTTTTGATAGACTGGAAAATAGAAGTCATCTCACGGGTGGTAAGACCTAGTTTGTTCAATGCGGTGGCAAGTTCATTAACAGTTGTCGTACCAGCAGGGTCGAGTTCATCAATCGATTCGAATCGTCCAACCTCCTCAATCAGTTCGGCATTCTCCCCTTCGATGAGTTCGGTGACCCCCCTTGAGAATGGCAAGGGTTGACTCACTCCCGTCGTTGGGTTGAGGAAAATTGTCACATTGCTACTGCTAACCGCAACAGGAGAAATCCTCACATTTTGAGTCGCCACAATGGTACCGGTGCGCTCATTAATGATGATACGGGCAGGCACATCAGGCTTGACTTGAATTTCTCCCACAGCGGCTATAAAGTTTGTGGTTTGACCAATAAAGTCAGCAGGAATACGAACATTAACCACTCCTCCATCTTCAGCGAGGGAGGATGCAGGGTAAAATTCATTGATTGCATCGGCCATTTTAACGGCAGTTAAATTATCTGGGGAACGTAGCAGAAGATCAATGGAGTCTTTTTCCAATGCATCGGTAAGTATTTCACGTTCAACTAGGGCCCCGTTGGTAATCATTCCTACCGTAGGGTGATTAACCTGAACATTCCCTCCCCCATCACCTGCAGTTAATCCACCAATAGAGACGGCACCTTGTGCCACCGCATAAACAACATTGTCAGCTCCTTTCAGTGGAGTTTGAAGTAAAATCCCACCCTGAAGGGAATCGGCATTGCCAATGGATGATACGGTTACATCTATTTTAGTACCCGCCTTTCCGAAAGGCCCAATCTCAGCAGTAATCATAACCGCAGCTATGTTTCTAGATTTGTCTGCTTTGTCTGCACGAATTCCTAAGGTCTCTAGTGCATTCAAAATTCCAAGTTCCGTGTATTCAATTCGAGAATCTCCCTGCCCATTGAGTCCAGTAACGATTCCATAACCAAAAAGTTGATTGCTTCTAAATCCGCTAACTTCAGTCAAGTCCTTGATTCTGGCACTAAACAGAGACAAAGGAATAAGACAAAAAACTAGAAAGAAATAAACAGGAATTTGCATGAATTAAAAAGGATTAAGCATCGAGGATAGTTTCTGATACCAGGATTGTTTTTGTGCATCATTTAAACTCCCCTTGGAAATGAATTCTATCTGTGCATCCGCTATGTACTGGGAGGAGACGATATTTCGGTAGCGTAAACCATCTTTGAAACCAAAACCGATGTCTTCTTGCCTGACCATGCCTTTGAGTACAGCGTAGTAGCTTTCGCCCGAGAAGGTAACCAGTCGGGCTCCTTCCAAAATAAGCACGCCATTGGGCAAAACATCGATAACCACAACACTTACCCGACCTTTGAGGTCTTGGGTATTGGCAATCGAACCACCGCCTTGGTTACTGCTTTCCATTTCAATTTGCGTACCAGGCAAGCCCCCCTTGTGCTTCCCAAACCCACTATTGGCGTAGAGAAATTGCGTAACCGCGTTCTCCACTTCGAGTTGACGATTGCGAACGGAGTTTTGGGAAGCGGCCAAAGATGAGCTCTCAGCCACATCAATGGTGATCAAGTCTCCAACAGCATGAGCTCTTTTCCCAAGAAATAATCCTTTCTGCTCACCGCCCTTAAGCCACAAAGAAGTACCCCAAGATGGAAAAAGGGGGGAAAGACACAATGAGATTAAGACAAAAATCCTCATAATATCATAAATGAACCTTAACACTACTTTCGTTGAGGACTTTGGCTAGAAACTCTTTTTTAGAAGACAAGTTTTTAACCTTCACTAAAGAGCCTGCAACCCCATCTTCTAGTGCCAAACCTTTCATCGTTACAAAGATCCCATTTCCAGAGGCAAAAACATCAATAATTTGACCCTTATTGATCAAAGTAACCTTGGATAAGTTAGACCATTTAAGGGGAGAGTCCGCTCGGATAGAAGATGCCGTCTCAAAGCTTTTGAGGTTCACCGATGCTTGAACACTATTTGCGTGTTGTTTCAGTACATCGACTTTACATTTCTTGAGTAAATTTTCGCTTAATCTCACGCCAGAAGAAAGAGGGCGATCGGTAAAATAAACCTCCTTAAAATGAGAGACTTTGACTGGAATTGCGAAATCCCCACAATTCAATCCTTGATCCCATATGACAAACTTAAGATAGGAACTGGAAGACAATTCATCCGGAGAACAACTATTGAGCTTAAGGATAAAATTATGCCCCAAGGAGAGAGGTTCCCAAGTTCGAGTGAGTGAGACTACCACCTCACCTTCCACTTGATACCTATGCTTAAGTAACTCTCCTAGCCTTGTCTGCAATACTTGAGCATTAAGAGAAACGACCTCCTGAGAGTCACCTGAAATTGTATCAGATACAAGGGAGTTTCGGTTGCTTTGAGAGTAAAAGGCTGAAGTTATCTTTTCAAACTTTTCAAAGGTTGGAATTTTTACAAACCTTTCAACCCCCCCCATACAGGAGAGGTATGAAATGAAAAATAAGCATGTAAGTCGCATCAATTACCTCTTAAGTTGATTGACTCGAGAAAGCATATCATCCGAGGTCTGGATCGACTTGGAATTTACTTCGTAGGCTCGTTGGGCGATGATCATATTAACCATTTCTTCCACAACATTAACATTGGACATCTCAAGGTATCCTTGTTGTAAAACCCCAAAACCATCTTGGCCAGCTTGCCCAGGTTGAGCTTGTCCGCTTGCTTCGGTTTGAAGGTAGAGGTTGCCACCAATTGACTTAAGTCCAGATGGATTAGCAAAACGTGATAACTGAATTTGCCCAAGATTTTGAGTCTCATCGGGAGTTTCCGCACTGACTTCGCCATTGGGTGAGATAAAAATGTTGGTAACATTTGCATCGATTGCAGGAAATCCAGCGAGCGTCAAACCATCGGATGTAGTAAGTTGACCTTCCGGACCTACCTTGAAAGCTCCATCCCTCGTGTAGGCAAGGCTACCGTCAGGTCTTTCGACTTCGAAAAAGCCAACACCATCAATGGCAACATCTAGTTTTTCACTGGTTTGAGTTAGTTGACCTTGGGTATAAATTTTGGCAGTGGAAACCACTTTAGTTCCATTTCCCATCTCCACTCCGGTTGGAATAACATTTCCAGCACCAGTCTGGCCACCTGACTGCCTAGGATTTTGGTAGAGCAAGTCTTGGAATTCAATCTTGTTTTTCTTGTAGCCAGTCGTATTGACATTGGCAATGTTGTTTGAAATGACATTGAGATTAAGCTGTTGTGCTTGCATCCCAGTTGCTCCTGAATATAGCGATAAGTTCATAATAATTAAGTGGTTTGTCCGAGAGTTCCAATGGCTTTTCCTACATTTTGATCGAAAGTCTGAATCATTTTCTGGTTGGCTTCATGTGCTCGAGAAACTTCAATTAGGCCAATCATCTCTTCGATTGGAGATACATTACTGTCTTCAAGAAATCCTTGAAGAATCGTAAAGGTACCCGGTTCTGCTTCTTGGGGAACAACCGTTTCATCCTTTGGGATAAAACCTCCTCCTATTCTCTGGAGTTGCTTGAGAGGATCATCAAATGTGAAAACGCCGATCTCTCCGATTAGATCCGTGCCTTGAAAAACCTGACCTTCCTTATCAACCGAAACCTCTCCTGAACCTGGAGTGGTCTCGATTGCGTTACCTCCTAAATCAGAGAACTCATGACCCATGCTATTGACTAAAACTCCTTCCGAATTGATGTAAAACTGACCATTCCGGGTGTAAACGGATTCGCCTTTGGCATTATTCAGGGCAAAAAAACCATTTCCCCGGAGGGCGAGGTCTAAAGGATTATTTGTTTCGCGTAGTGCACCTTCGTGAAGATCAGATTGGTTTTTGAGCTAGGGGAATGTACCGGGAATTGTATTAGTT
>JAYQBP010000011.1:23020-25717 GCA_038137385.1 Opitutales bacterium | reverse complement strand
CAGGCGATGCTTTCCGATGAACACCTGGCCAACCGGTCGAAAAAAGAGTTCGCCAGGATGAAGCAAAAAGAGACCATCTCCAGCAATCGATCTCAACAGGATATGATTAAGGAGATCGGCAAGCGGATTGCCGGGGTAGCTCAAATTGACCTGCCAGGAACGGAGTGGGAATTTGTGGTTTTTCAAAAAGGCGAGGCCAATGCTTTTGCCATGCCTGGCGGAAAGGTTGGTGTAAATAGCGGGCTGATCGATCTGGCGGCCGGAAATGAGGATGAGATTGCTGCGGTAATGGGTCACGAAATAGCCCATGTCGCCTTGAGGCATAGCAATAAGCGGATGAGCCAAGCCATTGGGCTGGGAGTGGGTGGAGTTATCCTCGACGTGGCCCTTCGCAACCAAAGCTCATCTGATCGCATGCTGGGACGGGCGGCCTACGGGTTGGGTTCTACCGTGGGGCTGGCTTTGCCTTTTAGCCGTGAAAATGAACTCGAGGCGGATCATCGAGGACTCTACTATGCGGCCATGGCAGGGTACGATCCGAGGGGAGCGGTCAGCTTCTGGCGAAAAATGGAGGCCAAAAACAAGGGCAAACGAATGCCTCAGTTTTTATCGACCCATCCAAACCCCGGAAACCGTATTGAATTTTTAAACGAAAAAATGAACCATGCTCTTGGCCTTTATCGTCAAGCAAAGCTGGCACGTGGAGAAAGACCCAACCCATGAGCATTTTATTCAATGATCCCATACAGGCACTTAAAGATTATGTGGCCTATCCCAGCGTCTCTGCCGATTCCTCTTTTTCTTTGGGAGTCGCAGGAGCCCGTGATTTTGCGTGCACTCAGTTAAAAGACCTCGGTTTTTCTGTGGATCTAGTGGAAACTCCCATTCACCCAATCATTGTGGCCACCCGAGGAGACCCCTCTTGGCCAGGTGTGGTTATTTATGGGCATTATGATGTACAACCCCCCGATCCGGTCGATCTTTGGACAAGTAAGCCCTTTGAGGCGGAGGAAAGAAATGGTAGGCTTTATGGGAGAGGAGCAGCAGATAATAAGGGTCCGCAAATCGTTCATATGGCTGCTCTCGCACGAGCCCTGAAGAAAAACCCCAATCTTCCCTTGCGTATTACCTACCTTATCGAGGGTGAGGAGGAAATCGGCAGTCCCAGTTTCCGCAAGTTTTTAGAACAGGGAAAAGATAGGCTAAAGGGCGATTTTTTACTCGTATCAGATACGGGAAGTCCGGGGCCTGAGCAATTGGCGGTGACCACAGGGTTACGCGGATTGGTCGCATTGGAGGTCAAGGTCTATGGTCCAAAGCAGGATTTACACTCGGGAGTGCATGGAGGTGCGTTACTCAATCCCTTACAGGCTTTGGCTCATGCTTGTGCCACCCTGCACGATGATCAGGGCAGGGTTACTGTGCCTGGGTTTTATGATGCGGTACAAGATACCCAGAAATGGGAACGCCAAGAACTGAGTAAACTACCGATTACCGAATCAGCGTACGGAGAGTTTTTGGGGGCACCCGGTTTTTTCCCTCCTCCGGGTTACTCTCCTTTGGAAGCGATTCGGTTTTGCCCAACCCTAGAATTCAATGGTCTGGGCGGAGGTTATCAGGGTGAGGGTTCGAAAACAGTGATCCCAGCAGAGGCCTTTGCCAAGATTACCTGTCGTTTAGTACCTGATCAATCTGCCGAGGATATTGCGGATAAAGTCAAAAAAGCATTACAGACTGCATTTCCGCCAGCCGTTCGGGTGGAGGTTGAAGCCAAAGGTGGAGGCGATCCATATGTAATTCTTCCCCCAGGCAAACCCGGAGCAATTTCGGGGAGCAACCCCCTTATGGAAAAAGCATTTTCTTTGGCTGAAAATTGTATCGAGCGATCTTTCGGGTCCCGTCCTCTTTATCTGCGAGAGGGCGGAAGCATTCCTATTATTCGAGACCTCAAGGAAGTCGTGGGACTTGACTCCCTCATGCTTGGTTTATTTACCAATGAGGATAACCTTCACGCTCCTGATGAAAGCTTTAACCTCGAGATAATGGGCAAAGCCATCGATGCGTTTGAAGCGTTTTTCCTAAGACTTGCCGAGGAGGATTAACTAATCTCCTTTGGAAAGGACGAATTCGGCCCTCCTGTCTAGGCTAGCCTGATCGGCCAGAGCTTGAGGAATTGAAGTTTCGTCTCCAATCGAGAGGGTGTCGATTCGGCGCGGGTCCGCACCGAGCTCCACCAAGTACTGCTTGACGGAATTGGCTCGCCTTTCACCAAGGGCCTTATTGTATCCCGAAGTACCTTTCCAATCGCAGTATCCCTCAATCAATAGACGAGCCTCCCTGTTTTCGGTGAGAAATTCAGCAATCTCGATTACTTTCGGCCGTTCTTCGGGAGGAAGATTAAACTGATCGAAGGCAAAGTAAACGGCCTCAAAAGGACGAATGGAATTTGCCGGATCCATGAATTTTTCATGATCTGGGTCACGGGGAAGTAGAAGGTCTGGTGTGCCCAGCAAACCGCTTAATGGCTCTCCAACAGGAGATACAAAGTTTTGTTCTTCACCGCGGTCAATCAATAATCCATTGACCGTATCTGTTTCAGGGGACCTTGATAATTCACTTTTTGGAGTGGCGGTACGGGAGCAACCCATGACCCAAAAAGAAAGAAGAATCAGGCCAGAAAGGCCTGAGGGAAAAAAC
>JAYQBP010000011.1:0-22984 GCA_038137385.1 Opitutales bacterium | reverse complement strand
GATCAGGAACCACCCAGCACCACGAAGTGTGCTTTCCGCTCCATTGCTGAGGTGGATGAGTCGGCGTTGGGCGTGGCGAATTCATCGCCCATTGAAAGGACATCAACCCGATCGGGGTCTGCTCCTAAATCGACAAGATATTGCTTTACACTTGATGCCCGGCGGTCTCCTAAAGATTTGTTGTAAGCAGGGGTGCCTTTCCAGTCACAATAACCTTCCACTAAGATACGGGCATCGATGTTGGATTCCAGGTAGGTGGCTACATCCTGAAGTTTGGCTCGTTCATCTGAGTTGATGTTGTATTGATCGAACCCAAAAAAGATAGGCTCAAATGGACGTTCCCCATCAGCCAAGTTATCTCCCCAAAATGGATCTTGCGGAGCAAGACCATCACCGGCAAGGCCTGTGATCGTAGCACCCACTGGTGAAAGAAGTTCATCACTTTCCCCATTCTGAGATCCTATGTTTACAAAGTTTCCACGCTCTCCACTCTTGAGCAACGCCGTATCCCCAGGAGACAAAGCCTGTTTCTTGGAACAACCAACAAAACCATATGACACGAGTGCCATAGCCAATAACCACACTTTATTATTCATGTTTATAATTCCCGCTTTTGAATGTTTAAGAAAGGACCCATCATCCTCTCTATGTTAACTATTTCCTTGCGCGCGATCTTATGTTCGTCAAATGGAAAAGGGAATAAAGATGGAATATTTTTTAATCGATAATGGATCGCTTCGCCCAGGATCAATCATTCAAATGCGCCAAGTTGCTCATGAATTGAGCGTTTTGACTGGTCATCAAATTCGCCCTTTTGGTCTGATGCATTCCCACAAAGTGGATCCTAAGGCTTTGGAGGATGAGCCAGCTAATTCGATGCAGAAATTTTTAACTTCTGATGAACGTCAGAAGGTGGAAGAAATTAGGGCCTTACCCTTTTTTCTAGGACCAAGTATGGCCATTACCGATTGGCTGCCTGTTCATTTAAAGCAGTGGGAAGATGAAAACCCGGAATGTCGTAAGTTTCGAATTTTGAATCCTTTGTGGAAGGAAGGAGACAATCGAGTTGCCCAATCTATGGCTGATTTATGCCGGGAGAAAATTAAAAGTGTTCATTTTAAAAAACCTTTTGTGGCGATGGTTGACCATGGAACTCCATTGCTTGAAGTGAACGAGGTCAGGGAAGAAGTTGGTCGGACAATGGAGCGGATTTTGGATGGAGAAATTGGTGGCTTTTCGACCTGTTCTATGGAGAGACGGCCGGGCTCTGAATACGATTTTAATAATCCCTTACTTTCGGACTTGTTGTCGGATTGGTTTGATCAGGGGATAAGCGAGGTGGTCGTTTCACAATTCTTTCTGCTTCCAGGCCGACATGCCGGACCGGATGGAGATTTGGCCCAGATTTGTCAGCCGTTTATTGATAAAGGAATGAGGTTGTACCGGACTGATCAGCTCGGCCAGCACCCCTTGATTTTGGAGATTTTGTCTGATGCAATACGCGAAGACCAGAAATCTTCCTGCTAAACTTAGGCAATCAATAAAATACAAATGCCGAGGAGAATCGACCCAACCAACCTGCGAGCCTTGACCCAAGGACTGAGGTCTCCCTCGATTAGACCAAACCGATTGCCTAGCCATGCGATCAGAAGAATGGTCCATAAACCACGGCTTGAATAAACTACATTTACCTCTGTGGGCACTCGATAGCAGGCTATGGCTGTAGACATGAGGACGGCTTGAATGGCAATAAGGATGCCGCTGATCCAAACCCATCGATCTTCAGTTTTTTTCCTGCAAAAAATGGATTCCTCTTTCCATGGTAATAAAAAAAGTGTCAGGAGACCCAAGGTTCCAAAAATGCAAAAAAGCATACGGGTGGGGTCCGTTTGGTGGCTAAAGTGTGGAACCATGGAATCGAGCAAACTGAAAGAAGCGGCGGAAGCAATTGCTAGCACAATGCCTCTGCCACTTTTGCTGCCTTGGTGTCGGGCCGGCCAACCAATGAGAGCTACAGCCAATGCAGTTAGGCCAGCCGCCAGCCAGGTGGAAGGGGGAATAGGGGAGTTGGAGAAACCTAGAATCACCAAAAAAAAGCCGACGAGAATCGATTTAATGCCCATCAAGGGCGAGACCATGGAGGCATCCCCTGCTCGTAAGGCTCGAAAGAGCAGGGCTTGAGCGAGTAAAAATATCGAACCCAAGAATGCCCCAGTACCTAACTCAGAAAGACTTGGCCATCCCGGCGACAAAAAAAGATGCGGAATAAAACAAAAGGATAGAATTAAGTTCGAAAGAATAACCGCACGAACTTGACCGCATCCGAGCTCGAGTGCTTTTTTGCCAGCAATGGCACCCAGTGCGTAGATTAGACCAGCTAAAATAGCCAGTGTGTATGCATCCCAATTATTTGATGTTTCCAACTTGGTGCAGGTAAGAAGGGTTTGATAAAAGTATACGGGACTGCGACATTTTCTCCAAAGTCTACTCTTTAATTAAGGCAACTAATTAGAGCAACTGCCTTCGGTGTTTAACCACCGATCTGTTTTATCTGGAATTCCTTCACAAAAAATTTCTTCAGAAATCAATAATTTCGATGGTCACCTCGCCCAATTTTTGCAGAAACTTCTACATTCTATATGTTGAATCATTTCTTTATTCTCATTTTTCTGCTTTTGAGTGGTTTCCAAGTGGTTATTGGAACCGTCGATTTTGAAAAAGAAATCCTTCCGTTTTTTGAAGAATATTGTTTTGAATGTCATCAGGCTCCTGAGGAAAAAAATGGCCGATTAATCAAACCTAAGGCTGGACTACGTCTGGATGGGGTCGCACATTGGATGTTTGGTTCGGACGAGGGACCTATTCTGGTTCCTAATCACCCAAGTAAAAGTCCAGTCTATAACCGGGTGATTTTACCGAGTGATGACGATGAACGTATGCCTCCTAAGGGAAATCTACTCACGGCAGAACAACAAGATTTGATCCGCAAATGGATAGGGCAGGGAGCGGACTTTGGGTCGTGGGTTGGTGCAACGGATGGAGTGAGTCAATTAACGAGAAAAGATGCTCATCTAAAACAAAGGATTCCTGAGTTTATCGTTTTCTATCAAGCCCTCGCCCAGGGAGTTGAGGAGATTGAAGAATCGATCCTTGTTCAAACGGGTAAAGAAACGGGCCTACTTATCCGCCCAATAGGGAAAAAAAGTCCTCTACTGGAAGTGCGAGTGGTTACGCAGCACGACCAGGTGGGGGATGATGAAATTGGGAAACTTTCTCCCCTTGGAGCTCAGATTGTAAAACTTGATTTGCGTGACACATCAATTTCCGATGAGGCTTGTGACTTTATTTCCAAATTCGAAAACCTGATCGAGCTAAATATCCGTGCCTGTGAAATTGGAGATAAGGGCATGAAGGCGTTATCCAAGTTGAGAAAATTAAAAATTCTAAATGCAGGTCTCACCCAATTGGGAGATACAGGTCTTACTGAATTAAAAAAAATTTCTAGCCTTCAGTACCTTAATGTTTCTGGATGCTCTGCAATTTATCCTTCTTTAGATGCAATCCATCCAAGGGATCCTGGATTGCAAATCGTTCATTAGTTGTCTCTTTTCGCATCGCACCTCTTAGGTCCGCTGTATAGCCTCTAACCCCGATGAAAAAAGACCTGCCTAGCATTCAGAAAGCCCTGGAGTACCAAGAGTATGGGGCTCCATTAGATGTATTGAGATTAGTCGAACTTCCTGTCCCTGAACCTGGGCCGGGCGAAGTGCTTGTGGAGATGCAAGCATGCCCGATTCATCCATCCGATTTAGGACTGATTCAGGGTTCGTATGGGAATCCACGGAAGCCTCCAGCCATTGCTGGCAGGGAAGGCGTGGGTACTGTGGTTGAAGTTGGTGCAGGGGTGGATTCCAAGGTGATCGGACGACCGGTGGCTCTGTATGGGTCCAAGGGCGTTTGGCAGGAATATCAAGTAATGAACACGGATCACCTTATTCTCTTTCCTGCCTTAGTGCCTCTGGAACAACTGGCGGTTTGCTTACTCAATCCATTAACGGCCTGGCGGTTGCTCAATGATTTTGAGTATCTTAATGCTGGCGATGTGGTTGTGCAAAATGCGGGGAATTCTGCAGTCGGTCAATCGGTGATCCAATTTGCCCAAAAGATGGGAATCCGTTGCGTCAGCTTGGTCAGAAATCGTGCAAGTGTAAATTATTTAAAGGCCTTAGGATCAGATGAAGTTTGGCTGGATAATGATGAAGTTCCCCAAAAAATGCAGGAATATAACATGGGTAATGGAGCGAAGTTGGCACTCAATTCTGTGGGAGGACGGAGTGCCATACGACTGGCGAAGTGTCTTTGTGCCGGTGGCGTGCATGTGACCTTCGGTGCGATGGATGCAGAGCCCGTTCGTTTTCCTACACGCAATCTAATCTTTGATGATGTAAGAATGGTTGGATTTTGGCTCGACCGTTGGAGGCGTAAACAAAGCATGGCGGGTTTACGTAACGCATCCGAAGAGGTTCTTCATCCATTGGCGATGACTGAGTTAAAGCATTCCATAGATCAAATATACAATCTTGAGAATTTTAAGGATGCCTTAGTGAGGAATTCCGAACCGAGGATGGGCAAGGTTTTGCTCGCCCGCGATCAAGAGTTCTTACAATCTCTGAGATAAAAGAGTAGGGTTATGGTTTTTCCTTCTGTTTAATCCACCAGCCTCCGGCGCAAACCGCCGAGTGAAAAATGCTTGCCTGGGCAAACGGTGTGTTTGGGGTGAAACAGGGTATGTGTGGTAACCTCACTCACTCCGATATGACATCGTTTCATTAAGTATTCGCAAAGTCCTTCCAATGCACTCAATTGTTTGGAAGTGGGAGGGCGGATTTCAAAATTACCAATGAGACAAATCCCTATGCTGGTTTGGTTCCAGGACTGTTTTTTTACATGCCCACCTTCCAATTGACCTTTCCATCGGTTACTCAGATAAATTTCTCCATCCTGTGCTTTGCGGGAACCGTTGGAAATCACGAAGTGGTATGCGAGGCCATTTTTCATTCCCCGCGCCAAATGAACTTTGTGCATGTTTAATGCATCATCAATGGGTGTAGCCGAATGATGAATAATGATGCGTTTCCATTGATTGAGTTTCGGCGGAATGGCATCGAGTTTTTTCAATGTGCTCGAGTCGAGCAATTTTGGCCTGCTTGGACGGCGGGACGCGGTAAGTGGAATGGTGAGTTTTTGTCCCACACGTATCAAGTCCGGTCGAGTGATTTTGTTGATCAAGGAAAGATCGTTCGCCGAAACACCAAATCTCTTTGCAATCAGCCCAAGACTATCGCCTTTGCAAACTACATAGGTAATTTCCCTGACCGAACCCGATGGGATTTTTAGCTTCTTCCCAACATAAAGAAGATTCGGGTTAGGTATTCCGTTGTAGGCTTGAAGAGTCGATGCGGAGATGCCGTAGCGTTGGGCAATGCCGCTAAGGGTTTCATTTTTCTTAACCACATGAACAGAGCCCAAAAGAAAATGGGTGGTCGTCACCCAGTAAAATATAAAACTAAGGATAAAAGATCTCATTTCCCGCCTCGTTCTAACACTTAAAATTATAAAGTCCTTGGCAACTCAGAACTGAAATTTTTAACAATCTTCAATCTTACGTTTTGCTCTGACGGTTAAATTGATAAATAATTGGATTTTCTAAGATTATGAAATTGAAAACGAAAGTGTGGCTGGTCTCTCAAGGATTATTGATTCTCACGGCTACTCTTATTCAGTTAACCTTTTACAAAGAAATTAAATTAGGCCCCCTTTTGGGAATGACTAAGCGACCTTACTGGGAAATTATCACCGATGCTCCCCCGGTTATCCCGGATTTTGTCCGAGAAAAACAATTACCTCCTAAATTGTGGGACGCCCGCTTGCCTTTGTCAGAGGAAGAAATTAGGTCCGCAAAATTAGCGGGACATCAAAGGGCCCACCGCAGAGAGGGTGGTTTGCGAACTGCATTTTATGGAGCGTGGTTGGTTAATGGGATCTATTTTATCCTGTTCCATTTGCTATGGTGGTACCTTCCTAAACAGGCAAAATTACCAATCAGATAATTGGCAAATCATTAATATTGCTTACACCAATTTCCCGCGTTACAAGATATTTTGCCCGTGAAAAAATTAGTTTTCTTTGTATCTTCTGCTAGCTTGTTTTTAAGTTCATTTCTGCCAGCCCAGACTTCCGACGGTCTAGGAGCCAAGAGAGTTCAAGATTATTTCCAGGATGTTGAAAGCAAGAGCTATTATCAACAAGAACGCATTCGCTCGGTAAAAGGGGAAATGAACGAATATTCAGAAAGATTGCACAGTTTACAGGAAAAATTCCACCAGATCTTTTATGGTAAATCAAGCAATGATCTGCATCAATCCCCCTTTGGTAAAAATGAGAAAGTTTCTTATCCCAAGAGAACCCAACTCGAGTCCAAGCAGGAACCCAAACCGAAGCCGGTCATTCGCCCTTCTCCTCCGCGCTCTAATTACCAAAGGCAATCCAATCAACTTGCGTTTAATGTTGGGCAGTCCAGTTCGGCACCTGAAGCCAAACCACAACCGGTAACCTCCCCAAAGCGTAATCCTTCGAAAGTCAATTCTGTACAAACGCCACCCCCGAAAAAGAGTCCTTCGGCGGTAGTCTCGAACTTGGGCGGATATCTGATTATCCGTCCTGGTTTTACCATTCCATTTAAGGGAAGGAAATCTCACAATGGAGTGAACAAAGAAAAGCATCGCGAATACGATCCAGGTGCTTCCGTTATGGTTTCTGGGGGTTATCGGTACAGTAATTGGAAATTCGGGGCCGGTTTACTTTATCGAGAAAACGATCACCATGGAGATAGTTATGAAAGGAATGGATTGTTAAAAAAGCCTTTCGGATCAGGTAGTGACTCCCGTTCTATTGCTGGTTTTCTGGAGGTTGGATACACCCATAGTCTTAATCATTTATTTGGGCTATATGGCTCGCTTGGTTTAGGATATGGGGCTTCCATAGTTGAGGATTATGCTCCTTATTTTAGTGGGGGGAACAACCGGACCCGGATTGACCCGTTCTTTTTTCTCACTACTGGATTCGGGGTGTCTTACACGCCCAATGACTTTATATCGATTGATTTGGGGTATCGGTATCTCCACGAAGATGAAGTGCCCGCCCATGCGATTGAATTCGGATTCCAAGGAAAGTTTTAATATCCATGACATCCCCCGAGGTTCGGGAAAAAAATACTCCCCACCGCAAGCCAGCAAGCATCAAGTTTCTGCTTTTCCCCTTCGGTCTTCTATACCGTATGTGGTCCCTTTCTCTTCGTATAAAGTATGTGCCCGGGGATGGTTGTTTGGATATGCAAGAGTGGAAAGGCCCACTGACAATCATCCTTTGGCATAATCGGCTGTTTGTTGCTGGAGAATGGCATCGCAGGTTTCGAAAAAAAAGAAAATGTTATGGCTTGATTAGTGCGAGTAACGACGGTGCCTGGTTGGAAACATTCTATGGCTGGATTGGTATAAGGGCGATCCGTGGGTCTAGAAATCGAAGGGGTTTTGAGGCCACCAGGCAACTGATCCGTGTGGTCAAAGAGGGAAATGATGTTGGCATAACACCGGATGGTTCACGGGGTCCCAAATATGTGGCGAAGTCCGGAGCTTTAGTGGTGGCTAAATCAAGTCGTTCGACGGTGGCTCTTCTATCTTTTACTTACAGTTGGGCTTTCCGATTAAAATCCTGGGATGAATTTGTCTTACCCCTTCCCTTTAGTTCCATCACTGCCAAGTCTCAATTGTTGCACTACGACACCCTCTTTAAGGGGCGTACAATTGAAGAAGCAACCCAAGTGGTTGAGACTTCGCTAAAGAAATTGACCGATGACCCAGATTGAATCGCTGTTGGAGGTCTCCCACTTGAGTAAAAAGTTTGGTTCCGTATCCGCGGTTAGTGAACTCTCATTTTCTTTGTCCCGGTCAAGCATTGTCGGGTTGCTTGGCGGTAATGGTGCGGGGAAAACAACCACCCTCTCCATGATTCTCGGCTTGCTTGAGCCTTCGGCAGGGTCGATCCAACTGTTTGGGCAAGATTTTATTAAGAATCGTCACGCTGTTTTACATAGAATGAACTTTTGTTCTCCTTATGTCGACCTTCCTCAGCGACTTACAGTAAGTGAAAACTTAAGAGTTTTTGCGGGTCTTTACGGAGTGAAAAACGCTTCTGAAAAAATAGCACATCTCGCCAATGACTTTCGTTTGGTCGAACTTATGAACCAACCGATCCGCCGCCTCTCTTCCGGGCAGAAGACTCGAGTTTCTTTGGCCAAGGCGTTGATTAATTGCCCTGAATTTTTGTTACTTGATGAGCCGACTGCTAGCCTGTCACCGGATGTTTCTCACTGGGTCCGGTCGAGGTTGGCCGATTACCGTGACCGCACCGGATCAACCATTCTTTTCGCCAGCCATGATATGAGGGAGGTTGAGCTTCTTTGTGATCACATAATGATTATGAGCCGTGGCCGTCTGATTGAACAGGGTAGTCCGGAGGAATTAAAGCAGCATTACGGCAGGGACTCCTTGGAGGAAGTCTTTCTTGAACTTAGCAAAGGGAGGGAGGGGGAATGAATACATCTTCATATGACCGAATTTCCGCTCTTTTGCTTCGGTATTTCTTCTTGCTTCGTTCCTCTTGGCCGAGGTTGCTTGAAATAGCCTATTGGCCTACTGTGCAAATGATTATTTGGGGATTTACCTCGCTTCACTTCTCGCAGGCGAGTCCCGAGCTAACCACAGGGGGGATTCTCATCTCCGCAGTTTTAATATGGGATTCTCTTTTTCGATCTCACATCAGCTATACCTTGTCATTTCTGGAGGAAATGTGGTCACGCAACCTTGCTAATTTATTTGTCAGTCCGTTGCGCTCATGGGAACTGATCCTATCTCTTGCGACCGTCAGCATGATCCGTACTCTAATTGGAATGGTGCCTGCAGCCTTACTGGCCATTCCTTTTTTTGGGATATCTATTTTTGACCTAGGCCTTCCTTTACTTGGATTCTTTTTAAACCTTGTGTTTACGGGTTGGGCAATTTCTCAGGCAGTAACGGGTATTCTTCTAAGATATGGTCTGGGAGCGGAAAGCCTTACCTGGATGCTGCCTTTCCTCCTCGCTCCCTTTTCATGTATTTATTATCCACTGGAAACTCTACCTAATTGGATGCAACTCATTTCGAAATTTCTTTCCACTACTTATGTCTTTGAAGGAATGCGTGCACTTATCCTTGAGGATGAATGGATACCGCACCTATTGTGGAAAGCCTTGGCTTTGAACGGGATATATTTTGTAGTAGGACTCACCCTTTTTTGCGTTGCTCTTCGTGCAGCGAGAAGACGTGGGCTACTCCTTCAATCGGGAGAGTAGCGATTTTAAACAATAAATTTGTTCTGATCGATGAATTGTCTCGCTTTCAAACGAGTGCAATACATGGGTAGTTAAAGAGATGAAAAATCGTTATGTTGTAATCATGGCAGGTGGCCGGGGCGAAAGGTTTTGGCCGCAGAGCCGTCTTAAAAAGCCTAAGCATTTACTCCCGATTGTGGGAGATTCACCGATGCTTGCACAAACCGTTGAACGGTTGAGCGGATTGGTTCCTCCAGAGCGGGTCTTTGTCATCACCCATGTGGAGCAAAGAGATGCGGTTTTAGAAAGTTGTCCGAACTTGCTCCCAGAAAGGGTGATAGGCGAACCGCTGGGCAGAGATACTGCGGCAGCCGTTGGTCTTGCTGCTCTCCTTGTCGAACGAACCGATCCTGGTGCTGCCTTTGCCCTGCTTCCCGCCGATCATGTAATTGAGGATGGGGAAGGTTTCAGGAAAGTACTTGCTGGGGCTTTTGAGGCAGCTGAACAAAACGAATTTTTGGTGACGATTGGAATTGAACCTAGTTTTCCATCCACCGGTTATGGCTACCTCAAGCAGGGTACTCATGTGAAAGGGTCCACTGAATTACCGATTCACCAGGTGGAGCGTTTTGTTGAAAAACCCGACCTGCAACATGCTGAGCAGTATTTAAAAGAAGGTGGTTACTTTTGGAATGCAGGTATGTTTGTCTGGAGGCCAGAAGTGATCTTAGATGCGATTACCTTACACGCACCCGAATTGAGTGATGGGTTAAGGGAGTTATCGACAAACTGGCAAGAGAGTGGATCGGTTGAGCAGGCGATGGAAGAGGTTTATCCCTCGCTCCAAAAAATATCAATTGATTTTGCGGTAATGGAGAAAGCGGAAGATGTGGTTATGCTCCAATCTGCTTTCGACTGGGATGATGTGGGAGAGTGGCCAGCGATTGCCAGGCATTATCCTGCGGATGATTCGGGAAATGTTTTTAAAGGAACGGGCTCCGCTTTGGAAGCCACAGGAAATCTTTCTTTTGCTGAACCCGGACACACCATTTCTCTACTCGGAGTCAAAGATCTCATTGTGGTACAGTCAGCCGATGCCACTCTGGTGTGCCACAAAGATTACGCACAACAGGTAAAAGTCTTGGCTCAAAAGGCCTGTAAGGATAATCCTCACCTAGCGTAATCTCTAGAGTATGCCCAACTACCTGGGGATTGATTATGGTTCCAAGAGAATCGGTCTGTCCTGGGCAGATGATTTATTAATTTCATTGCCCGTCAGCTCTATCCCAGGTGCTGCGTTAGACGGTTGCTGGGATGCCTTGACTGAAGAGGTTTATCAACGATCGATCGATGAAATTGTGATTGGTTATCCTGTTCATTTGGATGGTAAAAAGGGAAAAAGAACCAGCGAAGTGGATGCATTTATTATTCAATTAGAAACTCGTTTTAACCTTCCTGTGCACCGAGTGGATGAAAGATTGACGAGTGCAGCGGCACGGGCATCAATGGGTAAAAAATATGCGGCGAAGGGAGCCGACAAGTCGGGTCGGGTAGATGCCACTGCTGCCTGCTTGATCCTTCGTGATTTTTTGCAGGGATGAAGGCAGAAAATAGAAGCAGAAGATGGCGTTGTCTGTGTGCTTACGATGGAACCGAGTTTAATGGTTGGCAGAAACAGAAAAATCAGGAATCTGTTCAAAATAAAATAGAGCAAAGCCTGGCGCTCATTTTTGAACGACCTATTCGTACCATTGGGGCAGGTAGAACGGATGCAGGTGTCCATGCAGTGGGTCAGGTTTTTCATTTTGATGCCGCATGGAAGCACCCTCCGAATGCCTTACTTCAGGCACTTCGGGTATCTCTGCCTCAGGGGATAAGTCCCCGGAAAATAGAGCCAGTAAGTTCCCGTTTTCATGCCCATCTTTCTTCCAAGGGTAAGCGTTATCTCTACCGTGTTTGCAAGGGTTGGGCGATGCCAGATGTAGATCGCTATGTTCACTCAATGAAGGATCGCAGGCTTGATTTTACTGCGATGAATGATGCCGCACAGTGCTTCATCGGCACGCATGATTTTGCGGCATTTTCGGCCAATCGGGGGAATGGGGATGAGGAACCCACCGTTCGGTCCCTGTGGCGCTCGGAATGGCGTGAACGGGGAAATGAGATTCATTATATTACCGAAGGGGGGGGCTATCTATACAAAATGGTGCGAAGTATGGTAGGTGCCATGCTCGATGTTGGTTTAGGAAGAATTGTCCCCGAAGAAATCTCTCAAATTTTACAAACCAGTCAACGAACAGCCCGGGTGGTCAGTGCCCCGGCAAAGGGATTGAGAATGGATAAGGTATTTTACCGACTCCCCCGTCGTGCCCACAACTCATAGATGAGTGATGGTTGATTGGTTGAGCTGGCGTCGTGCCCTGTTGGATCTTTTTTTCCCTGGGGATTGTCCTGTGTGTCAACGAGCGGCCTACCTCGATGATGTTTCTTTTTCTTGTCTTGCCTGTATCGACTCAGTCGCCTGGATACAAAATGCACATTGCAAATTTTGTGGCTTGGGTATGGAGGGGGTAATTTACGGAGGATTAATCTGTAAAATCTGTCGTGAATGTCCGCCCCAATTTCATGGGGGCCGATCCATGTTTTACTTAAATACCGCAGGCAAAAGCATTGTGCATGAATTAAAATACGCAGGGGAAAAACGCATCCTTGATGACATGCCTCTATACCTCCAGCGAATACCTCAGTTTTTGGAATTTTTAAAGGGGGCGGTTCTTATTCCTGTACCACTTCATCCCAAGAAGTTGTATAGAAGGGGCCATAACCAAAGCCTATGGATTGCCGAGGCTTTTGCGAAAGAAGCGGGTGTGAGCACAGTTGCCTATGACTGTATGGAGAGGACTCGTAATACATTAACCCAGACGAAATTGAACCGGCAGGAAAGGCAGAAGAATGTAAAAAATGCTTTTGCCCTTAAGGAGGGAACTTGTTTGGATGGGTTCGACAGAGTAGTTCTAGTGGACGATGTCTACACTACGGGAGCCACGCTCGATGCATGTGCATCCGCACTCATCGAAAGTGGCATTTGCAGTGTAGAAGTTGCGACACTTGGGCATGGATAAATTTAAATTTTCGAAAATGTCTTTTTTCAGTAAACCCAAATATTCCAAAGTTAATGTAAAATCCCGAGAGGGAGTAGCCAAAGGATTATGGACCAAATGTCCTGAATCTGGGGAGATGGTTTTCGTGAAGGAGTTAAAAAAGAACCTCATGGTTGTTCCAGTGAGCGGATACCACTTTCCTCTGCCCGCACCGGACCGTATACAATCTCTTGTAGATCATGGAACATTTGAGGAGTATGACAGTGCCATTCGTTCGGGGGATCCCCTGAAGTTTAAGGGATTGGCTTCTTACGAGGAAAAGCTCCATCAGAATCGGGAGAAAACTAAACTGGAAGATGCTGTGGTTGCAGGCATTGGGAAAATGGATGGTCGTTTGGTCAGTCTGGCGGTCATGGATTTCCGATTTCTTGGTGGCAGTATGGGTTCGGTAGTTGGTGAGAAGATCACCCGGGCAATCGAGCGCGGTCTGGAGATGAATATCCCCGTTATTGTTGTTTCCGCTTCGGGGGGTGCTCGGATGTATGAAGGCATACTTAGTCTCATGCAAATGGCCAAGACAAGTGCAGCACTGGCCAAGTTGTCCAAGGCCAAAATACCTTTCTTTTCCGTTCTTACGAACCCCACTATGGCTGGAGTTATGGCCAGTTATGCGTCTCTTGGAGATGTGATTCTTGCAGAACCGAAAGCATTAATTGGTTTTGCGGGGCGAAGGGTGATTAAGGAAACAACTCGTGCTGATTTGCCTGAGGGGTTTCAGACATCGGAGTTTCTATTGGAACATGGATTGATTGACCAAATTGTAAATCGTCATGACTTGAGGGATCGCTTAATCGGATTGATTCATAGCTTGGCACATCATCTCAAACCCACGGTTAGGAAAACTTCACCTTCAACCAAGAAAGTGGTTGCCCGAAAAAAAGTGGCAGCTAAAAAAACTCCCGCCAAAAAACCAACCCGTCGAAAGGGGTAACGCCTTCGGGGCAAATTTCTCGCCAGGCTAAGGGGGAGTGCGTTACATGACAGGGTCCTTGGAGTTTTTGTACTCCTTGAGAAACCAAGGTTCGAAGTTTGGTATCGAACGAATGGCTTCCTTGTGCCAAAAATTGGGGAATCCTCAATCGGCCTTTCCCACGGTTCATGTTGCGGGAACCAATGGTAAAGGTTCAGTATGTGCAATGCTTGATTCAATCTACCGATCAAGTGGATACAAGGTCGGTTTGTTTACTTCTCCTCATCTAATAGACCTCGGAGAGCGTATCCGGGTAAACGGGGAAAACTTATCTTTTGACAGTATTCAACAGTGGGTGGATTTTATTCTTCCAAAATCCATTAGAAATCAAGATCGGCAACATACCAACTTGCCTACCTTTTTTGAACTCATGACGGCGATTGCTTTTTTAGAATTCCGACAGCAAAAAGTGGATCTTGCCATCATAGAGACTGGTCTGGGAGGGCGGCTTGATTCGACCAATGTCCTTGATCCTGAACTCTCGATCATTACCAGTGTGGGGCTGGATCATTGTGATATGCTTGGGTCTGAAATTTCTGATATCGCAATTGAAAAAGCCGGAATTATTAAACAGAAAAAACCTGTGCTCACTGGGTGGTTGGAAAAAGATGCAATCACTGAAGTGGTTCGAACTGCCAAAGAGAAAAAGGCAGCCCTGTACTTAATGGACGATGTTAAGTCACGAGATTTTCCTGATACCAATCTTGCCGGTGTGTTTCAAAAAAGAAATGCAGCATTGGCTCATCGAGCTGCTCAATTATTGAATCCTGTTTTTCCAGTGGATGAAAAGGAAATAACGGAGGGCCTTAATGCAGTTCATTTGCCAGGACGTTGGCAGAAGATATCTTCCGACCCAACCATCATTCTTGATGCTTGTCACAATGGACAGGGAGCGGAGGTGAGCGTAGAATTGTGGGATACTCTCGAACTCGGGTTCGATGTTTGGTTTGCAGCTTGTGGTATCGATCGGGCTCGCGATGTGCTTGTTCCTTTATCTAAATACAAGCCAAAGATTACTTTTTTTGAACTTAATCAGCCCCGAAGCTGTACAGAATCAGACTATCGTCAACTTTCTCAGGAGTTTTCTCTCTCCTCAAAATTTGCCACAGAAAAAGAGATCTACGAACTTTATCGATGCATTCCCATCAAATCCACTTTGCTTGTTACTGGATCGATCTATCTAGTGGGGGCGGTTTTACAAAGGAATGCTGGTCCAAATAGGCACTCTGGGAAAAACTGGCAGGATCACTGGTAGGCCAGGGTTCATCTTTGACCCAGATAGTGCTGGGTTGCCTCTTTTTATCCACTCCATCTAGCTTGTTGATAAGAATAAAAAAATCGTTTTCTGATCCGGTTAATTTGAGTTTCTCATGAATGTGAACAAATTCTTAAATTGTGGGGAATAACTTCGAACAACTTGAGCTTGGAATTTAGTCCATTCCCGTCTTTATTTCTTTATTTTTCAGGCATTTGCAAGAAATGATTGCCAGCTTCAAAAATCAAGCTAAAATTTATTAACAACACTACATATGGGGGTATATACATGAAAGAAGCACTACATGCAGGGGGGCTGTTTGAAAAAAAAATCAGCAAAAACGATTTTTTTCTTTTCTTTTACTCCCTTAATCCACACTATCCGAAGAAGCACGACAGAAGCAGCCGATTTCTTGCCCCAAAATCGTTTTTTAGCTTTTTCGAACGGGTATTTTTTAAGGATTTTAACAGGTAACAGAAGGGGATATAGCAAACATGAATAAGACATACGAAATTGGCGGTAAATCATTTGTTTTGAATGAAGAAAAGGCGGTCGAGGCCTTTCAAGAAAAGATGGTCATTAATGGCAGGGAAACCATGACTTTTAATCTACTTCCCCTCAAATATCAGTGGGCATACGACCTTTACCGGAAAATGAAATCTAACCACTGGGAACCTGAAGATATCCCCATGCAGAAAGATCTAGAACAGTGGAAAAACCCTACGGAGCTTTCCGACAGTGAAAGATGGATTATCATGATGGGGATCGGCTACTTTTCTGCCGCAGAAGGCATCGTAGGTGACAACATTCAGCATGTCGTGCGTGAACTCGTTACTGCACCCGAGCTTAAACTAGTCCTGGGCCGACATGCACACGAGGAGAATATCCATGCGGACAGTCTCTTGTACATGATCAGTTCTCTCGGTATCAATCCGCATGAATGCGAAGCGATGTTCGAGCAGATCGAGACGATCCGCCGAAAGAATGAATTTGTCACTCGTGTTTCCAAGAACCTGCGCCGCGATCTCGACCTTACGCAGACCGCGAACAAACAAGAGCTCGCCAAGAATATTTTTATCTTTGGTCAATGCATGGAAGGTACCCAGTTCTATGGGTTGTTTGGAATGGTTCTCAGCTTGGCCCGGCAAAACAAGTTTCCAGGTATCGGACAGATGTTTCGTTATACCCTTCGTGACGAGTCCAACCATATCGAGTTGTTCCGCAATCTTTTCCGGGTTCTCATTGATGAAAACCCAGATATTTGGACTTCAGAATTTCGCCAGGAACTGGTTGAAATTATGAAGGAAGCCGTTGTGCTTGAAAAAGAATTCATTCGTGACTGCCTGCCCGTAAGTTCAGTGGGCCTTAGTGCGGATGAGTTCTGCACATACATCGACTATATTGCCGACCGTCGTCTTAACGGCGTAGGTTTAGAAGTGCTTCATCCCGGTTTAGAAAATCCCTTCCCTTGGCTCGCCGAAATGATGGATGTTAAAAAGGAGCAAAACTTTTTTGAAGGTCGAGTAACTGAATATCAAAAATCATCCGCCTTGACGGATGTTTCGGATGATGAGTTGTAAGCTCACAACCGATTTTGGAATATTTTAAGTTTTAACCAAGCAGGATAGAAATTTGACAGATGCGTAATACCATATTTGAGGAAGATCGTTTATTGACCAAAGCGGCGGAAACGCCCCGTGAAAACAAGCCCCGGTTTGATTGGGCGGAAGATTTGGGAGAGAATCGATTTGAAATTCCAAAAGTGCGGATTACAGATGGCGCGGGTGACCGTGATTTCCACATCGCCGAGGTGGCCGAGGTTATTGGGGAGGCACTGACCGACCTGATGATCTCCAGGGAAGAAGAGGAAATATACACCCCAAAGAACCGGGAGCTCGTGGTGGAGTCCTCCCGGCTCGTCGCCAGCCGCTTAATCGAGCGGTTGGAACAAGAGGAGGAAGGCGGTGCCCCCCGCCTCTCCTTCGACGAGTTGCACAAACTAATCGAAAAGGCCCTTGTTGAAAATGATGCCTATGATGTAGCCAAAAGCTTGGTGTTTTCGCGTTCCAATAACGGAATGGGGAACGGGCGTCTTCCTGCCAACACACCGATTGATAGTTCACAAATCCGCCTCATCCGTCGGAGCGGTCAAGTCGTTCCTTGGAATTCCTCTAAAATTGAAGTTGCGATCCGAAAAGCCTTTCTATCTCTACGGTTGGATTCTGAGCCTGCGGTACAGATTTCTGATGAGGTCAGTAGACGGGCTGTGGCCACCGGCCAAGCTTTCATCAACATTGAGGATGTACAGGATATTGTTCAGGAAGAATTGATGAAGCATGGCTTCTTTAAAGTTGCTGAGTCCTACATTCTATACCGGGCCCGCCGACGTGTAGAGCGGGAAAGCAATGTCGATCACCACGAAGTCCGTCAGGACTCGATGATTGTGGTCAAAAAGAAGGATGGTACCACTTACTTTTGGGATGGGCTTGACCTCAAAAAAAGAATCAATTTCGCCAGTATCGGTTTGGACCTTTGTTTAAACACTGAGCAAATCGAGGAAAGCCTGCGACGTTCCGTCTTTTCGGAAATTACTGAGGTCGACTTGCGGAAAACAATTATTCTTAACGCCAAGACCTTGATCGAGCGGGATGCTGACTTTGCTAAATTTGCTGCCCGTATCCTGCTGACTTACGTTTATGAGGAAGTTCTTGGCTGGAATGTGGCACAGCACAGCATAGAGGAGATTCGAACTTTTCATGCCAACGAGTTTAAGTCCTACCTTAAAAGAGGGGTTGCGATTAAGCGTCTCGACAAAAAATTACTTAAGTTGGATGTGGAAAGGTTATGCCAATCCATTGATCCTTCTGCCGATCTGGATTTTGATTACCTTGGCATTCAAACCCTATATGATCGTTACCTTGTGGTAGACAAGACCGGAGAGGTGCCCCGCCGTTTGGAAACACCCCAGTTCTTTTGGATGCGTGTAGCCATGGGGGTATTCGCTCATGAAGACGATGCCGAGGACCAGATCATCTCATTGTACAACCTCTACAAAAGCCGTCGATTCTGCTCATCAACTCCGACCCTTTTTAACGCAGGCACTCCTCATTCCCAACTCTCATCCTGTTACCTTTACAAGGTGGATGATACGATTGAGTCCATCATGTATCGTGGAATTGCAGAGAATGCTTTTCTATCAAAATGGGCAGGAGGTCTGGGTGGAAGTTGGACCGCAGTTCGGGGAACCGGTAGTCACATTGCCGGAACGAATGGAGAGAGTCAGGGGGTCATTCCTTTTCTCAAAATGCACAATGACCAATTGTGTGCGGTGAATCAGGGCGGAAAGCGCAAGGGTTCTGGCTGTGCTTATTTAGAGACTTGGCATTGCGATATTTTAGAATTCCTTGAACTTCGCAAAAACACCGGTGATGACCGTCGCCGGACTCATGATATGAACACGGCCAACTGGATTCCTGACTTGTTCATGAAAAGGATGGAGGCCCGTGAGAATTGGACTTTGTTTAGGAGTAACGAAGTGGCAGACCTGCATGATCTCTACGGAAATGCTTTCGAGGAGAAGTATGTTGAGTATGAAGCCAAAGCTGAAAAAGGAGAGATTTGGGGCCATAGTATGCCTGCGATTGATCTGTGGAAGGCTATGCTTAAAATGCTTTTCGAAACGGGTCATCCATGGATTACCTTCAAGGACACCTGCAATGTGAGAAGTCCTCAGGATCATGCTGGAGTCATTCATAGTTCAAACCTTTGCACGGAAATCACCCTAAATACGGGCGAGGATGAAACCGCCGTTTGTAATCTTGGATCAGTGGTGCTTGACTCCCACCTTACCCAGGAGGGAGAAATCGACCACGAAAAATTACGTGACACCATCCGTATTGCTATTCGTGCATTGGATAATGTGATTGATGTTAACTTCTATCCAACCAAGGCAGCGAAAACTTCTAATGGCCGGCACCGTCCAATCGGTCTTGGCGTAATGGGTTTGCAAAATTCGCTTTTCATCAAAGATGTTTCTTTTACTTCGGAGGAAGCCGTCGAGTTTAACGACGAATTTATGGAAGCCATTTGTTATTACGCTTACGAAGCCTCCAGCGATTTGGCCAAGGAGCGCGGAACCTATTCTTCCTATCGGGGCTCGAAGTGGGATCGTGGTATTCTGCCCCAAGACACCATTCAAATGCTTGAGGAAGAACGGGGAGAAAAAGTGGAGGTCCCCAAGAGTTCAAAAATGGATTGGTCGGTGGTACGAAAGAAAATTGCCAAGCACGGGATGCGGAATTCCAATGTGATTGCGATTGCACCAACCGCAACGATTTCCAACATCATGGGGTCCTCTCCCTGTATTGAACCGACCTACAAGAACATGTTTGTAAAGAGTAACCTGTCGGGAGACTTTATGGTGCTGAATCGCTTTCTTGTTAACGACCTCAAAAAACAGGGTTTGTGGAATAAAGACATGTCTGACCAGTTGAAATATTTCGATGGGGAATTAGGCCCAATCGATGGCATTCCTCAAAATATCAAAGAAAAATACCTCACTGCCTTTGATGTGAATTTCGAATATGTCCTCTCCGCGGCTGCCCGGCGTCAAAAATGGATCGATCAGTCTCAATCCGTGAATCTTTTTCTCGGCACTCCCGATCTTAAGAGCTTATCTCACATGTATCGTTCTGCCTGGCGCAAAGGCTTGAAGACGACCTATTATCTTCGTACACTTGGTGCATCTAATATCGAGAAAGCTACGGTGGATTTAAAGAAAGCAAAACCTCTAGCAGATGCCCCTTCAGATGAACCATCACCCAAAAAAGAATACACCGAAGCGGAAAAGAAGGCTTGTAGCATTCAGGCAATGCTCAATGGTGAGGAGTGCGAAGCCTGCCAATAATTCTGAGGCAAAATTTCAGACTTTTAACCATCCTTACTTTGTTTTGGGTGGTTTATAAACTGTCTATTTAGTGTTTAAACCCAGTGGAAATTCACCATAGGGAATCATTGTAGGGAATGGAAACTATCGACCGGTTGGAGAAATACATGGGAGAAGAACCTCTCTACGGCCCTGATGTCTTTGTTGCTCCCACTGCTGTTGTAGTTGGCGATGTGCAACTGGATGAGGGGGTCAGCCTTTGGTATGGTGCTGTATTGCGTGGTGATATCAATTCCATCCATGTGGGAAAGTTTTCCAACCTGCAGGATGGTGTGGTTGGCCACTTATCCGACAACCATCCGCTCGTCGTAGGTCAGTTTGTCACTGTGGGGCATGGGGCTGTTATCCATGCATGTGAGATAGGCGATGAATGTCTAATTGGAATGAATTCAACGATTCTAGATGGGGCAAGAATTGGAAAGCAATCCATTGTGGCGGCTAATAGTCTGGTTCCCGCGGGGATGGATATTCCCGAGGGGAGTCTCGTTGCTGGTGTGCCCGCAAAAGTGAAAAGAGAACTATCCACTGAGGAGAGAAGAAAGCTGAAGGGCTGGGCTGAAAAATACTTGGTTGTGGCTAAAGCTCACCGGGAAAAGCTTGGTAAGATGCGCCCCGGTACTCCTGCTTAATTATTCCAACGCATCTTGCATTCCATAAAGAGCATACAATTCTTTCATGGTAGCGGATAAGAGAGGCAATGGGGAGGATCCCGAAACCGCCTCCGCACAACAATTAAGATAGGATCGAAGAGTCGCCTCACTTGCATACTTCCCATCCTGCTTCAAGAATGTGATGAGTTCTGATCTGGCATCAATCCATTCGGATTTGTCGTAAGCATGGTTCACCATCGTGTCTTCCCATGCTAATTGCTCTTTGTGGGGTAAGTCCGTAAGGTCAGTCATTTGTCTGACAAATCATGAAGTCGTCTTAACTTTCTTCAATTGCTTATTTAAGAAAAAATTTATGTCATTTCTCTTGGATTGTACGCTGATCTTGGTAAGAAAGAGTAAATCTCTATAAAATTATCTATGTCTCACACGAACGATTCATCCGCTCCAACCAAGGAGAACCCATATCAGTCTGAACTCCTGATCAATCGGCTCCTCAATGAAGGCTCCGACAAGGAGACTCGTCACTTTGAACTTTCTTTAAAAAATAGCGGTTTAAGTTATGAACCAGGGGACTCTTTGGGAGTCATTCCTCAAAACAGCCCTCAGGTTGTAGATGACTTACTGTCTGCAGTTGGTTTGTCAGGAAGCGAGAATGTCAAAGTCGGGGAGGATTCTCTTCCCCTTCAAGATGCACTATTAAACCGTCTCGCCTGTACGGTGCTCAGCAAAATTCAGGTCAAAAAGTTCAATGAGCTTGCCCAGGCGGAAAAGTTGGACGATTTACTGCAGACTGCCAACCGAGATGGACTGGCTGATTATCTCTGGGGGCGAGAGCTAATTGACCTTTTTTTGGAATTTCCTCAAGAGGGCATAAGTGCTGAGTCATTCATTGGTCTTCTGCGCCCTATGCCTCCTCGTCTATACTCAATTGCTTCGAGTATTAAGGCACATGCTGAAGAGGTTCATCTGACCGTGGCTATTGTTCGCTACGATGGCCACGGACGTAAGCGTGAAGGGGTCTGTTCTTCTTATCTGGCCGATCGGGTGGGGGATCGTATACCTTGCTATTTTCATCCAAATAAGAATTTCAAGCTTCCTCAGGATGGGGATGTGCCCATTATCATGGTAGGCCCTGGCACTGGTATTGCCCCTTTCCGGTCTTTTGTCGAGGAGCGTAGAGCAATGGGAGCCAGAGGTAAAAACTGGCTTTTCTTTGGCGATCGCTCATCCAAGACCGATTATTTGTACGGCGATGAGTGGGAACAGTATCACAAAGATGGTCTATTGACCGATCTTGACCTGGCTTGGTCTCGTGATCAGGCAGAGAAGGAGTATGTGCAGCATAAGATGCTCGCCAAGGGCAAGGAGTTATGGGCATGGTTACAGGAAGGGGCGATTTTTTATGTCTGTGGAGATGCTTCCCGCATGGCTAAAGATGTCGATGCAGCCCTTCGTCAAATCGCTCTTAATGAGGGCAATATGCCGGAAGAAGATGCCGCCAAATGGGTCAAGTCCCTGCAGAAGGAGAGACGCTACCTAAAGGATGTTTATTAAAGGTTAGTGACTTGGAAGAACCTTTTAAGTCCTTCAATTTTCTCTACTCAAACTTACTATCTAACTAGCTACCGACTGCCGATAGGACTCAACTTCCCAGTTTTCAATAAACTCGCGTGCGGGGTCGGACATGTATTCCACGCCGCCGAAGGCTTGGGATAATTTCAAAACCTGAGCTCCGTCCATCGCAAATTCGAGAGCAAGGTGGGCATTTTTATCGGTTGTGCCCAGTCCGTACACCCGACCATTAGCAATGACCACCTTGGGGGCAAATCCGTGAGAGGAGCGGTAGGCGGTGGCATTTTCCTCGGTTAATTCCGCATCAAAAGGAAAGGCCCGGGCATAGACCAAATGGTCTGGGGTGATTGGCCCAGGTACACAAGTGAATGCACCACTGGATTGAATATACTGGGCATCACCGCCAAAAAGGGAACGGATCTTTTGCTCGATTTCTGGTTCCTCTGGGCAATCGGAAATGACGAGCTCCTCGTTGATGTTCTGGCGGTCATATTCCTCCCGTAGGGGATTCATGATACTGGCGTAATGAGCCCGAATCTCCTCGGGAGTATTTCCAGAAACAAATATACCATGGTTTTTTAAAAGAATGACACCGGGTGTTTTGCCATGCTCCGCCTCGTACTGCTCGATACGACCTTTAAGTTCCATGCATAGAGTATAACCAGCATCGATGTATTCCACCCACAGGGCTTCAGGAAAGAGACGCTTGGCCACTTCCTCACCTTCGACCGCACAGGTCATTCCATTAACCAGCAGGGCGTGGGTGTGGACGACGTACTTCGTCGATAGCACATTGTGCAGGGGTGCTTCCACCGATGGGCGTCCCGATCCACCGGATACGGCATCGGCCATCATATTTTTAACCAGTTCTTCTCGGGCTGCGGAATCGGCAGGGGTCTCGGTGTTGTAAAGATCATCGATCTTGGAGCGGTTAAGCTGCACAAAAGTTTCCTCGGTAAGCCCGGATAGGGTGGTACCTGATGGTTTAACCCAAAGTGTGGATTCATTTTTGTAGGAGGTGTTTCCTCCTCCTCCTTTTACAT